>CAIQIV010000108.1 GCA_903871905.1 uncultured Chloroflexota bacterium | reverse complement strand
GCTGCCTTCTGCCTGCGCCCCGCCCGGTCCGCTCTTACCGGAGCTTGCCCCGGATGCCGTACCCTGCCCTGGAGCGATCACCCCGGAAGCCCGGTTGGGCAGCTCAGACTGGAAATCGGTGTCCATGTCCACAAACATCATATTCATCATCACGTTGACATGGTCCCCAGGCTGCAGGGCATAAGCCACGCTGGACAATCGATTCAGGGGCACCGCCACCGCCACGTAACCAGCCGGGATGGATAAAGACGCAGTAGAGCCGGTGGTAGACAGTTCCTCCACCGTGTTGACCAGCATCCCCCGGGTTAATGGAATCCCCGACTCCAGGTCAAATTTTGCCCGCCGGTTGAGCACTTCATTCCGATCCGAGATCATCCCCTCAAAAGAAAAGGAGCGCGGGATCTGGATATCCTTCACCACATCTTCCGTGATGAATGCTCCACGCCCCAGGCGTTGTGTCAAAACCACGATATTGACCAGATCAACAGGGGTGGGAGTAATCTCGCTGGCAGTGGGCGCCGGTGGTACCGTATTCAGGCGCTGGTAGACCAGAAAGACCGCGACAAGACCCAGAATCACAATGAAGGCTAAATAGAAGAAGATCCGCCCACGACGCATGCTTGCCTCCGTGTGTTAATGTTGGTAATCAATGTAATCATACACCTATTATAGCAAAAGTCAACCCAACCTGGGTACTATGCGAAAAGAGAATACGTCCCGGAGTGCAAGAAAAGGGCCTTGCAGTTTTGCAAGGCCCGGCTGAGATAAGTTACTGGGGTGCACTATACCGCACAGTGCACGAAACTGGTTGTTACAGGCTCTTCAAGATGGTGCTGAACACATTACCAATGGCGGGGCCGAGCAGGGTAAGAATAACGATCACCACAATCGCAACCAAAACAAGAATTAACGCATATTCGACGAGGCCCTGGCCCTTTTCCTTCGGAGCGAACAACATGACTTTTCACCTCCTTTCAGTTCCTAATCTCTATCTACAATTATAGAATATTTCTCATAAATTGCAATGGTTTCCAGCATAAATTCGGCTTACAGTTTTGTAAGGTTATAGAGCAATCGACGCCGTCGCTGCCGGGATTTGGAAACTCACCCGCGTGCCCCGCCCCAGCGTGCTGTCCACCTCCACCGACCCACCCAGCAGCTCTGCACGCTCGCGCAGCAGCTTTAACCCCATGCTGCTCTGCTCCTCCAGGTTGTGCACATCAAAACCCTTCCCATTGTCATCCACCGTCACCCGCAGCATGGTCTCACCCATATCCAGGTGAACCTTCACCTGGCTGGCCTGGCTGTAGCGCTGGGCGTTGTTCAGCAGATCCTGCACGGTGCGGAAGATCATCACCTCCTGGTAAGACTCCAACCGCCTTTCCATGCCTGTGATCACAAAATCCACCTCAATCCCGGAATGGTCCTTGAAGGTATCCGTATACCGCCGCAGGGTGGGCGCCAGCCCCAGGTCATCCAGCATCATCGGCCGCAGCTCAAAGATGAAATTTCTCACCTGCTTGAAGGTGGAGGTGGCTGACTGTTTCATATTGGCCAGCTCCTCGCGCGCCTTTTTCGGATCGGCGTCAAACAGGCGCATGGCGATCTCGGTCTGCAGGATGAAGTTCGAGAGCGCCTGCGCCGGACCATCGTGCATCTCGCGTGACAGCCGCTGGCGCTCGGCTTCCTGGGTCTGGATCAGCATTTCCATCATCTGGGTAGCTGCGCTGGCCCCGCGTTTCTGATCCGGGGCGCTGCTCTCCAGCACTTCCAGGGCGCGCTCCACCAGGCTCACATAGCGGGTCAGGTGGGCCTGGTCATTTTGCAGCTTTTCCACCCGGCTGCGCATCACAAACAGGCGGTGCTGGGCATCCAGCGCCGAATCATAGGCCATGCGAATGTCGGCCCGCGCAATCGCTTCAAACTGCGCCTGCATCTGTTGCAGATGCGTGGAGATCGATGCATTGCGCTGCTGCAGCTTGGCGACCTCCGATTGGCTCTGCTCCAGCATCATCGAAATTTCTCGTAACTCCCGGCGGCACTGGTCCGCTTCCAGTTTTAAATCCTCTACCAGCTGCTCCCAGGCGCTTTTCTCTTCTCCCTGATGATCCATGCAGACTACTCCTTCGACTTAATTGTGGTCTGGTCCAGGCGGACCCAACCGCGCTGTAAGGCATAGATCGTGGCCTGCGTGCGGTCCTCTACACCCAGCTTGCGAAAAATGGCGGTCACGTGGTTCTTGACGGTCTGGTGGCTGATCCCCAGGGCACGCGCAATTTCCTTGTTACTCAAACCGCGGGTGACATAAGTCAGCACTTCCATCTCACGCCCCGAAAGCGTCTGGAAGCCTTCCCCTGGAACCAGGGAGAAGCGCGCCCGCGCCTCTCCCTGGCTGTCCAGCCAGCGCTCCAGGTCTCGGGATTCAATCTCCTGCTCGCCCAGCACCAGCCCTCCGTTCACCACCCGGCGAATTATCTCCACCAGTTTTTCCGGCTGGACATCCTTGGTACAGTATGCAAAGGCGCCGGCGCTCATGGCGTGCATCTTTTGTTCCGTATCATCATAAGCGGTCAGCATGATGATGCGCGTGGGAAGCTTCTCAACGGCAGCCTGCAGCGCCACCTGCTGGCCGTTAAGGCCGGGCAGGTTGATATCCACAATCGCTACCTGCGGCCTCAGATCGCGCAGCATTTGCATCCCCTCCAGCCCATCTGCCGCTCCCCCCACAATGGAGAAATCCGGCTCCAGGGACAGCGTATCGGCCACACCCTGCCGGAAGATCGGATGATCGTCAATGATCACAATCGTGATATGGTCCATATCCACGTCCTGCGAGCGATTTCCTGCTTCGATTGTACCAGAATTTTACCGCTGCCAGCGATACACCCGCATGTGTTCCCCTCCAAGTTGCATGCTGTAAGGCTGATCGCCGCTGTATTCCACCACCCGGCCCTCCACCAGCCGCGGGTACCAGGCAGGAAAAGTCACCAGGTAGTCCGCCTGCTGTTCGTCCAGGAACTGGCCAAGGCGCTGCTCATCGCGAATAAAGGGGATCACTTCCGGGGTGATCAGTCCTGCCAGGTCAATCAGCGGGCGCTGGCCAAAATAACCCAGGGCGCCGATGTCGTGCGCTGCCACCCGGCTGCCAGGTGGGGTGTTTGCCGCCACCCAGCGCGCCGTATCCACCATCTCGCTCTCGATCAGCGCCGTATCCAGGGCATAGGCCCGCCCGCCCAGCGCCAGGAACCACAGCAGGACGCAGGCCGCCGCCAGTGCCCAGGCCTTCTGCGCTACCCGCCGCCACAGGCGCTGCGCCCTGGGGTCATACCAGGCAGCCATCCCTGCCAACCCCAGCAAAAAATATACCGGCATCGCCGGGATCAGGTAGCGCCCGTGCTGGTACGTCACCGGCAGCCGCAGCGCATACAGCCCCATAAAACCGGCCAGCCAGACAGCCAGCCCCAGCACCGTCCAGCGCCGCTCCTGCACCGACCGCGCAACATAATATAGGAAGCCCGGCAGCAGCAGGCAGCCCACCCCCACCAGGGGCAGCACACCCAGCGCCGCCAGCCGCTGCAGCAGCGGCAGCTGGCGCATCTCCGCGTACTCCGCCTGCTTGGCAAAAAAAGTGCCCGGCCAGACTTCTCCCCCGGCCCACAAGTTAAAGGCCAGGTACGGCAGCAGCAGCATCAGCGCCCCCAGCCCCAGACGCAGCCCGGCCCGCAGGCGTTCTTTCCCATCCTGTCCGTTCGCCCAGGCTGCCAGCAGCGCCGGGCCAAGCAGGGTGACCGCATCCGGGCGCACCCAGGCCGCCGCGCCGATCCACACCCCCAATCCCATCCAATGCGGCCGGCTGGCGAGCATCATCCCAATCGCCGCCAGCACCCACAGCGCATACAGCGTGGTTTCCATCCCGGACGCTGCTGACCACACCAGGTGCCACTCCAGCACCAGCAACAGCCCGGCCGCCAGCGCCCACTCCCGGCGCTCGGGGACCAGATGCAGGAAGACCTGCGCCCCCAGCAGCCCGCACCCCCACAGCAGCAGCCAGCCCAGCAGAGTTGCCCACGCCAGGGGCGCCAGCCGCAGCAGGTAACCGGCGGCCAACAGCGCCGTCCACAGCGGTGCAGTGGACCCTGCCGAGCGCTGCCCCGGTAAGTACGCCCACTCGCCGTACAGCCCCAGGCTGCGGGCGTAGGTCTGGTGGATCCAGGCGTCATCCAGCGGGAAGCCTATCCGGTACAGCCAATGGCTGGCCGCCAGGTAACCGCCAACGGCCAGCGCCGCCGCCAGGCCGGTTGCCAGCGCCAAAAACCACCGCCCCTCTGTTAACCGGGGTCCTGCTCCCTGTTCGTTATCCACCACCCCGCGCCTCACCCGCTGCCCTCATCCCGGCGGTAGATCCGGTACTGCCCGGCGCTCCCCAGGTAGCGCCAGCCTGGACGGTCGCCGGGCGCCGCATACATCGCCTCCAGCCCGTCCGGGTGGTCAACCCCCAGCAGCAGGTAACGCCCCGCATAGCGCCGGGCGGCGGCCAGCAGCGCCTGCTCGCCGCCGTCGGGGATGGCAATCGCCCGCCGGCCGCTGGCCAGGTAATATCCCGGCGGGTTGATGGTCATCACCACCTCGTCCTGTCCTGCCCCGTACCCCTGCAGCGCCTGCTCCAGGCTGGCGAATTCCGCTGCGCCGCTCCCCCAGGCAGGCTGCCGGTAGTCGGCGCCGATCACCCGCTGCTGAAACACCACCAGGCTGAGCATCAGCGCCAGCAGCACCGCCCCGGCCTGGAAAACAGCCTGCGCCTGGCCCAGGTTCCAGCGCCGCCGGGCGCCTGCCCAGCTTACGGCTGCCTCCAGCCCCAGGGGCGCCGCCGCCCAAAACAGCGGCTGCAGCGCAGCCCCGGAATGAAAAAATCCGCCGCGTCCGCCGGCAAAGGGGAAAGCCAGGGTCATTGCCAGCAGCACCGCCAGCCAGGCCAGCAGTTCCAACCGCACCGCCGGCCTGCGCCGCAGCCGCCACAGCCCGATCGCCACCAGCGGCGCCAGGAAAATCTGCCCCTGCACCGCCAGCGCCGTCTGCAGGTTGAGGCTCAGCGCCGCCAGCCGGGCTTGCAAAATAGCCCACAGCCCCGCAGCCAGCCAGCGCTGCACCGTCAACTGCCCCGCGGGGTAAGCGAACAGCTCGTCATAGCTGGTCAGCCACAGCGCTCGCCCGCCGCCCGGCGCCAGCGCCGAGCCAAATACCGCCAGGTTGCGCCCCAGCCAGGGCCCCATCACCACGCCGTATCCCACCAGCACCGCCGCCGCCCTCAGCCAGGCGTTGCCCTTCCGCCGCGGCTCCCCTCCCGGCAGCCAGGCCGCCGCCAGCAGGCTGATCCCCAGCCACAGCAGACCATCCGCCCGCGCCAGGTGCATCAGCCCGGCAGCCACCCCCAGCCCCAGGGCGAGCCAGGCCGGCCGCCGCACGTCCGGGTCCTCCAGCCGCAGCGCGGCCAGCAGCCAGGCAGCTCCCAGCAGCATCACCAGCATAAAGGTATCGCTGGTGGATATAAACGGCAGGTAAAGACCCGGAAAGAGCGCCAGCAGGCCCGCCAGCCGCGCCGCCTGGCGCTGCTGGCTCAGGCGCCAGGCCAGCGCCAGGGTCAGCGGCGGCAGCAGCGCCGCCGCCGCCAGGAAGCCCAGCCGCCCGGCAGCAAAACTCGTCGAGCCAGCCAGGACCATCCCGCCGGCCGCTATCAGCGAGGCCAGCGGCATCCAGTATGCATGGGAGGGATGGGGAAGGCCGGACGGGTCATCCAGGTAGTTCCACAGGTAGGGCTCGCTGAACCCGTACCCCTGGGCCAGGCGCTGCCCGCCGGCAAAGTAATATTCGGCATCCATATACCCGGGCACAGCCTGGAAGGCTGCCACTGCCAGGCTAATCCCCAGCCCGGCCAGGCCAAGCAGGACCGCCCAGCGCCAGCTCACGGCTGCCGCGGGCATCCCTTTCTCCAGGCGCCCTGGCACAAGCCAGCCGCTGCGCTCACAGCACTCCTCCCTGGGTGGAGCTGCGCAGCTGGTCCATCAGCGGCGGCGGCGGCCGCACCGCCCACCAGCGCGTCCAATACAGTCCGATCACCATGAAGACCGGCAGCGGGAAAAACAGCACATACTGCGCCACCGACAGCGGGCTGACCGGGAAGGTCAGGTAAAACAGCCCCCATACACCAAAAAACAGCAGCACCAGGCTGGTGATAATCAACGCCAGCCCGGTCTTATTCCAGCGGTCATGCCACACCGATAACACCAGCACAATGCCCGGGAACAGCGCCACGAAATCATCCACCGAAGATGGAATGCCGATCAGCGGGGTGATCGCCAGCGTCAGCCAGGCGGTCCACAGCAGCCAGCGCGTATCCCGCAGCCGCACCTGGTACCACTCCAGCAGCAGGATCCCGGTCATCAGCGCCGACAGCGCCCAGCCCAGCTGCTTTCCCACACCGGGGAACCAGCGGGCAAAGATCTGCCCGGGGGTGGAGGGCTCCATGGTGGCGCTGGTGACCCACACCTGGCGCAGGTAGCCCAGCCACCAATCAGACTGGAATAAAAAGCTGATAAACAGGAAAACAAACAGCGTGCTGAAAAAACTCCAAAACAGCAGCCAGCGCCGGTTGCTCACCGCCCAGAACAGCAGCAGCGGCGCCAGCAGCGCCACTATCTGCGGCCGGAAGCTCGCCAGGGCGATCAAAAAGCCGCACAGCACATCATGATCCGAGCGCAGCGCCCACAGCCCCCCTGCAATATACACTCCCGCCAGCAGCGCCGCACTGGCATTCAACACCGGGTGGATCGAGTAATACCAGAAGCCCAGGAAGACCACCAGCACCGCCAGCAGCCAGTTCGGCGGGCGCCAGCGGCTGAGCACCAGCCCGATGCCCATCATCAGGAACAGCGAAACCTCCAGCACGGTCATGAAAACCGCCATGGCGGTGGGATAATCCTTGATCAGGGCAATGGGGGCATACACCAGCATGGCGTAGTACGGGGCCATGAACAGCGCCTGGTCTTCACTGGGGCTGGCTGGCCGGCCGTAGATCTGCCGCTGGATCTGCTCGGTCGTCTCCAGGCTGTAAGGGCTCTGGCCGCGCATGATAAACAACCGCGTGCCCATCCAGCGCGGCAGGAAGTCGTTCACCCCCTGGCTGTTGAGAGCATAGCGATAATTGATCACTATCAGCCCGGCCAGCAGGATGCCAGCCAGGATAACCGTGGTGGTGATGATCAGTGCCGTCCGGCGCGCTTCCAAACCGCCTCCGCAGTGCAGGTGTTTAACGAGGTGATTGTACCACTACTTGCGCCGCCGGACCTGCCGGGCATATCAGCCGGTAAATCGTGGTATGCGCATCCTGGTAAACCGGGCGGGCGCAGGCGGGCTGGAACTGGTGCACGAAGAAGTCATACGCCTGGCGCTGGCGGCCGGACGGGTCGTGAGCCAGGATGAACTCCACGTCCCCCTGGCTGACCATCAGGTGGCTGACCCGTTGCTGGTGCAGTGCCTGCACCAGGTCCGGGACCTGCGGGTATTGGCCGTACAGGTAGGTCCAGCGCGACTGCTCGGGGTCAGGCAGGCAGCGCTCACCGCAGTAATAACCCTGCCCGTCCCACAGCTGCATCACCCGCGCCTGCGCCGGCAGTTCCCGGCGCGCCCAGGCTGCCGCCGGGTATGGATACACCACCCGGCGCAGAAAGGCGTCCTTGCTCTCCAGCCCCAGCAGCGGCGGCAGGGGGCCGGTGGACAGAAAATGCACCCCGGCGTAGAACAGCGTCACCGCCAGCATCCCACCGCACAACCCGTAGAGCGCCACCCTCCCCAGGCGTCGCCAGCGCTGGCTGTGGGCCAGCCCCGCCAGCCCGGCGCCCGCCAGCAGGCTGTATGCCGGGAAGGCCGGCAGCAAAAAGCGCGTCTGCTGCGAGCCAAGCGCCCACCAGGCAAACCAGCCTGCGCCAAACAGCGCCACGGCGTTGAGGACCGAAGTTCGCCGCCCCAGTGGGTAGAGCAGCGCCAGCACGAACAGCGGGCTGGGGATCTCCACCTCGGGCATAAATCCCGCAAACGCCCGCTGCCGGGCGAACAGGTTGAGCGGCAGCGCCAGGTAGTCTGCCAGGCTGCGCCCCACCCCAAAGCTTCTCAGGAAATCCATCAGCACAGCCAGCCGCTCCCCATCCCAGCCCGGCCCGCCCCAGTAAAAGGGGTACACCGGGTTGCCGCTCAGCGCCAGGTTCTTCAGGGAAAAGGGCAGGCCGGCCAGCGCTGACAGCAGCACGAAACCGCCTGCAGCCCCCAGCGCCCTGCGCCAGCCCAGGCGTCTCAACCGCCAGGCAGCCAGCAGCGCCAGCAGCGCCAGCGACCCCAGCGACAGGTATTTGCTGCCCAGCGCCAGCCCCTGCAGCAGCGCCGCCAGCGCCAGGCGCCGCTTCCCGCCGCGCAGCAGGGCGCACAGGCTGAGAAAGACGTACAGCGCCCAGGCCATATCGGTATAAGCCCAGTTGGCCCACACGATGAAGATCGGCGTCCCCAGCAGGATCGCCGTTCCCGCTGCGCCAACCGCTGCCCCTCCCCAGCGCCGCCCGAAGACGTAGACGCTGGCAGCCAGCAGCGCCGCGCAGCTTGCATGCAGCAGGCGGGCAAAGGTGTCGCTGCCAAAGCCCAGCCCCAGCAGGTACAGCATGTCCGGCAGGTTAGCGCCGTTGGCCTGCCACAGGTCTGGCAGCAGGCCGATCTTCCCGGCCGCCAGGAAGCGCCGCGGCCCCTCCAGGTGGTACATCAGCCCGTCCACGTCCCACGGCGGCGCCAGGGCGTGCAGCACGGTCAGCGCCGCCAGCACCAGCGCCGCAGCGGCCAGCCAGCGGCCGGCGCCCGGAATCCCCCGCCAGGCCCCCGGCAGCCGGCACAGCCCTCCCCACAGCGCCTGCAGCCAGCCCGCCGCCTCGGCCCCGCCCCACCAGGCAGCCCCGGCCAGCCACAGCGCCAGCGTCCAGAAATTCAGCAGCCCTGGGATGCCCAGCGCCAGCACCCCGTAGCCCAGCACCCCCAGCCCCAGCGGCAGGGCAAACAGCGCCGTCTCGGCGTCATGGCGCCGCCACCTCCCCAGGCGGCGCAGGCACCACGTGCCCACCCCCAGCGCCGTTAGCAGCGCCACCCCCAGCAGTGCCAGGGCAAAGGCGGCATCCAGCAGCGCCCGCGCCCCCTCCTGCTCCAGGCCGCGCTCCGGCAGCAGCCAGCGCCAGGACGCCAACGCCAGCGCCAGCCCCGGCAGCAGGTACCTGCCTGGCGGCGTCAGCATGTCACCTCCAGCAGTTCCACCCACTCGTCCCGGTACAGGCTGCGCGTGCACGCCGGGCGGAACTGCTTGAGCAGGAACTCCGCTGCCCGCCGGTGATGCCCCGCCGGGTCGTGCTGCAGGATAAAGTCGGCATCCTCCAGGCTGAAGAACAGGTGCGTCACCCCGCGCTGGTGCAGCGCCGCCGCCAGTTCATCCACGGACGGGTGCGCCATCACCAGTTCCGTCCACTGCGAATGGTCGATATCCGGCGTGAAGCGCTCATCCGTGTAGTAACCCCGGCCATCCCACAGCATCAGCACCCCGGCGTCTGCCGGCAGCACCCGCCGCGCCGTCTCCAGCCCCGGGTAGTCACGCACAATGCGCCGCAAGAAATCCGCCCTGCCTTCCAACCCCAGCAGCGGGCGCCAGGGCTGGATCATCACCGCGTAGATCAGCGCGTAGACGAGGGTGACCGCCAGCATCCCCGCAGCCAGGCCCCTCGCCAGGGCCGGCCCCGTGCGCTGCAGCGGCTTCCAGCGCGCCAGTTCCAGCAGCACCGCGCTGGACAGCAGGCTGAGCGCCGGGAAAATGGGCAGCAGGAAGCGCGTCTGCTGCGCCCCCAGCGCCCAGACGGCGAACATCAGCCCGGAGATCTCCAGCAGCCAGCGCAGGGGGCGGCTCGGGTGCAGAAAGGGCAGCAGGAAGACCAGCAGGAACAGCGGGCTGGGGATCTCGATCGAACCCATGAAAGAAACGTAACGCTCGTGATGCAGGAACAGGTTGAGCGGCAGCAGCAGGTAATCCAGCACACCCTGCCCCACCCCAAAACCGCGCATATATTCCGTCCACAGCGCCACGCGCTCAGCGCTCCAATCCTGCGGGGTGAACAGCAGTGGGTAGAGTGGGTTGCCGGTCCAGGCCCAGTTGCGCAGGTACCAGGGCGCTGCTACCAGCAGCGCCGTCCCGCCGAAGAGCAGGGCGCTGCGCAGCATCGCCCGCCAGCCCAGGTGCAGGGTGCGCAGCACCAGCCACCCCCCCAGGGCCGCCGCCCCACCCAGCGCCAGGTACTTGCTCCCCAGCGCCAGCCCCTGGCAGATACCCGCCAGCACCAGCCACCCCTCCCCCCCGCCCTCTGTCACTGCGAGCCACAAAGCAGTCCCCCCTCCCCCCCTCCTGTCACTGCGAGCTTGCGAAGCAGCCTCCCCTCCCGCCCTGTCACTGCGAGCTTGCGAAGCAGTCTCCCCTCCCGCCGCCCTGTCACTGCAAGCTTGCG
>CAIQIV010000107.1 GCA_903871905.1 uncultured Chloroflexota bacterium | reverse complement strand
GCAAAGATGTCTGTCAGTGCATGCGCCAGCGCCTGTGAGTCGCCGATAGGCACTACCTGCCCCATTCCGGTGGTCAGCACCGGCTGGCGCACGCCGGGCAGGGCGGAAGCCACGCTGGGTGTTCCGTTGATCATCGCCTCGATCTGTACCAATCCGAATGCCTCGGTTGAGTTCAGGCTGGGGATGGTCAGGGCGTCCAGGTTGGGGTAAAAGGCAGCCATTTCCTGCGGTGAGAGGTTGCCCAGGAAGATCCAGTGCTTGCTTTCCTCGTACTTCTGGATCTGCGGCATCAGGCGCCGGGCGTATTCCTGTTCGCCGACAATGTTCTGGTGCATACCGGCAAAGAGCACGATGGCCTGCGGGTAGCGCTCAAGCAGGGCAGGTAGAGCGTTGAGCAGCACCTCTACGCCTTTTTCAGCAGCGAAGCGCGCTGCCATGCCGATCACCGGGCGGCGGTGGTCTAGCTCATAGCGCTGGGCAAACTGCGCCACCGCCTCGGGGGAGGCAGGCGGGAGGACTACGGGAGGCTGGATGATGCGCAGCTTGTGCGCATAGCGAGTCAGGTAAGGGGAGTGGTCGGCGTAATCCTGGGTGTAGGTCACCACCGTGTTGGCAAACAGGGCCGTCAGGTTGTTCATCAGGTGCACTGCCTGGTTTGCAACCTGGTTGAAAAATCCAGGGGGCATGAGCAGGTCACAGTGGTAGGTGACCACCACCGGGCGCCCGGCCAGCCTGCCCAGAATGGCGGCGCCGGCAGCATCGAACTGGGGCAGGTGCAGGTTGACCACGTCGCTTTCACGCATCAGCCGCCAGGCATCCAGCAGGAAGCGCGGCATGATCACCCCTTTGCTGATGCGCATCATCACTGGCGAGCGCACGATTCGCACCCCGTCCAGCATCTCCAGGCGCGGCAGGTTCTTATCATAATGGGAGGTCAGGATAGTGACCTGGTGGCCGCTCTGCGCCAGGGCATGCGCCAGCCGCTCAACGTAGATGGTTAGCCCACTGGTATGCGGGCGGTAATAGGTCAGGACGATCAGCAGGCGCATACGGCTCTACTCAAACAGGCTGCGGTTATTCGAAACCCAATGATACAGGCGGGAGATGCCCTGGCGCACGCTGGTCCCGGGCTGGAAGCCCAGCTCGCTGCCGGCTTTGCGAATATCGGCGACGAAGACCTGCTGGTCGCCTGGACGCCAATCGCCCCACTCCACCGGCAGCGGGCGCCCCAGGTGTTCCTCCAACAGCGGCCCAAATTCTTGCCACACCGACAGGGTGTTTTCCGGCCCGCCGCCGATGTTATAGACCTGCCCGGCTGCCAGGTCTATATGTTCCACCGCCGCGTCGTACACATCCAGCAGGTCCTCGATAAACAGGATGTCACGCACCTGCTTGCCGTTGCCGTAGATGGTCACAGGTCGGCCGGTTACGGCAGCGATCAGGAACCAGGCCACCCAGCCCTGGTCTTCTACTCCGAACTGCCGCGGCCCGTAAATGCAGCTCTGGCGCAGCACAACGGTTGGCAGTCCGTAGATGCGGGCGTAATCGCGCGTGTACTGATCGCCGGCTCCCTTGGAGCAGCCGTAAGGCGAGTGGAAATCCAGCGGCTGCGCCTCGTTCACCCCGAAGGGCAGGTCGGTGTAGCGGTAGCGGGTAAGCTCCTCACTGATGCGGGTACTTTCCATATTTCCGTAGACTTTATTGGTGGAGGCATAGATCACTATTGGCAGCTTCTTTGACTGCCGCGCCGCCTCGAGCACGTTGAATGTTCCCCAGGCGTTGCACTCGAAATCCTGGCGCGGGTCCAACACGGAGGTGGTCACGGCAACCTGCGATGCCAGGTGGACCACCACGTCAGCCTCCTGCAGCGAGGAAACCAGCAGATCTGCCTGGCGCACGTCCCCCTGGATGAAACGGAAGGAACCGCTGCCATATGATTGGCGCAGCCAGTCCAGGTTGCGCAGTGCGCCTGCCCGGGACAGGTTGTCATACACGGTGACACTCTCACCACGACGCAGCAGCCGGTCGACATAGTTTGACCCGATAAAGCCCGCCCCTCCGGTGACAAAATATTTATGAGACAAATTCTTACTCCTCTCTGCCGCCGCCGGACCCGCCGCCTGCCCCAAGGCGGCGCCACGCTGTGCCGTGATCCGCCCTGTTGTGCTGCACTGCCAGGCAAAGCCTGCGGCAGCCTCATGCGTCAAGTGTGGCGCAAGCTGCGCAGCTCGTGATACAAACCCAGCATCGTCTCACCGTCATGCGCCAGCCCGTAGGCGCCCAACATCCCGGTGAGCAGATACTGCATCAGGTGGATGGTCAAGGCAAAGGCAAGCGCCAGCGAGGCATCCACGCCAAACACCGCCAGGGCTCCCACCAACGCCACCTCCCACACCCCCAGCCCCCCTGGCGAGGAAGGCGCTGCTCCACCCAGGGCCATCACACATAAAGCGAAGGCCGACCATAGGGGACGGGCATTTGGGACAAACGCCAGCAGCAGAAAATAGTCCTGCACGATAGCGATCAGCCAGTTCAGGGCAAACCAGGCTATGGTCCGCAGAAAACGCTTCAAGTCGGTCAATACCGCCAGGCCGTCCAGGAAGGGCACGGCAAACCGGCTGGCATATTCCTGCAGCCTGGGCCAGGGAGAGGTCAGGCGCTGCAAGATATTCAGGCTCCAATCCCGGTACCTGGCCCCCAGGTACAGCACCCCCAACCCGATCAGAACCAGCACCGCGGTAGCCGCGGCAGCCTGCCAGGCCCAGCTGGCGCCGACCACAAAAGGCAGCAGGCTGAGCAGCATCCCGGCAGTCAGCGCCAGGTCCAGCGCCCGTTCCACTACGATGCTCGACAGCACTTCCCAGAAATCCATGCCGGCCTTGCGGCTCAGCAGCAGCGCCCGTCCCAGCTCACCCAGGCGGAAGGGCAGCAGGTTGTTGAGCAGGTAGCCCTCACTCACTGTCCAGAACACCTGGGCATAGGTGGGCCGGTCGCCTAAGATGGTGCGCCACCCGGCAGCGCGCACCAGCAGCCAGGCCAGCATCGACCCCAGCGAGGCCAGCACCAGCAGGTAGTTCGCCTGGCGCAGGGCCAGCAGCAGCTTGTGCAGGTCGGCAAAATAAAAAACCACGGCCAGGCAGACCAGGGAGACTACCAGGCCGGGGACCAGACTCCGCCAGCCTTTTCCGGAACTTTGTGCAGAAATTTCAGTCCTCCCCAAGCCGCAGCACAGCCAGGAATGCCTCCTGCGGAATTTCCACGCTCCCTACCATCTTCATCCGCTTCTTGCCGCGCTTTTGCTTTTCGAGCAACTTTTTCTTGCGGGTGATGTCGCCGCCGTAGCACTTGGCCAGCACGTCCTTGCGCATCGCTTTAACGTTGGCGCGAGAAATGACGCGCCCTGCGGCATAGGCCTGGATGGGGACCACGAACAACTGGCGCGGGATGATGTCCTTGAGCTTGCTGATCACTGCCTGGCCCTTGTGATAGGCATTATCGCGGTGCACGATGGTCGCCAGGGCGTCCACCGGTTCATCGTTGACCAGGATCTCCAGCTTGACCAGGTCGTCCGGGCGGTACTCGGCGAGCTGGT
>CAIQIV010000106.1 GCA_903871905.1 uncultured Chloroflexota bacterium | reverse complement strand
GGTGGATTGGTAAAAGGGAACTGAACTCCGTTCCCCTCTTCATCGCCAGGTAAACGTACGTCTTATTGTAGAAATTGGTTATATAACGGGTACCCGGTGATCAAAGTGGACTGGGGCCAGACCGGAATCTTTTGCGAGTGGGGTGGTGAGCGCTTGCCAACGGAGGCTGTGTGGAAAAAAGCATGGCGAGGAACAAGCAATAGGTAGACAGAAAAGGCGAATTTGCCCACCTGTGCGTCAGACCATGCGAGCCAAGCAACTTAGCCGGCTGGCGTATTCCCTGTCAGTATATTCTGGCACAGGCGCACACCTGTCATGGCGTCCGTTACCCATGCATCTGCGCCTACATAATTACAGACCTGCTGATTGAGCTGGTTTCCCCCCAAAACGATCGGGGTGGAAGCAACTATTCGATCGGGGCTGGCATGAAGTAGTTGGACTGTCTCTCGCATACTGTCGTACGAACTGGTCAACAACCCTGATAGTCCGATGATATCAGGATGGAGCATCAGCGCTTGATTCAAAAACTCTACTGGAGATACGTCTACGCCCAGGTCATGGACCGTGAACCCATATCCGGTTAACAACAGTTTCAGGTTGTTTTTGCCAATATCGTGAATATCACCCTTCACTGTTCCGAGCAGGATCGTACCGGATACGCTGCCATAAAGAGAAACTTCGATCAGCGGGGTCATGATTTCCATGACCTCCCGAAATATTTCGCCAGCCATGATCAGACCAGAAAGGAAGTATTCTCGTCTCTCGTAGCGCTCGCCTACCAGGCGCAATCCTTCCTGACAATCTTCCACAATTGCGAGTGGGTTGTCATTTATTGCGATTCGGGTTTGGACCAGTTCCAGAACTTCCTTTTCATGAAGATCCGATACTTGTTCGATCAGCTTTATTCGTTGATCTAAAGGCGTGCAGGAATTTGTACTCAAAATGATCCTCTGTGGCGGTCGTTCATCTGTCAATCCCCACGTGGGTTGTGAATTGCAGCCGGTCACTGGGGATGATAAACCAGCCCCAACTGATTGGCAGGTTCTCGAGATCGAAGAAAACGTGTTCGATGAAAAAAGCCGCGGACGGCAGTTTTCTGTGAAGCAGGTTTGCCTCCTCAGTATTCATCAGTGTAGAAGCAATGGTCAATCGACCACTTTTGAGTAGGGTATTCTTGCCATGCGAGAATAACCCGTGAAGCGAAGTAACATCGATTTCAGCCTCGACAATTGGCCGGGTTGGATCATAAACCAGATACGCACGGTGGTAAAAAACTGGGCGATCTTGCTCCATGAACAGTCTCCGGATGTATATGGTCGAGTCACCAACCTGGAGGTTTAGCTTGCGCGCCACTCTCTCATCGCAGGAAACGACGCGTACATCAAGCAGGCGGATGTTACTTCCGGATCCAGGTTGAAATAGTTCCTGTAATTCTTGCAGGTCAAAAATTGCTGTCCCGAGCTCAAGCTCCTTTACAAAAGTGCCACGTCCCTGGGCGGTGCTCACCACGCCCTGGTCAGCCAGCAGGTTGATTGAGCGCCGCACAGTCATGGGGCTGATGCCATAGCGGCTGCAAAGTTGAGCCTCGGAGGGGAGTTGGTCGCCAGTGCGGAAATGGCCTTCTGCGATCTGGCGCTTTAATATGTTAGCCAGTTGTAAATAAGCCGGTTCAAACGAATCGCGATCGATCCGATAGACATCTTTGGGAGAGGAAACCTGGTTCTCAATCATACAATCATCTCTGGCCTAATTATGCCCCCAAATGTAAATCTATGCAACCCCCTTGACAACTTCCCTATATAAGTTTACACTTGACTCAACTTCCCTATATAACTAGAGAGGATCGTCTTGTTCTCATGGATCCAAATCGTACGAAAATCATCGCCTGTGCAACAGTTATCGAAGAAATGCTTCCATTTTTATCTGTCGGCATCTCGCACGAAGTACTGGACTTTGGCCTGCACTTAAAACCCGGAAATCTCAAAACCAGATTACAACAGGTAATCGACTCCTCCAGTGAAAATTATGAGACTTTGCTCTTAGGGTATGGCTTGTGCTCAATGGCAGTGGTGGGCCTGAAGGCCAATTGTTCTACTCTGGTGTTGCCCCGCGTTGATGACTGCATTGCCATATTTTTGGGATCTCGGGAGGCTTATCGCGCACAATCTCGCAAGGCGCCAGGGACTTATTATCTCACCAAAGGTTGGATCGAGGTGGCTGATTCTCCTTTTGACGAATATGAGCGTCTGGTTGAGAAGTATGGTGTTGACCGCGCCGATCGGATTATGCACGTGATGCTTAAGAACTATACCCGTCTTGTGTATATTGACACTGGCCATGCAGATAATCAGGTATATATCGATTATGCTCGTAAAAACGCTGACCGCTTTCATTTGGAGTTTGAGGAAGTGCGCGGATCAAACGCCTTGATTCGGAAAATGCTCTCCGGGGAATGGGATGAAGATTTCCTTGTTGTGCCTCCTGGGGCAACCATTAGCTATCTGGATTTTAAAACCTCCGCCAGCAATTCTGGCGATGGCCTGCCTTTAACAACTGTCCCTTCCACTCCAGATTGAGGGTGAGCAGCGATGAATCTGTCCGGCATGGAAGTTGAGTTCCAACCATTGGGCAAGCGGGAGACTATTCCTGATGGGTATTCCATCCTGGATGCAGCGCGCCAATCTGGGATTGACCTTGCTTCCGCTTGTGGTGGGGAGGGAAATTGTGGGCAGTGCCGCGTTATCTTACTCTCCGGGAAGGCAAACGCACCGGATCAGGATGAAGTATATTATTTCACTGCAGACCAACTGCGGAATGGGTACCGCCTGGCTTGCCGGGCGTTTCCGCTTGAGAATGTTAAAGTTCAATTGCCCAAAGGTTCACTGATCACCGGGCAGCGCCTGCAGGTAGAGAGCAACCTGCGTTCGCTTCCTCCGGACCCGCGGGTTCAGGCTTATCCAGTTGTTCTTGAGCCTCCCAGTTTAGAGGATCCTCGTTCCGACCTCACACGTGTACTGGATGAGCTGCAAGAGCGGCATGGGCTGAATGGGATGTCGGCTGGTTTAGAACTGATCCGGACGCTTTCCCCCAGCCTGCGCAAGGCCGATTGGAAAGTCAGCGCTTTCATCAGGGAGGGCGAAGTGATATCTATCAACGCCCTGGCCTGCAGGCAGGTGGGATTGGCAGTGGACCTGGGGACAACCAAAATCGCCGCCATGCTGGTCGATCTGGAAACTGGCGAGACCCTGGCCTCTGCCGGTGTTCCTAATCCGCAGATTGCCTACGGCGAGGATGTGATCAGCCGACTGAATTATGCCTATCGTCATCCGGATGGATCCAGGTTTTTAGCCGAATTGGTGCACCAGTCCGTGAATGACCTGCTGCTTGATCTGGTTGGCCAGGCTGGCTGCCAGCCGGGGCAGGTAGCTGATGCTTGTATCGTTGGCAATACCGCCATGATCCATTTATTGCTGGGCCTCCCGACCCAACAGCTTGCGACAGCGCCTTATGTTGCTGCAGCCAGCCAGCCCATCGACCTTCGCCCGGGCGAGATTGGCCTGGGGATAGCGCCGGGCGCCAGGGTCCATATTCCGCCTTCAATTGGCGGTTTTGTAGGCGCCGACCACGTAGCGATGGTATTGGCAAGTGACCTGGACCAGGCTTCGCAGGTTACCCTTGGGCTGGATATTGGGACGAATACCGAGATCAGCCTGAGACTGCCCGACCAACCCTACCTGACCGCCATTTCTTGCGCCTCCGGACCGGCTTTCGAGGGCGCACATATCCAGGATGGGATGCGGGCGGCTTCTGGGGCGATCGAAAAAGCGAACTTGAACTCTGCTGGTTGGAATTGGACGACCATCGATGATGAGCCGCCGATTGGGTTATGCGGATCGGGCATCCTCGATGTTCTGGCTTGGCTCTATCGCGGCGGTATATTAACCCAAAATGGGCGTTTACAGCGCGACCAACCGGGTGTACGAGAAGGGGACCATGGATTCGAGTTCCTATTGGTACCAGGAAGGTGGAGTGGAAGCGGCCGGGATATTGTGATCACTCAGCACGATGTGAATGAGATCCAACTTGCCAAGGGCGCCATCCAGGCTGGTATCAATGTCCTGATCGAGTCGGCAGGCATTTCCCCCACTCTGGTGCAGCAGGTGATCGTGGCGGGCGCTTTTGGTTCTTTCCTAAACATTCAAAACGCAGTTGATATAGGTCTGTTTCCCAAGTTGCCGAATGCCAGCTTCCGGCAGGTCGGTAATGCGTCTGCGCTGGGAGCAAAATGGATCCTATTCTCGCGAGAAGCTCGTCAGAGAGCTGTGCAAATTGCCAGGAACACACGGTATTTGGAACTGACAACATATCCTAAATTTAATCGTCGTTTTGCTCAAGCGATGCTCTTCCCCGAAAGACCAATGGATTGAATGGAGTGTGAGGATGAAAATAATTGGAGAAAAAATTAATGGAACCCGAAAACGCGTGGCTCAGGCAATTGCTGAGCGCGATACGGCTTATATTGTGAACTTGGCACAGAAACAACGCGCTGCAGGGGCAGCCTGGTTGGATGTCAACGCTGGCACTCATCCCAGCCAGGAGCCGGATGACTTGATCTGGTTGATCGAAACCATCCAGGCGGAGGTAGATACCCCGCTCTGCCTGGACAGCGCCAACCCGGCAGCCTTACGGATTGCCGTTAAGTCAGTGAGGCATGTTCCTATGATCAACTCGATCTCAGGCGAGGTGGAGCGCCTGGAGGGAATCCTTCCGATCGTAGCCGAATACGGCTGCGCGGTGATCGCTCTGGCAATGGATGGAAAGAAGATCCCTGAAACTGCTGCGCTGCGTTTCGAAGTAATCCAAAAGCTGGTGGCAGAAACACGCCGAAACGGCGTACAGGACTCGTCACTCTACATTGATCCTTTGGCCATGACCATCTCAACCAACATCCAGAGCGCCAAAGTCGCCTTTGAGACCATGCGCCTGGTCCGCCAGGAAATACCACAGGCCCACCTGACGATCGGGTTGAGCAACATCTCTTTTGGTCTGCCGGATCGTTCCATCGTCAACCGCTTTTTTCTTAGCATGGCGCTGATGGCTGGGCTGGATAGCGCTATCTTGGACCCGCTCGACCGGGATATCCAGGCTGCAATCATAACCAGCGAACTGTTGTTAGGCCAGGATCCATATTGTTTGAATTTCATCCGGGCTTCTCGTCAAGGGCTTTTTGAGAAACCGGCTGATTAAAGATTGTCCCATTTGTCGAACCAACCCAGAAAGGAGTTGAACCCATGTCCCAAGATTTAATTAAGGCCATCACCGAAATGCGCGAAGAAGATGTGCTCAAGATCACCAACCAGATGCTGGACAACGGAGTAGCGCCGCTGCAGGTGCTGGAGGACTGTCGTATAGCGATGGAGGTGATCGGCAAGCGCTTTGAAGCTGGTGAGAGTTTCATCCCTGAGCTGATCCTTGCCGGCGAGATGCTGAATCAGGTTTCGGCGTTAATCAAGCCACGCATGGAAAAAGAAGCCGGGGCTAAGAAGATCGGAAAGGTAGTAATCGGTACCGTTGAGGGCGATATCCACGATATTGCCAAGGATATCGTTGCCTTTATGCTTGACATCAACGGCTTCGATGTCACCGACCTGGGCGTTGATGTACCGCCAGCCCGGTTTGTCGAGGCTGCCAGATTGAAAGAGGCGCAAATCGTAGCCCTGAGCGGTTTTCTCACCCTGGCTTACGACCCGATGAAAGCTACCGTGGATGCTCTGAAGGCAGCCGGCATGAACGATGTTAAAGTGATGATTGGAGGTGGTCAGATTGACGCTCAGATCAAGGATTACACTGGCGCAGATGCCTATGGAAAAGACGCAATGACAGCAGTGAAGTTGGCAAAGAATTGGATTGGAGGAGAGTAAGATGTCTGGCACATGGAAAGACCTGACGGCAGATGAGCGGTATGAAGTGATGTTCCAGGATTGGTATTCCGCTGAGGGTGTCCAATTTGCGAATGATGCGGCCCAGCAGCGCTACCAACAAGCTTTGGTCCGATTGAAGGATGTTATTCAACTCCGCACCCCAGATCGGGTTCCTTTCATGCCAGTATATGAGATGTTCCCGATCTATTATCAGGGTTTGAAAGCTTATGACGCAATGTATGAATATGAAAAGGTCAATAAAGCCTGGAAGCAAACGATCTTAGACACAGACCCCGATTTGCAGCTTGGACCAGTAATTTGCTACCCCGGCCGTGCATTTGATGCTTTAGATTACCGGCTGATGAAATGGCCCGGGCATGGTCTTGGTCCGGAGAAAATTTACCAGTTTATCGATGATGCTTATATGCGCGCCGATGAATACGATGAGCTGATCTTTGATCCCACCGATTACATGATGCGCAAGTATTACCCGCGTGTCTTTGGGATTCTGGAACCATTTACGGCGCTGCCTCCCCTAAACAGCGCTCTTTGGTTGGGAATGTTGGGTTGGACAGCCGGTTTCTCGAACCCAAAGATTTCTGATGCGTTTAATTCACTGGTTAAAGCAGGAAACGAGATGTTGGCCTGGTTCATCTCAATGGGTTCGTTGGATGCTGACCTGAAAGGTTTGGGTTATCCGAATATGGTAGGGGGGATGTCCTTTGCGCCGTATGACCTCCTGGGTGACACGATGCGTGGGACGCGCGGGATCATGTTGGATATGTACCGCCAGCCGGATAAACTACTCAAGGCCATTGAAAAAATGACCAAAATTGCGATCACGATGGGTGTTTCTGGCGCGAAGGCTGCCAGGAACCCAATGGTTTGGATGTTCCTGCATAAAGGCGCAGGAGGCTTCATGTCGGACGAGCAGTTTGCCACGTTCTATTGGCCAAGCTTGTTGGAATTGATCAATGCGCTGGTTGCCGAAGGGCTGACACCCGTGGTATATTCTGAGGGCGATTACTCACCGCGATTGGAGCAGATTGCGAATATGCCCAAAGGGAAAGTCATCTGGCATTATGAAACTGTGGACATCCATAAGGCGAAGGAAATCCTGGGCGATGTGGCGTGTTTTATGGGAAATGTTCCGCTGCCATTATTGGCATCTGGAACCCCGGAGGATGTCGATGCCTACTGTAAGAAACTGATCGAAGTGGTGGGCAAAGATGGCGGCTTAATTGTTGACACGGCTGCTGCTTTGGATGAAGCTAAACCCGAGAACGTGATGGCAATCGTGAATGCGACCAGAAAATATGGGAAATACTGATCACCGAATTTTTTGAAGAAAGAGAAGATAATGGATAAGAAACCTGTTGTATTAGTAGGCGCACTGGACACCAAGGGGAGCGAGTTTTTATTTGTGCGCGATCTGATCCAGAAGCGCGGGCTGCAGACCATGGTGGTCGATTTTGGTGTGATGGGGGACCCGCCCTTCGAGCCGGACGTCACGGCAGACGCGGTTGCCCGGGCGGGCGGCGCCAGTTTGGCGGAACTGCGGGCCAGCGGCGATAAGGCGCTGGCAATGCGCACCATGCGGGATGGGTTGGCGGTAGTGGTGTCCGGTTTGCACCAGGAAGGGCGACTGGGCGGCATCCTGGGCATGGCCGGCAGCGGTGGAACCTCGATTGCCACTGCTGCGATGCGCGGCCTGCCCATCGGCGTTCCCAAGGTGATGCTTTCCACGGTGGCCAGCGGGGACGTGGCAGCCTATGTCGGCACCAAGGATATCGTCATGATGCCTTCCATCGTGGACGTGGCCGGGTTGAATTCGATCAGCCGCACGATCTACGCCAACGCCGCCGGGGCTATCGCCGGGATGGTGGAGCAGGAGGTCCCTGCTGGAGCAGGTGAGAAGCCGCTGGTCACCGCCAGCATGTTTGGCAACACCACCCGGGCGGTGGACCATGCCCGCGGGCTGATCGAAGCGCAGGGCTACGAGGTGTTGGTGTTCCATGCGGTTGGATCGGGCGGGCGCACAATGGAGAGTCTGATCGAGGCCGGTTTTATCGCCGGCAACCTGGATATGACCACCACCGAGATCGCCGACGAGGTGTGCGGCGGTGTGCTGAGCGCCGGGCCGGAACGCATGCTGGCGGCCGCGCGTATGGGCGTCCCGACCGTGCTGGCGCCAGGATGCGTGGATATGGCCAACTTCTGGGCTATCGACACTGTCCCGGAGAAATACCGCGGGCGCAAGCTGTATGAGTGGAACCCCAATGTGACCTTGATGCGCACCAATGTCGAAGAGAACCGGGTCATGGGCGAGATGATCTGCGCCGCGGCTAACCAGGCTAAGGGTAAAGTGGTCATCTTGATCCCGCTCAAAGGCGTCTCCCAACTCGACAGTCCTGGCGGAGCGTTTTGGGACCCGGAGGCCAACCAGGCGTGCTTCAATGCCATCAAGGCCGGCCTGAAGCCGGGCATCCCGGTGATTGAGCTGGATTACAACATCAACGACCCGGAGTTCTCGGGCAAAGCGGCAGATCTGCTGCTGGAGATGTTGAAGGCGTGAGCATGTCCTGCCGGCCGCTGAAGCCGCGCCGGCAGGTCAAAGACCAAAAATAGAATGGAGGCAAAATGCGTAAAGTAGGATTCACCCGAGCAGAGGTTATCCAGCGCCTGAAGGACCAGGCGGCGGCAGGCAGGCCGGTGGTTGGCTGCGGCGCCGGGACTGGCATCTCAGCCAAGTTCGCCGAGGCGGGCGGGGCGGACATGATCATCATCTACAACTCCGGGCGCTACCGCATGGCCGGGCGCGGCTCGCTGGCCGGGCTGCTGCCCTACGGCGACGCCAACGGCATCGTGGTGGAGATGGCCGCCGAAGTGCTGCCGGTGGTCAAGAATACGCCGGTACAGGCCGGGGTGTGCGGCACCGACCCCTTCCGCCTGATGCCGGTGTTCCTCAAGCAGCTCAAGGAGATCGGTTTCTCCGGTGTGCAGAACTTCCCCACCGTCGGCCTGTTCGATGGTAAGTTCCGCCAGAACATCGAAGCCACCGGGATGGGTTACGACAAGGAAGTGGAGATGATCGCCACTGCCCGTGAGCTGGACATGTTCACCAGCCCGTATGTCTTCACCGTGGACGAGACCAAGGAGATGGTCAAGGCCGGGGCTGACCTGATCGTCTGCCATGTCGGGCTGACCACAGCAGGGACGATCGGCGCGGGGGTGGCTTTTACCCTTGACGAGGCGATCGCCAGGGTTATGGAGATGGCCGAAGCCGCATGGTCGCTGAATAAAGAGCAGATGGTGATCTGCCACGGCGGCCCCTTTGACGAGCCGGGAAGCGTGGGCGTAGCGCTTAAAAAGATGCCAGGGATCATGGGCTTCTTTGGCGCCTCGAGTATCGAGCGCCTGCCAACCGAGCGCGCCATCCGCAAGCAGGTGGAAGATTTCAAAGGCATGGAGCTGGCCGGGTAAGGTCCCTGGCGGCTGTAACCAGCCGAGTTGTATCACGGGTTCATTCGGGGCTCAGCGGGCGCGGCGTGAGATGTGGGGGAGCAGCATCTGCCGCAGGGGCAGCAGCCCGCTGGCCTCCGGACCCAGGGGGGACCAGGTACCCTGGCTGTCATACCACTGGAGCACGTAGTAGTAAGACTGGCCGCGTTTCAAGGACAGGTCCTCGTAGGTGAGGCCGCTGCTCTGGCCGACCAGCTCATACGGCCCGCCCGGCGTCTGGCTGCGCAGGATGCGGCAGCCCGCCACCCCGGCGCTGCTGGAGGGCTGCCATCTCAGGGCCAGGGCGTCCGCCTGCGTACCGCTCTCCACGACAAACGGCAGCCCCGGCGCTGGCAGGGCGCCCAGGTCCTCTGCAGCCTGGTTGTTGGCCAGACTGGCATCGCTGCCGCTGGTACTCACCTCGGCATACACCGGCTGCAGTCCACCGGCTGTTTGCAGGGTGAAGGTCACCTGGCGGGCGGCGTTGAAGTCCAGGCTGCCGGCCACGGCCTGGGCAGTGAGTGGGCTGCCGCTGCCCGGCTGGCCTTCGTATAGGGTTACCGTCATGCCGCTGGCGGCTGCCAGGCCCAGGTTGTGCAGGCTGGCGGTGATCACCACCGCTGTACCTGCAGAAGCATGCGGTTGGGAAAGGCTGAGATCAGGCGCCAGGGCCGGGTCAGCCGTCCCGTCCAGTGCCAGGGTCTCCAGCGTATCACCGTTGCTGGCCTGGGAAAGCCGGGTGGTGGGCAGGCTGAGGTCGGGTAACCGGGGCGCCGCCGGCTGCTGCGCGGCAGCCGGCCGGCTCAGCCCGGCGATCAAGGCGCCGCCGGGTCCGGCAGGGGAGATGGTCTGCATCCAGAAGGTCCCTGGCTGGTTCACCAGGTACAGCGGATTGGAATACCCCCCGGTTTCGGGGCTGAACTTGCTGAGCGCCAGGCTCCCAAGGTCCCCCAGGGTACCGGCCTCATCAAAGCGGCGGAAGGCCAGCAGCACCTGGCCCGTAGGGAGGGTTTGCAGCAGGGGGCGCTCGGCGCGCACCGGCAGACCGTCCTGCACCATTCCCAGAACATGCTCCCAATCCCGGGCCGCGCTCCAGCTCGCCGCCCACAGGGTGGCTGTGTTCCCAATGCCCGTGTCGGTCAGGCCGTCTTCATCCTTGCTGCGGGCCAGGAAGGCCAGGTGCAGGGCGCCCTGGGCCTCATCCCAGGCCAGGGTGGGGGAATCGGCTCCAACCGGCAAATCGGGGATGCTTTCAATGCTCCAACTGCCGTTGACCAGGCGGGCGACCGCCAGGCTGCGGTCGGCGTTGGTGCTCATTTCCCCATCCGCGTCGCGCGTCCAGGCCAGCGCGCTGGTCAGGTCACGCCGCGCCGGGCGCACCACGCTCACCTGGGCGTCCAGTGCCGTATCGGGGGATGGGAAGCCGGCGGCCTCCGGGAGGATCTGCATGGGGGACCAGCCGGCGGCGGCCTGGGAACTGGCGTCGCGGGCAGCGGGTTTCAGCGCCGTACTGCCCCATTCGGAGACGGCGATCTCCAGGTCGGTGTGGGTGGCCAGGCTGCCATCGGTATCCCGCACCCAGGCCAGGGTGGCGCCGCCGCTTGCATCCCCGGCCAGCGCCGCCACGCCATCCCCTACCAGGTCATTGGTGATCGGGGCTGGCGCACTCCAGGCGGAGCCGTCCCACAGCGAGTAGAACAGCTCCTGGTGGGCAAAGATGGCGGAGACATCCTGGCCGAGCGCTGCGCCCTGCTCCCGGGAGAGGCTGTTTTGCGACCACACCGCCAGCGCCTGGCCGGCGCCGCCGATGAAGGCCAGGGCGGGGTCCTTCACGAAGAAGGCTCCGTCGCTTACCGGGGTGGGATTCCCCCAGGCATTGGCATCAAAAACCCAGAAGCGGGAAAACAGGCGAGGCGTGGTGGACGCCCCGGCGGGCGTGGTGTCTTCAACATACAGCAGCGCCGCCTGGCCGCCCGGGCCGCTGGCCAGGACGGGGGCGGGCAGCACCCGCAGCGGGGCAGCCGGCGCGGCCGCCAGTCTTTGCAGATCTGCCGCGCTGCACGCCCCCCAGCTCTTTTTGACGATATCCTTTGAAAAGAGATCCCACGAAGCGGAATCGAAATAATAGTTGATCTCCGCCCAGCCGGTCACCCAGATGTACAGGTCGATGCAGGGATTGGACCAGGCTGCCGGGCTGGCTGACTGGGTGTTGATGTGCTGCGGCAGGGAGAAGGTGAGCTGCGTGGTGGCGGTGACCCCCACCCGCCCGATAAATAACAGGACATCCAGCCAGAGGGAAAGGGGCAGGTAGGGCGCAACGGCAGGAACGAGAATCAGATCGGCGGCGGGCGTCAGCGGCTCGTAGCTGCCGTCCAGGGTCAGGTCGCCTTTCATGCCCACCTTGACGCTGGCGTTGACCGTGACGATACCGGCAAAGGTCCAGATCGGACCGCTGAAGACGGTGGTCTCATTTTTGATGGACAGCAGGTACTGCTTGGGGAAGTAGGTCTTGGGGGGACTGCTGCCGAGCACGCTGCCGTAGATCTGCTTCTCCGTGGTGAGCATTGCCTTGGAGTTATTGTAGATGTCCAGGCTGAAGATGCGCGCCAGGGCGTAATTCTGAGCGAAATGAATGCTGACGCTGCCGTTCAGGTACAGATATCCTGCGTAGTGCAGGCCGGTATCCAACTTGTTCTCGATTTTTCCCAGCAGCGGGACGCTGGGCGGCGGCTCCGGATAGCGCATGGGGAGCAGACCGGGCAGGTTTGGCAGGTCTGCCTGGAACTCGTACCGCTGCGCGGCGGCGTTCCAGGAGATCTGCTGGTTTTTAGCGACACTGCTGTCCAGGGTATAAGGAACTGCCCGCAGCCCCACCTGCTGGTAATGGGTGCAGCCATCCTGGACGTGCGGCGTGGCAGTAAGCACCGAGGCGCCGGGCTGCAGCAGGCTGGCGTTATAGGACACCTGCCAGGGTGGGCCATTGGTATCCACCCCCAGGACAGTGCTGCTGCCGTCCGGGCGTTGGAGCTTAAACTCAACATTTTGCACCGTCTTGCCGCTGCTGACCTGGAGCACCGCCTGGATCACCAGTTTGACCGCCGGTCCGCCTGCTCCCAGGGACAGGTAGGCGCCAATGGTTTTCATGGCGCCCGGCGCGGGCAGCCCCAATTTGACACCCGGGGTGACCAGGACCTGGGTGACCGCCGCATCCGGAGCGAAGGCGCAGTAGGCATTGGGCAGGATCTGGAAGTTGGATTGGAGATTCTCGCCTGGCGATAGAAGCATCTCCTTTTGATCCACCAGGCGTGGAAGGCTGCCTTCCACGCCGGCAGTATACCTTCCTGGCGGCAGGCTGGTCAGGTGAAAGGTACCGTCCTGGGCGATCGGGGCGCGCCGGGCCTCGGCGCCGCTGGCTGCGTACAGGACCAGGTCGGCGGAAAGCGCCTGGTGAGCGGTTGGCTGTTTGAGGGCACTGAGTGGGATGCTGCCGGAGAGGCTGGCCGGCGGCGGGGCCTCAACCTGGAATGCCTGGCAAGCAAACTCGGCCAGCTCGGCGCCGGTGACCGCAGCGCACACCTGTGCCTCGCCAGGCGGGGCTTCAGGCGGGACGGACAGGCTGGCCTGATAGGTCAGGTCCGGCGTCAGGACGACCTCGGCGGCGGTGCGGGTCGCTTCTCCGTACCACCATGCCAGGCGCACGCCGGGATAGCCGCGCACCCCCTCGCCGCTGACCTCCACAGCCTGGCCGGCATACCCGTGGCTTACTGACAACAGCAGGGTGGGTATCAGGGCATCCGGTTGTGCTGGTGGTTCGGGTGGGGTGACTTGTTCTGAATTGATCTGAACCTGGTGGTCTGCCTGGAGTGCCAGAGCAGGTGTAGGTGCTGACAGGCTGAGCAAAAGGCTGGCAGTCAGGGCACTGCCAAGGGCAGTGGTGACACAGGTAATCCACTTTTTCTTCATCATCCATGCTCCGATAGGCGAACTAGGCTGCCTGGTGAGCCTGGCGGGATGAGCGGCTGCGAAATGGCCCAAATGTATATTCGATTTATGCCATAGAAGATATAATATGTCAAATTAAGGAATTAATTCACAGCCGATTTGACAATTCATCTCTTCAGGAATACACTTATTGGTAGAGAGGGGGCATAGAAAAGTGAAACAGGCCTGGATAAAAAGGAGTAAACGATGCTGCCAAAAATTCCTGAACAGAACAAAAAGCCCGGCGTGTGCTACGCTGTGACGGATGACGGGCTGGAGCTGCCGGTCATCGATATCACCCATCCCGCCTTTGCCCTGGAAGTGAGCGAGGCCGAGATGTCGGTGCTGATCGACGGGATGCTGGTCAGTATCGAGCAGAAGACCAAGGCGCCGCCGGCGGTGATGCAGGCGCTGATCCAGAAGTCGATCCTGCTGCGCGGGCTGGAGGAGTCGGCGGGGACTTTTACCACCGGCATGGTCACCTACCTGACCAAGCTGGGTCCGGGAAACCTGGGGGAGGGCTACGCCAGCCCCATCGACCGCCAGTGGGCGGCTACCCTGACCCCGGTCTCCTTCCGCCTGCGCATGCAGGCGGTGGTGCGCCTGGTGGCGGATGGCCTGGCAGCCAGCCTGGAAAAGCGACCCGGGCAGCCGGCGCACCTGCTAAACATCGGCGGCGGTCCCGCCGCCGACAGCCTGGATGCGCTGATCCTGGTGCGCAAGGAGCACCCGGGGCTGCTGGAGGGGCGGTCGATCAGCATCCACGTGCTGGACCTGGATGCAGCCGGCCCTCACTTTGGGGGGCGCGCCCTGGAGGCCCTGCTGGCAGAGGGGGCTCCGCTGCACGGGCTGTCCATTTCTTTTGAATACATCCCCTACAACTGGTCGGACACTGCCCCGCTGCGCAGCCTGCTGGAGCGCATCGGCCCAGGGCATGCTGTCGCCGCTTCCAGCGAGGGCGGGCTGTTCGAGTATGCCTCGGATGAGGACATCGCGGCCAACCTGGCGGCGCTGCGCACGGCGGCGGCGGACGATTTTGTCATCTGCGGCCCGGTGATCAAGGACGGCGAGACCCTGGAGCCGCGGCTGAAGATCTCCGAGCACGTCCCCGGCCGCCCGGCGGTGCGCTACCTGGGGCTCGCAGCCTTCCAGCGCATCACGGCCGCCGCCGGCTGGCAGGTGGGGACGATGATCGACCAGCCCATGTACCACATCATCAGCCTGCGCAAGGCCTGACCGGCGCCTTCGCCGCGGCTTACTTCGCCGGGAGCAGGACCGACCTGCTCAATCTGCTGCGCCGGCCTTGGGTGTGGGGTGTGGTGGGAGCTCTGCTGCTCAGCGTGTTCCTGGCGAAGAAGGTCCTGTCCCAGCCGGCCTCGCCGCGCTCGCAGGGGCTGCCGCTGCTGCTGGATCTGGGCTGGAGCGGGGTGGTCTACGACGTGGCCGACGCCCTGGTGCTCTCTGTGATCCCGGTGCTGGCCACCTGGGCGGCTTTTTCCCACCTGGGGTGGACGGCAAGCTGGCCGGGCAAGATCGCCGTGGGTGCCATTGCCCTGCTCACCAGCCTGCTGGTCACCACGCTGTACCATTTTGGCTTCGCCGAGTACCAGGGAGCCCAGATGAAAGCCCCGCTGGTGGGCAACGGGATCATGAGCCTGGGCTACCTGCTGTCGGCCAACCCGCTGACCGCATTGATCAGCCATGCGGTAATGCATATGACCGCCGTGCTGCACGGCGCAGCCACCACCGTCCAACTGCCTCCGCACTACTAAACGCAGCGCATCTGACCGGGCGGCAGGCTTCCTGCCTGCCGCCCGGTTTCGTTTTAACAGCCGGATGACGCCGATTGGCAATGGGCGTTCCAACCCGTCCTGGCGCCGAGCGCCTACCAGGCCAGCAGCTTGTGAGGGGTGACGCGGATCAGCAAGCTGTAATCGGCGGCCATGGTCTCCATCGTCCAGCCAAAAGCCTTGATCTGGTCGCCATATTTGTCCTGGTAAGCCTGCAGGATATCTGGCCACTCCGGGCGGGGGAGAAGCTTGGCCTGCCCTTCGATGATCGCCACCTCTTCCCCCTCAGGCGAGGTGTTCAGCGCCAGGGTGACGCGGGGATTGCGGCGCAGGTTGGCGATCTTCTGCGCCTTGGATTGGCTGAAGATGTAGAACGCCTCGCCGTCCCACAGGTACCACACCGGAACCAGGTGCGGGCGGCCTTCCGGGCGCACGCTGGCGATCCACAGAATTTGTTCATTCCACAGGCGCTGTTCCACCTGCATATGTTTGGGGTTATCTCTATCGATCAGCATTTTCAGGTCCTCCGATCAACGCCCGGGTTTCAACCTGGGGTGACCTTTCACAAAGTTGATCGGCGCAGGATTTCCAAAAAATCGTTTACAAACCGGGAAACCCACCGTCGATCCCATCCCTGGATCATACCTGAAAAACCCGAAATATTGAACCATGTCCGGGCTAACGGGTCACCCTGTTTGCCATCCTGCCTGGCCCACCTCCCGCTGAACCGCACCCAACCTGGCAGGGTCAGGCGGTTGGTCCATTGACCTGGAGCTCGGCTGTGATCCTGGCTAAACCGCCTGACCCCGACATCTATATCCCTTTATTGCACCCGTTGGCTAATCCTACTGCAGGTATTCTGGCGGTAGTGGTACAATGCTGGTTTGGGATCCCGCTTTTTCTTCATGCCCGGTGTAAAAAAGGCCGGAAAACCTCTCAGGAGAACCATGCCATGAAACATCCTATGCAGACCCTGGTAAGCCTGTCCCTGCTCTTTTCCCTTATCTTTTCAAACCTTCCTACGCTCATTGCCCGGGCGGCGGACAGGGGCGCGCTGCCTGTGGCGAGCGCCCCTCGCGCCCTGGACGGGACCCCAACCAACTTCCCGCTGTATGCTGCCAATGGTATTAATGCCAACCTGGTCAGCCTGGACAGCGGCGGCGGCCAGGCATTGGTGGCCTCGGGCGGCTCTCTCTCGGCTCCCTTCAGCGCTGCCGCCGACAGCCACGGTTATGTATATATTGGCGATGTCTCCAACAAGATCGTCAAGGTCAGCCCCACCGGCGTCCAGTCCGTGTTCGCCACGCTGTCCAATGAAAGCATTCCTTACGGGTTGGCCTTTGACGGCAGCGGGAACCTCTTTGTTGCCGACGGTTGGAGGATCTTCAAGCTGACCCCCGCAGGGGAGCAGAGCGTGTTTGCCACCGGCGGGTAT
>CAIQIV010000105.1 GCA_903871905.1 uncultured Chloroflexota bacterium | reverse complement strand
CAATACCGCACCCTGGAAGTTGTTCGACACGATCTGCGATACCGCCACACCCGTGGTGTTGATCTCGCGGTCCACCAGGAACGACGGGATGCCCGCATCCTTGGCCTTCTGGATCGCTGCAATCGACGCATCGGCGCCGGCGTTGTCCAGGATGATCGCCGCTGCCTTCTTGGCAATGGCGGTGTCGATCAGCTCGTTCTGCTTGTTGGCGTCGTCGTTGTGGCTCACCACCCAGGTGTCATAGCCCAGCTTCTCCGCTTCCGCCTTGGCCGTCTCCGCCATGGTGACAAAGAACGGGTTGTCCAAAGAGGCGGTGATGATGGCAATCAACTTCTTCCCCGAGGCTGCCGGGGCTTCGGTTGCCGCCGGGGCCGGGGCCTCAGTCGCTGCCGGAGCCGGGGCTTCGGTCACTGCCGGGGCCGCGGGGGCCTCGGTCGTCGGTACCGGGGTCGGCTGGGCGCAGGCGCCCAAAATAACCGACAGCAGGACAAAAATGCTGATGATGGTTGCCCATCTCTTCTGAATCATGGTTCTCTTCTCCTTCTTACATCTCCGAATGTTCGGTTCTAAAAGTTGGCTCCGAGGCCCAAGGCCTCACTACAACACATCCCAGATGACAATTTACCCCGTCTCTTACCCCCTTTCCTGCTGCAGGGCCACAACCGCCTGCATGCGCGCCTGGAACTGGTCGATAGCAACTGCCAGAACGATGACCACACCTTTGATCACCGTCTGCCAGAAATCGGATACACCCATCATGATCAACCCATCGCTCAACACGCCGATCACAAATGCGCCAACGATCGTCCCGCCGATGTTGCCCCGCCCGCCGGAAAGCGAGGTGCCACCCAGCACTGCCGCAGCAATAGCGTTCAATTCAAACGAGGTGCCGGAGGCCGGGTGCGAAGCAATCAGCTGCGAGGCCACGATCAGCCCGCCCATCGCCGCACAGAAGCCGGAGATCATATACACAAACAGCTTGGTCGGGTTGACCCGCACACCCGAGGTGCGCGCCGCCCGCTCGTTGCCGCCAATGGCGTAAACATGCCGGCCAAACGGGGTGCGCATGGCCACAAAGGCCGCCACCAGGCCAAACACCACCATCAGCCAGATCGGAACCGGGATGCCCAGGATATTGCCTGCCCCGATCCAGGGAAAGCCGGTGTTGCCCAGCTCAGGCTTGCCCACCAGGTTGGGGAAAGTGGCCCCGTTGTTGGACAGCAGGGCAAAACCGCGGGCCGCATACATGGTGCCCAGGGTGGCAATAAACGGCGCCACGTTCAGGCGGGTGATCACCCAACCGTTGATCGCCCCGATCAGCGTGCCGGCGATCAGCACCACGATCGCAATCACCCAGACTTTCAGGTACACCACCACACCAAACATGGGCAAAACAATGCCCTCGTTGATCAGCATACCTGCCAGCATACCCGCCAGCCCCACCACCGAGCCGACCGACAGGTCAATCCCGGCGCTGACGATGACAAAGGTCATACCGATAGCAATGATGGCGTTGATCGCCACGTGCTTGGCCATGATGAGCATGCTGGCCGGGTTGAGGAAGTTCGGCGACATGATCGAGAAAAAGATCAGCAGCAGGAACAAGGCAATGAAGGTGCGCGCCTTCAACAGCAGCAGCACCAGCGGGGTGCGCCGGGCGGCCTGGGGCTTGGAGGTGGGCTGCGCACTGGCAGGAGGTTTCATTTCTACAGATGTCATTTTATTTTCCTCATTCCTGAATGGGTCCATGGCCAACTGCTGAAGCCGCTACCAGCGCTTCCTCGGTGGCTTCTTTGCTCAACATTTCTCCGGTGATCTTGCCCTTGGACATGACCAGGATGCGGTCCGCCATGGCCAGCACCTCCTTCAGCTCGGAGGAGGCAAACAAAACCCCGTAGCCCTGCCTGGCCAGCATGTTCATGATCTCAAACATGTCCGACTTGGCGCCAACATCAATGCCGCGCGTCGGCTCATCCATGATGAAGACCTTGGGCTCGGTCAGCAGCCCCTTGCCCACCACCACCTTCTGCTGGTTGCCGCCGCTCAGCGCCGTGATCGGCTGCTGCGGCGAGGACACCTTTACCGACAGGTCCTTGATCATCTGCACCACGTGCCGCCCGGCCTGGTTGAAGGACAGCACACCCCGCCGGGTATAGCGGCGCAGGCTGGCCAGGATCATGTTGTCGCTGACCGACATGGTCTGCACAATGCCGGCCTGCTGGCGGTCTTCAGGGATCAGCACGATGCCCTGCTGGATACGCTTCTCCACCTGCGGGGCAGTCACCTTCTTGCCGTTCAGGAAAATCTCGCCGCCCGCCTCGGGATGCAGGCCGCTCAGGCACTCAAACAGCTCGCTGCGCCCGGCGCCCATCAGCCCATAAATGCCCAGGATCTCCCCGGTGTGCAGGGTAAAGGAGACATGGTCCACGTAGAACCCGCCCCCCGGGCGGGGCAGGGCAATATTCTCCACGCGCAGCAGCTCGCCGCCGATCTCGTGAGCGCGGCGGGCAAAGAAGCCGGCCGGGTTGCGCCCCACCATTTTCTCAATGATCCAGGAGATGTTAACCTGGCTGACCGGCGCCTCATCCTGCAGCTTACCATCCCGCAGCACGGTCAGGTAGTCGCCCACCTGCAGCAGCTCGTCCAGCTTATGCGAGATGTAGATGATGGAGACGCCCGATTCTTTGAGCTCGCGGATGATCTTAAACAGCACCGCCACCTCGGTCTGGCTCAGCGCCGAGGTGGGCTCGTCCATGATCAGGACGCTTACATTCTGCGCCAGGGCGCGGGCAATGGCCACGATCTGCTGTTGGCCCAGGCGCAGGTCTCCCACCACCGTGTTGGGATCCATGGGATGCTCCAGGCGCGCCAGGAGCTGCCGGGTGCGCTGGTCCTGCTCGCGCCGGTCCAGCACGATGCCCTTCTTCAGCTCGCGCGCCATGAAAATGTTCTCGGTGATCGACAGGTTGGGAAACAGATCCAGCTCCTGGTAAATGATGCCGATGCCATGGCTGGCGGCCTCGATCGGGTTGCGGAAGCGCACCACCTGGCCGTCCATCAGCAGTTGGCCGCCGGTAGGCTCTTCGACACCCGCCAGGATCTTCATCAGGGTGGATTTTCCTGCGCCGTTTTCGCCAACCAGCACATTGACCTTGCCCCGGTAGGTGTTAAAGTTCACCTCTTTGAGGGCCACGGTGCCGGGGAAAACCTTGGTGATGGCTTCGGCGCGCAGGATCACGCTGCCATTCGTCGGGGGAGGCGAGGCAGACGGCGGGTCAGCCGCGGGGGATAAGGGAAGGGCTTCGGTCATAGAGCGCTCACTTGATCTCAAAGAAGATAGGGGTAATCACCAGCTTGTCCAGCTTGTCCAGGGTGAAGGCGCCGGTGATCGCCACCGTCTTGCCCACCAGCGAATCATTAAAGGTCTTGTCCTTCAAAGACAGGTTGTAAGCCCGCGTGTTCAGTTCATCTGCCACATCAGCAAACTGCAGCTGGTTGACAAACTCGTTGAAGGTGATAAAGCCCACGCCGTCGCGGATCGAGGTGCCGCGGATCACCGGGCCAATCTGAACGGTCAGCGGCACGCTGCCGCCGCCAGCCTGCGTTTCTATGGTAAGCGTCCCGGCGCGCGAGGCGGTGTTCACCGCGGTGATCTTACCCTCCAGCTTGGTCATGAAATTGTACGGCCCGCCGACCTTGTTGCCGTACTTTTTACTGGCCTCTTCCTGGCTGAGCTTGAGCGCCGTGTACAGGGTTGCAAAGTCCACCGCTTTGTCTTTCGCCGTGGGCAGCACCTTGCTCTCCCAGATCTTATCGACATAAGCCACCTTATCAAAGCCTTTGTTGGTCGCGCTGCCCCCCTCAGTGAGCTGTTTTTCCTCGCTGATCGGAACAACGGTAAAGAAAGCGCTGCAGGCCGGCAGTCCCAGGGACGCCGCCAGCAGCGCCAGGGCCACCAGCACAGCAGGTTGGGGGAAGAACTTCAGGAACTTTTTTTGCTTCATTTGTTTCGATCCTCGCAAGTCTTAGGGATGACAGCCGCACGACTGGCGTACGACCAACCGCGTCTCGAACACCAGCCGGCGGGCGGGCAGGCTGCGCTCGTTAATCCTCTCCAGCAGCAGCTCAACCACCGCCCGCCCGATCTGCTGCTTGGGCTGGGAAATCGTGGTCAAAGGCGGGTTGAGATAGGAGGAAAGGTTGATATCGTCAAAACCGACCACCGCCACGTCCTCGGGGATGCGCAGGCCCAGCTCAGCAGCAGCGCGGTACAGTCCAATCGCCATCATATCATTGCAGCAGAAAACCGCCTGCAGGCCGTCTGCAGAGCCCAGCAGGCTGAGAGCAGCCTGGTAGCCCGACTCGGGGTGAAAATCCCCGCGCTCCACCGCCACCTGGCTGGCATCGATGCCCAGCTTCTGCAGCTCATCCAGGAACCCATTGAGGCGCCCGGCAGAGGAGGTCAGGTAAGATGGGCCGGAGATGCAGCTGATGCGCCGGCGTCCGGCGCTCACCAGGCAGCGCGCCGCCTGCACCCCACCCTGCCGGTTATCGATCAGCACCACATCCGTGGAAATGCCCGGCAGCAGGCGATCCACCAGGATCAGCGGCATCCCCTGGTGCAGCAGGGTTTCCACCGAGTCGCTCTCCTCACCGGCGGCTACAAAAATCGTGCCGTCCACCTGCTTGGTGGACAGCACCTGGGCATACACGGTCTCTTTTTGGGCATTATCATCGGTGTTGCACAGCACCACGCTGTAGCCGTGCTGGAAGGCCTCGATCTCAATCACCCGCCCCATCTCGGCAAAAAAAGGATTGGCGCTGTCCGGCAGGATCAGCCCCAGGGTATGGGTCTCGCCGCGGCGCAGGGAGCGGGCCAGGGCATTGGGGCGGTAACCCAGCTCGTCCATGGCAAGCATCACCCGCTCCGTTGTCTCGGCGGAGACAAAGCGGGTCTTGTTGATCACGTGGGAGACAGTTGTCGGAGAAACGCCGGCCTTTTGGGCCACCTGCAGGATCGTGGACATATTGCTCTTGGGTAAGGAGAACTGGCTGGAAGAAAAGGGTTGCGCAATCGATTGCGCATTCGTTTTCTCAATTATAGCAGATTCATTTCTCAAGTCAAGCACCAGTTCCAACCTTGAATAATTATTCATTGTCAAGTATATATTCATTATACCAAACCCCCTCCCCTTCCGTCAAGAGGCGCGCCTGCACCTGCTGCAGCACTTCCATAAAAACCTGGGGCGCCCACACCAACCGTGGGCGCCCCAGGCCTCATCCAAACACACCCTCCAGCTTCACGGCTTGCCCAGGCAGCCCTGGAAGTAGTTCACACTCGCCATCAATGCCGCCGACAGCCCATCCCCATGATAGCTGTGGTTCAAACCGGGCAGCGGGATAAAGCTGAACGGCCTGTCCGCCGCCTCCAGCGCCTCAATGAAGTTCACCGTGTTCTGCATGTGCACATTGGTGTCATTCAATCCGTGGATCAGCAGCGGAGCCGCCTGGATCTGCCCGGCCCGGGAAACCAGGTCGGTTGCCTCATAGCCCTGCGGGTTCTGCTGCGGGGT
>CAIQIV010000104.1 GCA_903871905.1 uncultured Chloroflexota bacterium | reverse complement strand
TTCAGATCCGGCTAAATGGAACATCCCGAATATTGTCTATTACCTGCACCGCCCGGGAGAAGATACGCCGGTGAAGGTGGACTGCTATGCGCCGACGATCACAGTCGATCAAGCCAGCGCCCTGATCCTGGGATCAGCGTCACAATTCGCCAATTTCTCGTATGAGATCCCTGTGCAGGTAGACCCCAACATAAAACCTGAAACGTTGACTGGCGGAGTGGTTAAAGTGACCCTGAGTGTGATGGAAATGGGGGGAATGGGGCGCACCTTTGGCCCTGATTCTGTTGAGTTTGAGTTTGTGTGGCAGGCTCGCCTGGTCGCGTTTGGCAGTGATGTATTTGGATATTACCAGTCAAAGCGAGTGTACCGGGATGATCCTGAAACGAGATATGAGATGGGAGAGCTCGAGTTCCTGGCGGATGCGCAGGATGAGCTGGTAGTAACCGCCGGGTACCGGAGCAACGAGCTGCCCAACCCACCTAATGACCCAAAAGATAACAATTTTTTGAAGGGAAGAATATTGTCTGCAAGCCTGGAGGGCAGCCAGGCGGGTGATTTTACCTTTACCCAAGAAACCCGAGGGAATGGGATCACCATCTTCCGAATTAAAGCAAAGAAACCGATGTTGTACACCACGGCAAGAACTTCATCCGATGTGCGGCTGCACCTGGAAGGTCAATTGACTGAATCGGTATTCATCTCTGAAATCGACCAAATCAACCTTCTGCTGGTCCCGGATTTTCTTTACCTCAAATTGTGGGTGATACCGAGTCGTCTGCGTGGTAAATCGGTTGCTGCGGCGATGGTATTGGCTGTACAACCAGGAAGTGTAATGATGCGTCCTACGCCTGAGTACCGGCTGGAACTGGATGTCCGCAGCTATGGTTCAGCAACATTGGTTATTGAAAGAGAAGTGACGGAGTACCGGAGTGCAACAGAATTCTCTGCACCGATTTACGCCTGGTTGCTCAATTACCGAGGCTTGAATTGGTTGAATGCAAAGGGAGGATCGTTCCGAGTGCGCTGCCGGTTCCTTGACATGGATGAAGCAGTGTACTTGGATATAGATGTAGGACAAAATGTGAGTGAAATGCTGGCGGCATTGGACAAAGCTGCCGGGGCGCTGAACCTGTATAATCCGGAGTGGGATACGAAATGGGCTTCTTATTTATTCGATTACCTGATTAAGGATGAGGAACGCGGGTTAATTTATAACTTTAGAAATTGGACACTCGGCTCTTTGTTGGAAAATTACGGCCATGGTAAGCCCAAGGATTGGGAGACTTATACGTGTGGAGAATATTCTCACCGGCTTCGCTATTGGATCATGGAACGGCGGCATGGCAAAACGTCCGCAGAAACAGCGCTGCATATGAACGGAATCGAGTGCAGCCAATACTTTTTTTACTCTGTTGGTTACCATAATAAACTAAATGAACCAGTATACTTGTTCTCGCATGACTGGTGTGGTATCCATCTGAGCGGGAGCGGGGTGAATGAGGATCCGGTTTTCATCGATCCCTGGTTTGAGCAGCGTTGGAGCCTTTCCGAGCAGCTCTTCGATTATGGTTATAAGAAGCAAGCGGCGAAACTGTTTCTTGTGTTTACCCTGTTCATCTCCCAATCTGTTGTAATACTTGGTTTGTTAGGTATGATGCTTGCCAGGGTACTCCCCGCTGGAGCGAATCCTAGCATATCGAAAGCGATCCTGGCTGTGATTAAGTGGTTATTTGGGGAATCCACGGCAGTTCTGACAGCTAAAGTGTTCC
>CAIQIV010000103.1 GCA_903871905.1 uncultured Chloroflexota bacterium | reverse complement strand
TTTCTTTGGCCAACAGATAAATACCTCGGTCCTGTCGCCCACCGGCTACCTGACCCTGACCAACAGCTACACCATGTCCTATATGACCCACACGCTGCGTGCGGTGAATGTGACCGTTGCCCCGCACGGCGGCGTGGCCTTGGCCGCGGTGGTGGGCAGCACGGGCGGCCAGGATGCAAAAAGCGAGCCGTATTATGGAAATGTGGTGCCGGTGTACCAGATCACCGGGCAGGGCGAGGTGTCGTGCACCCAGACCATCACCGGGCTGCCTACGGAATTTGTAAGCGAAGATTACCATGATATGATGGGTCAGCAGTCGATCGTTTTCAACGATGCGGGGGATGCGGCCTACGTGCTGACCAACGGGGTCTCGCCGACCATGCTGTCGAAGCTGAACATCTCCAGCGACGGGTTTGTGTCGCTGGACCCGGCGGGGCCGTTCGCCGTGGGCATCCACGGCACCAGCCAGTTGTTCGGGGTGGACAGCATGGCCATAGCGAACAACAAGCTGTATCTTGGCAACCCGACGAAATCGGGGGCCTCCGGCCCAGGTTATATAGCGGGGCTGACGGTGGTGGACCTGGAGGCGCGCACTGTGATCACCAACATGGAGCGGGTATGGCTGGTGGCCGGCGTGGCGGCGATCCACCCGCAGCGCACGCTGGAAGTGAACAAGGACGGCAGCGGGGAGGGCGTGGTCAGCAGCCCGTCTGGGATCGACTGCGGGGAGACGTGCAGCACGCGGGTGAACTACAACCGCTACGTCACCCTGACGGCGGAAGCGGGACCCTACTCGGCCTTCACCGGCTGGAGCGGGGCCTGCTCCGGCAGCGGGACCTGCACGGTGCTGGTCACTGCGACGCGCCAGGTGACGGCGACCTTTGACGTCTCGGACCTCAACCTGGGGCTGGAAGCGGCACCCGACCCGGTGCTGGCCGGCAACCTGGTGCGCTACACCCTGGTGGTGAGCAACCCCGGCCCGGCGCCTGCGCCGGGGGTGGTGGTGACGGACGCCCTGCCCGCCGGGACGAGCTTCTCGGCGGCGGATTCGGACGCCGGCTGCACGGACATGGGCAGCGTGGTGTCCTGCACGGTGGGATTGGTGGATGCGGGCAGCCAGGCCAGCGTGAGGGTTGCCGCCATGACGCCGAATACCATGCTCTCGGGCACGCAGCTCACCAACCAGGCGGGGATCGTCACCGCCTGGGCTGATCCGGACCCGGACAACAACCACGCCAGCGTGACCAGCGGGGTGGTAACCCGGCTGCTGGTCTATAACCTGCTCGAGAACCCCGGCACGGAATGGAGCAGCCAATCCACGACCACCTCGCCCAGCGGCAGGTGGCTGTTCGGGCGCTTTGGGAACAGCACGGTTACACTCAATCTGCCGGTGCACCAGGTACCAAGTATTCATAACGGCATTGCCCTGCCCCGCCACAGCGGGGTGATGGTGACCTTTGACCTGGCGACCATCGGCACCTGGGATGGCAACGCCAGCGAGCTGCCGACGGGCGCGGTGCGCGCGCCGGACATCGTTGGGCCGGATTACTGGGGCCTGGAGGCGGATGATGTATCCCTGCTGTACACCACCTTCAGCAACATGGAGATCATGGGCTTGCAGCAGGCCTGTCCCGGCTGGTACCCGGAGGGCAGCTTCCCGGCGCGGGAAGGTGCGGCTGAGGTCAACACCCTGGGCTATATCGTGGATG
>CAIQIV010000102.1 GCA_903871905.1 uncultured Chloroflexota bacterium | reverse complement strand
GCTGGCTTATGTGGAGAACAAGGATGGGCAGGATGTGCTCTGGCTGTATGACGCAGCCACGGGCAGTAAACAGGTGATCCTGGACCCGGCGAGCAGCCCGGATGCCACCATTGATGTAACCTCTGCCCAGTGGTCACCCAAGGGAGACGCCATCCTGCTCAGCGGCGAGCAGTCGCTGTGGCTGCTGCAGGTGGACAGCGGCAGCCTGCAGGAGATCCCTGCCGGCGCGTCTCCGAAGACCGGCCTGATGCTGAGCTCGGATGGCACGCAGCTCACCTATGTCCAGGATAATGACATTTACCTGGGGCAGGTGGCAGGCGGCCAGGCGCAGCGCCTGACCCAGGACGGCAGCGAGCAGGTGTTCAACGGCTGCCTGGATTGGGTGTACAACGAGGAATTGGCCACGCGCACTGCCCAGCCGGCATATGCCTGGGCGCCGGACGGCCAGCAGCTCATGTATCTCAAGCTGGATGACACCCAGGTCCAGGTCCATTCCGTCACCGATTATCACCCTATCCCGCCCACCACCAGCGACACGCGTTATCCAGCCGCCGGCTCGGCTAACCCGCAGGCGTCTGTGCACACGGTCTCGCTGGCGGGAGGGGTTCCGGATAAGACAGGCCAGGTCACGCTGCCTGCCGGCGCGGAGTATGTGCTGCCATTCTTCACCTGGACGCCCGATTCGAAAGAGGCGATGTTTATCACCGTCAACCGTGACCACACCGAGCTCAACCTGGTGGCATGGAACCCGGCGAGCGCCACGGCCAGGACGGTCATTCAAGAGACGGATCCGAAATGGATCAATGAGGACCGCTACATGGCCCCCCTCTTCCTGGGAGATGGGAGCCAGTTCCTGTGGGTCTCGGAGCGCAGCGGCTATATGCACCTCTATCTGTACCAGCGGGATGGGACGCTGGTGCGCCAGCTTACCCAGGGGGATTGGATGATCGATTCCAGCGCCCGCAACCTGCTGACGCCGGGCCGCCCGGTGCACGTAGACCCGGCGGGCGAGTGGGCATACTTTATCACGACCCAGTCCAGCCCGCTGGAGCGGCAGATTATGCGGGTGAACATCGCCAGCGGGAAGCTGGAGCAGGTCTCGAAAGGGGCAGGCTTTCACTTCACCGCCCTGTCCGGGGATGGCGCTTACCTGGTGGACCAGTTTTCGAATGTTGATACCCCGCCCATCACCCGCATCCTGAAGGCGGATGGCAGCGGCGAGCAGCTCCTGTCCCAGAGCGCAGGCCCTTCGGTGGCGCTGCCCAAGGTCACGCGCGAGTTTGTGACGCTTAAGGCGCACGATGGGGTGACCCTGTATGCCCAGATGGTGAAGCCGGAGGGCTTTGACCCGGCGAAGAAGTACCCGGTGGTGGTGCACTGGTACGGCGGTCCGGGTTTGCAGATGGTTTCGAACTGCTACGGGGCGGTGAATATTTTCAACATCATTGAGCGGGACACGCTGTATACGCAGGCAGGCTTTATCGTCTGGCGGCTGGACAACCGCGGCAGCCTGGGGCGCGGGCATGTTTTTGAGACCCCCATCCAGGGACAGCTTGGGCCGGCGGCGCTCGACGATCAGATGGCTGGCATCGAGTACCTGCGCAAGCTGAGCTATGTGGACGCGGCGCACATTGGCACGGATGGCAAGTCCTTTGGCGGGTACATGACGCTGTATGCCCTGATCCACGCCCCAGAAACTTTTACCTGCGGGGTGGCTGGCTCCGGGCCGACCAGGTGGGAATATTATGACACGATCTACACCGAGCGCTATATGCGTACCCCGCAGCAGAACCCGCAGGGCTATGAGGCAACCGACCTGGTTTCCCGGGCCGGGCAGATCCAGGCGGCTCCGCTGCTGATCCACGGATTGAATGACACCAATGTGCACATGCAGAACACGGTGAACTTCATTGAGGCG
>CAIQIV010000101.1 GCA_903871905.1 uncultured Chloroflexota bacterium | reverse complement strand
TTTGCAGCGCAGCTGCATATCGAAAACAACAACCCCCTCGGCTGCGTCCTGGGTGACCTGGAGATTAAATTGGTTTGCATTGTGTAGCGCTTCCTCTGCTTGTTTGCGCTGGGTGATATCCTCCTTTACCGCCAGGTAATGGGTGATGCTGCCGGTATCATCCAGGATGGGCGAGATGAAAGCCATTTCCCAATACAGGTCGCCATTCTTCTTGCGGTTGCAGAATTCTCCCTGCCATTCCTTTCCTGAAGCGATGGTTCGCCACAACTGTTCATATTCCTGCGGCGGAGTCTTGCCAGACTTGAGAATTCGTGGATTCTTACCGGCGACTTCGGCTTCGGTGTACCCGGTTAAACTGCAGAACTTGGGATTAACATACTCGATCGAGCCGTATACATCGGTAATGAGGATAGAAGTCGGGCTTTGTGCGACGGCGCGCGACAGTTTTCGCAGGGTCACCTCGGCTTTCTTTCGCTCGCTGATGTCGCGGTTGCTGCCGCGCACGCCCAGGAAGTTTCCATCCCGGTCAATTACCGGCTGGCAGACATGTCCCAACCAACAGATAGAGCCATCTGGACGGATCACCCGAAATTCAACCTGTTTACCCGTTTCACTCAAATGCTCACCAAGATGGGAGTGATATATCCCCAGGTCATCCGGATGGATAATTCTCTCAAGCAGAGTGGCTTCCTGGATAAACGCTTCAGGGGGGTAGCCGGTTACGCGTTGGCAGGAGGGGGAGCAGTATATAAATTGATTGTCCGGGGCGAGCCAGAATTCCCAATCATAAGTGAAATCGGCGATGATGCGGTATTTTACCGCGGACTGCTGCAGTTCCTTTTGGACTGTTTCCAACTCAGCGACTTTTTCTCTCAGCCTGGCATACGCTTTGCAGACACCCCGCCTGGTCCGGTCCAACCGGGCTGGATGCAGGGAAAGCGCCTGGTGGAGTGGTTCTTTGGGTGCATTCGCCAGCCCCTTTTTTCTCCTGGCCTTCCAGGACAGCGGGATAGAGCCCATTGGGATGCAGCCTCCAGATAGAATGACAGAGGATAACGTTTCTGAGACTATTTTACATCGTTGGTTCCGGAAATGCCATAATTCCAGCGAAATTGGTCATGCGCCTCATCGGAAAACAGAAATAGCAGGAAGATTAGCAGGAAAACTCAGCGGCCAGGTCCAGGATAACCAGTGGAGCTACATCCCCGAGATCGGTGCACCCGGCGTTTACCCTGCAACAGGCCTGGCTTACTCAACCAGGCCTGTTGCATCTCAAATTCGTTTATAACTCTGTGCTCTCTGGGTTCTCTGTGGCAGGTATCTTCCCACAGCGGATGATGCGCTAGTTCCTGTGCTGTACCATAGCTCATTCGTGGCTTTTCAGGTAGTTGGCCACGCGTTGCGCTGCGTTTTCACGGAGGTTGTAATAATAGAGGGGATAATCAAAGCTGTGGAAGATGCCTTTACCAAAGGAAGGGTTTATCTGGTAGAGTTGGTCGACATTGCAGGTGCTGCAGATCAGCGCGCCGCTGGCCAAATCCACCCGGGCATCCGCATAATTATTGACGGGCACCAGAAAACCGGCCTGGTCACCCGGGAGGATCGAACCCAGGTTTTCCTGGACCGTGGCCAATGTATCGTCTCGTGTCCAGGTCAGCGGGTTGATGGCGATTGCCCCGGGCAGCAAAACAGGGCTGGCCTTTTCGGCGGTGGGCGCCTGAGTGTTGTAGGAAATGATCACGCCCGTATCCCCGGCGCCCGTGGCAAATTTCAAGTGGGGATTTTGCTCCAGGTATGAGCCGGTAGTCGAATATCCGATCACGTAAGCTGCGACCATCCTGGCATACACATCGGGATGTTCTTGCATGTATTCTGACAACAGGTACAGGAGGAGATTGGAACCCTGGGAGTGCCCGGCCAGGATAAACGGACGGCCATGATTATAGTTCTGGATGTAGTAATCGAAGGCAGCAAAGACATCCGATTTTGGGGTGCCGCTGAGGATTTTGTCCTGTTCCGCTAAGGGTAAAGTCAGGCTGTAGGCAGCATCCACCTGGCGATAATAGGGTGCAAAAATGTTGGCAACCGGCTGAAAAGCTGTTGCCTGGCGCCCCAGGGCGGATGCCGAACCTTCCAACATGATCGGGTTGTCGATGGCGCAGATATTCGGCTCGTCTGCATTGACCTTCATCCAGGCAGTGGGATAGAGATAGAAAAGGTCGACCGGTTTGTCGAGGACTGTCGGAACGGACAGCCAATGCCCGCGTTGTGAATAATCGACAGGGCCGGTGTCAGGCGTCGGCGTCATGGAGGTTTGGAGGGGGGCGCAGGAGGAGGTGATAATCAACGCAAAGACAATCATCTGAAATAAGATCTTCCCGGTCTTCATGATTGGCCCTCCGAGCAGCATGCAGCTTGCAGTAAAAATGAGAAACGTTTGATTTGATGCAATGGATTTTACCATAAGTTCTATCGATTTCTGAGTATAATGGATAAAATCCGATTTGCCTCAAACAAGGAGGTTGGGATGAGAAAAATGAATAACGAGGCGCCTCAGCCGCAGGTCGTGATCCTGGGAGCGGGGTTTGCTGGCATGGGCGCGGTGAGAAAACTCAAGCACAGCCCGGTCAAAGTCACCCTGATCGATCAAAATGATTATCACACCTTCCAGCCCCTGCTTTACCAGGTGGCTACCGCCGTCCTGGCGCCAAACGAGGTGGGCTTTCCCATCCGCCAGGTGCTGCACCAGCACGAGGGTGCGGTCTTTCATACCGCCCGGGTCAGCGGTATCGACCTGGATCAGAAACAGGTCCTGTTGGAAGGCATGCCGCCGCTGGCTTACGACTATCTGGTGGTCGGCCTGGGCGCGGTGGCTAACTTTCACGGCGCGGCTGGCGCTAAGGAGTATGCCCTGCCCATGTATACGCTGCGCGATGCCGTGCGCCTCAGGCACCAACTGCTGGCCACCCTGGAGCAGGTTGACCGGAACCCTGCATTGGCCGATGATGGCGCGCTGACCTTCTGCATTGTCGGCGGCGGCCCGACCGGCGTGGAAATTGCCGGAGCGCTGGCCGAGTTCTTTCACTCCGTAGCTGCCAGGGACTACCCCAACCTGCCCATTCGGGACCAATCCCGGGTGGTCCTGTTAGAACACGGTCCGCACCTGCTTCAGCCGTTCAAACCCCGGCTGCAGGGCTACGCCCAGCAGGCGCTAGAAAAAATGGGCGTGCAGGTGCGCACCGGCCAGTGTGTGCAAGAGATTGCCCCGGAACACATCATTTTGCGCTCAGGGGAGATTCTCAAGACCCGCACCCTGATCTGGACCGCCGGGGTGCAGGCCAATCCCCTGGCTGCAAGCCTGGCTGCCAGCCTGTCAGACAGCCAGGCTAACAGCCAGGCTAACAGCCAGGGCATTGAGCCAGGCAAAGGCGGGCGCATCCCGGTTAACCCGGACCTCAGCCTCAAGGGCCATCCGGAGGTCTTTATCGTCGGGGATATGGCCATGATCACGGATTCCAAAACGGATCAGGTCCTGCCGCAGCTCGGTTCGGTGGCGCAGCAGGCAGGCCATCACGCGGGTTCGAATATCGCCCGCCGGGTGGAGGGAAAGGAGACCCTGCCCTTCGAATATTTTGACAAGGGTACCATGGCCACCGTGGGGCCGGGCGCAGCGGTGGTGCAGATGCCCGGTCGGCGCGCCATGACCGGGAGCGCAGCCTTCGCTGCCTGGCTGGGGGTCCACGTCATGCTGCTCACCGGCAGCGAGGAAAAGGCGGGCGTCCTGGTGGATTGGGCCTGGTCTCTGTTAACTCGACAGCGCGGCAAGCGCATTATTCTCTCCGGTGAAGGTCCAGATCCTGCGCCGGGGGATGCCTGAGATCAAAACATTGATGCTGGTTGGGAAGTGCTTGTATCTTGCAGGCAGCTTTTGCAGCGGATAGATAGAAAATGAACACAGGAGTTAAGCAATGAGTTTTTTTTCCCAATTATTCAACCGCCCGGCGATCAACCAGGTGGAGCCACAGCAAGTACAGGAAATGCTGGCCCGCATTCCCCGTCCATTCCTATTGGATGTGCGCACGCCGGAAGAGTACAAGCAGGGGCATATCAGCGGGGCAGAGCTGATCCCCCTTCAGGAATTGTCCACAAAAATGGGCCGCATCCCACAGGACCGGGAGGTGATCTGCGTGTGCGCCTCCGGCAGCCGCAGCAGCGCCGCCGCCCGCCAGTTGAGCGCGCAGGGCTACACGGTCAGCAACCTGCGCGGCGGGATGGGGCGCTGGACACGCGCCGGCTTTTCAGTTAAGACGGGCATGGGGAAGTAGTCTAACCCGCTGGCGCTGCTCTTTCCCCAACATCCATCGCGCAAGAGCCATCCCTACCGGCTGCCCGGCGGGGATGGCTCTTGCATCACAAGGGTGCAGGTCAGCGGAAAAATCTCCGCCGGCCTGCGCCTATCCCGGTTTAGTTTTTGCCAAACCAGCAGTTGAAGTAACAGGCGCTGCGCAGCAGCAGGTCCTGGTAATAATCACAGTGTGAACATTCGCCAGCCCTGGCGTCCGTTTTCACTTTGATCGCTTCAATTTTCCGGGTCTGCGCTGCCGGCTGTTCGGTTTTCTTTGCCTGGTCTTTCAGGAATTTCATGCCTGGGTCTCCTTTTATTCTCCTGGGATGGGGAGAATTCTAGTGCCCGGCCTGCCGGCTGTCAATGGACATTTGTTGTATTCCTGCCTTACCCCGGCGTGGGTCTTACCCGGGCGTGGGTTTTCGCCCGTGGCACTGGCGGAATTTCTTGCCGCTGCCGCACGGGCAGGGGTCGCCGGGGCGGGCGCTGGCCAGGGCCTGCTTGAGGCGCTGCAGATCTTCCATGGCCAGCAGGTTCATCACCTCGTCGGCGTAGCGGCCGCGGCGCAGCAGCTCGGCCATCAGGCGCACCGGGCGGTCGATGTGCTTGAAGAACAGCTTGTAGCTGGCGCACAGGTAGTTCAGCCCTGCCTCGCCGTCTGGGGTGTGCAGGAAGCGGTTGCGCGGGCACTCCCCGTAGCAGGCAAACAGCACCTCGCACTCCCGGCAGTATTTGGGCAGGGTGTCATATTTATCCCTGCCGAACTGGCGCTGCCGGGGGGAGGTGAGCAGCTCGAGCATGTGGGTTTGCTGGATGTTGCCCAGCAGGAAGGCCGGCTCGACGAAGTGGTCGCAGGAGTACAGGTCGCCGTTGTGTTCCAGGGCCAGCGAAAGGCCGCAAGTGGGCTGGAAGATGCACAGGCTGGGCTGGCCGATCCAGCTTGCCAGGGCGGCGTCGAAGGACTGTACAAAGACCTTGCCCACGTCCCGGCGTACCCATTCGTCAAAAATGGCGCACAGGAAGCGCCCATACTGTTCGGGCTGCACCGAGCGTCCGGTCACCAGCTCGCCGCTCTGGGTGTACAGCGGGCGCTCTGAGGAGGACGGCTCGCCTTCGGGCCCGCCGCCCCAGCCGCGGTTGGCCTGGGGCAGGGTCTCGGGCGTGGCGCGCTCTACGATGGGGATAAACTGCAGGTACTGCGCCTGCAGCGTATCGCGGAAGAATTGGTAGACCTGCAGCGGGTGGTCGGCGTTGGCAGCGTGCACGGTGCACAGGATGTTGACATCCACCGCCTGCCGGCTCAGCGACTGCCAGCCTCTCATCACCTGGTCGAAACTGCCCTGCCCGCCCTTGTTTACCCGGTAGGCGTCGTGCAGGGACCGGGGGCCATCCACGCTCAGCCCGACCAGGAAGTTGTGCTCTTTGAAGAAAGCCGCCCATTCGTCGTTGATGCGGGTGCCGTTGGTCTGCACCGTGTACAGCACCTGCTGTCCAGGCCGGCGGACCTGCTCCACGATCTCCACCGAGCGGCGGAAAAAGTCCAGGCCCATCAGTGTCGGCTCGCCGCCCTGCCAGGCGATGGTGACCTCGGGGGCCTGGTGCGACTCCAGCAGCTGGCGCAGGTAAGTCTCCAGCAGCTCGTCAGCCATGCGGAAGCGGCTGCCGGGGTAGAGCATCTCCTTGGAGAGGAAAAAGCAGTATTTGCAGTCCAGGTTGCAGACGGCCCCGGTGGGCTTGGCCAGGATGTGGAATACGGGCGGGGTTTGGGTCAGGTTGGTGGGTCTGGTTGGCATCGGTTGCGCTTTGTCCCTCATTCGGATGGATTGGCCGCGGCCGGGTCACTGGCTGGCGGGTGGGTAGGGGAGGCCTCGATGAAGTTCACCGCGCCCTGCCGCTTCAATTCTTCAAACAGCCCTTTCAGCACCCCGGCGCTGGTAATATCCAGCGTGTCCTGCGCGGCGAGATCCAGCACCAGGGCGCGCGCCCCAGGGTGTGTTTCTGCCAGCAGGGTCTTGATCTGCTCCCGCACGGTCAGGGCGTTGGCATGGGGTAGTAAACCCCGGGTCAGGCCGCCGATGATGTCGGCGGCCAGCCACGAGCGGTCAACCTGCGGCAGCCAGCCCAGGATGGGCATAAAGGAGGCGCCGCCGCGTGATTTTTGGATGGTTTTTACGGGTTGTTCGGCCAACTGCCTCCTCAGGAATTCGAAATGGTCTGGTGATAAGCCACTTCAACTTCCTCCAATGACCCATACTGGGCCGTGCTGTCCATCAGCTCGGTCACGCCCATGCGCTCCATCTCCTTGCGCACCGCCTCCGTCGTTTCGGCGGTGACAAAACGGATATTCTTCTCTTTGAGCTGCTTGCAGGTTTCCCGCAAGATGGCAGCTCCGGAAAAGTCGATATCGGTGATAGCCA
>CAIQIV010000100.1 GCA_903871905.1 uncultured Chloroflexota bacterium | reverse complement strand
GGATAGGAGCGGAAGATACCCAGGCTGACCAGAGTGTGCATCAAGCGGCTGAGCGCCTGCGGCTGCGTGCCGCAGGCGGCTGACAGATCGTTAACCGTCCGAGGACCATCCAACAGGAGATCTGCCAGTCCCAGTTCCGCGGCAGCAAACACGCACTGCGAGAGCTGGAAAGCCTGGATGAATTGGCGCAACCTCTCGCGAGGGACTGTCGCATCCAAGAACATTTGACCTGGGTCTGGCATCATCAATCTTCTATCCTGTGACCTACCGGTTATGGCTGAGCGGTGGCTGCAGGAGCAGCGGCCACAAAGCGCCCGTCCCAGAAATCTTTTACCTCCACCATTTTATCAACCCAACCCTGGGAGGCAGCCCACTTCTCAAATTCCAGCATGCTGTCCAGGTTTGCGCTGCCATCTGCAGGAATATAAGGCCAGCAAACTTTCTTCAACAACTCAGGCTCCAGCCTGGTGTACCTGGCCAAAATTGCCACGTTGCGATCGGTCGGTCCCTGCTGGAACTGGCGCACCCCTTCCAGATAGGCCTGAGCCAGGCGCAGGCCCAGGTCAGCATCCTTCAGCAGCCGCGGGGCATAGACAAACACAGAGAGCTGCCCATTGGGCAGCACATCCTGCCCGGCAAGGATCACCTGGGCATCCCCTGTGGTGGTCACGCGGGTGATCCACGGCTCGGTGATCTGCAGCAGGTCGATCGCCCCGGATTTCAATGCGTCTGTGGTATTGGCCGGTGGGATCTTCTGCGTCTGAATATCCGCCAGCGCCAAATCTCCCTTCGCCAATGCCAGGGACAGCATGTACCCCTGTACACTCTGCAGCCCTACCGGGTCCAAAGCCACCTTCAGGTTTTTCCAACTGCGACTGTCGGCAAGCCTCGCCGCGTCTGCAGCGCGCGCCAGGACACCCGTAGATATGCAGCCATCCGATTTCCACTGTGACTGTCCCAGGGCTGCGCGAATCCCGCCGCTTTTAGCCACGGCATTAAAGAAGCCGGGGTTCACCGCCATCGAGGTCATATCGAGCTGGCCCTGGATGAGCAGGGGGACAGCCTCGGCCGAGGATTTGATCTCCACCAGCTCGGCCTGGATACCGTGTTTGGTGAAGAAACCTTCTTCCTGGGCAATGAAGATTGGACCCATGCCCATGAAGGGCTGGACGCCGATTTTCACCGCAGCCGGCTTTGGAATCGCTGATGGGAAAGCGCCTGATTGATGGGCGCAGCTGCTGATCAATATCCCAAGAAACAGGTTCAGGATAAAAAAGCCGGGCAGGAATCTCTTCTTCAGGTTCATACCTATGCTCCTTGTCCAAAATAACCGATTTTTACTTTTAATTCTCAATTCACCGCTCCAAGATGAGCGCTGGGGAAGGCAGGAGGATACCCCAAGTTATTTTGCAAGGCCCCAGAATCGCTGAGAGCATCGAGCGGGGAGGAGAACTTGCCGGCTATGAGCACACTCAGGATCACTGTAACAGACTTCCTCTTTTCTTTTATGCCCAGTTTATCAATCTTTTCTTGAGCGAATCGCATGTGGCATTAGTCTCATCAATTGGAAACTGTCAATATTGGAGAGGTGAGTCTGCCATTCTTCACCGAGGAAGGCTGCAAACTGCTCTACCAGGTTGCGTACCTGAGCTTCGTGTGCTCTCGTATTCATTGGCTCCAAAGGTGGATGAAATGTAATCACTGGGGAACCATGTGAATTCATAAACACCGACACCGGGATAGCCGCTGCGCCGGTTAGCAGGGCCAATTCCGCAAAGCCTGGCTGGAATTCGCGTTCACCATTTAAAAATGGCAGGGTGAGGGCGCGCTGTCCCTTGTACCCATCAGCGAAGATCTGTACCACTCCTCCCTGGCGTAGGGTTGCTTCAGCCGCGGTGAGCATACCGATGTTCGTTCTTACAACCTCCATATTTCCCTTGGGGCGCCGAGGGAGGATTTTCACTCCCTCCGGCAGGTTCTGGAGAGCCATCCAACGCCACAATACGGCGGTGAACATGGTGTGTGTCAGGAGCAAAATCACCCCTTTCCCGGCAGTCTGGGCGCGGCTCAGGTTTTCGAGACCATTCACCCGGCTGATCTTTATGAAATCTCCCTGGGTAAGCCCTCCTAGATCACGTCCCCAGGTATGGATCCAAAAGTTTAACATCCATTTATGCTGGATAACCTGCGACGCATTCATAGTTGAGACCCCAGTTTGTTGCAGATATTGCGTATGTATCTGAACACCCCGGGATCCGAATTGAGCCAACAGCAGCCAACCCAGACATTTGTATTCGAGACTTGCGCTGAGGGAATAAAACTGGCAACCTGATCCACAAGCCGCTGCCAGGTGATAGCAGAGACGCATGGCTGAGGCTACCAGTTTGGATAGGTTTCCAGGTTCTCTTGTTTTTTTGGTGATCCTACGCCGTGGCTGGGGTGTTGGAGCTAGTGGGCCAGGAGCATTGCCATCCTGCAGGAGCTTGATCAAATGGGAGATAGTAGGTTGGTGATTATAAAAATCAGGCGGTATCGATTGGTTCAGTAGCCGCTCCACATGCAGGGAGAGTTGCAGCGCCGCCAGCGAATCGCCGCCCAATCCATAGAAACTGTCTTCGATTCCCACTTCGTCGATCTCCAGCACCTCAGTCCAAATCGCTGCCAATTTTTGCTCAAGGTCTGTGCCGGGGGGTGTGTATGGGGTATCCAGCGCTGGCCGCACCCGGCCAGGGGGAGGCAAGGCCAGGCGGTCCACTTTACCGGTTGCGGTCAGGGGCAGCGGTTGTTCCAGAAAGACAAATATCGCTGGGAGCATGTAATCTGGCAGCTGCTGCATCAGCCTGCTGCGCAAGGAGCCAGAAGTTGGAGGCGGCTGTGACCGGGAGTAGATATAAGCGACCAGCCGTTTATCCCCGGTGGATTGGTCCTGGGTAATCACTGCCGCCTCCTGCACACCTTCCAGGGATTTGAGGGCTGCTTCGATCTCCTCGATCTGGATGCGATAGCCGCGCACCTTGACCATGTTGTCCTTACGTCCCAGGTGGAGCAGCATCCCCTGAGGCGTCAGGCGTCCCATATCGCCGGTCAGGCAGGTGCGCCTCCCCTGCTCATCGGCGTCCAAAAATGTTGCTGCGCTGAGTTCGGGCTGCTGCCAGTACCCGCTGGCGAGAAAGCGGCTGCGCACCGCAATCTCCCCTGGAACACCTGGGCGGACTGGAAGAAGCTGCTCGTCCAGCAGCAGGACATCCTTATCCGGGACAGGGAAGCCTACCGGCACAGAGGCGCCGGGGTAGTCAGTCTCTGGGCGGACATCAAGCTCGGACATCAGCATGGTCTCGCTGCCAGCCAGCCGGTAGCGCAGCCTTACCTGGCTGCCGAAGATGGCAAAGAAGCGGGACACATCCTGCCGGAAGAGCGGCTGCCCGCCCAGGAGCACCATGCGCAGGTTGGGCAGCCCGGGTCTATCGGTGGCTGGACTGCGGGTCAGGTAGTCCATGAACTGGCGCAGCAGACCGACTGGAGGCAGACCCAAGACACTTACCTGGCTTTGGTCCAACCAGGAGACCAGGGCGCCGGGGCTGCTGCCGCTGGTGTCTGCCAGATAGAGGGTAGCGCCGCTGAGCAGGGCAGCAAAGCTCATGGTCATCGCTGCGCCAAAG
>CAIQIV010000099.1 GCA_903871905.1 uncultured Chloroflexota bacterium | reverse complement strand
ATTGAAGCTAAAACATTACTTTTTTGGAGGTATCCGATGACTGGAACAACTCATCAGCTGCGTCGTTCCCGCTCACACCGCATCCTGGCCGGCGTTTGCGGCGGTTTGGGTGAATTTTTCGGCATCAGCGCCAACTGGTTCCGCCTGGCCTTCCTGCTGACCTTACTGCCAGGGGGTGTCCCCGGCTTGATTATCTACCTGCTGTGCTGGATTATTATCCCCAATGAATAACCACTGTCTCCCGGGCATTCTCACCGCTGTAACGGCGGTGAGAATGCCCGGCTGCTTTCCCGCAGCGGCGCTCAGGCATCGCCGTTCACCTGCAAGTCGTGGAAAGTGCCCGTATCCAGGCGATATTTCACCCGGAAGAAGCATGCTCCCCCGTCGAGCATAAAGATGTATTCTCTCTGCCAGTCATCACCGGGTGCCTGGCATAAGAAATTCGTGAAGATCACCCGCTGTCCATCCTGGATAATCCCCAAGTACTGGCGCTTATACTGGCTCAGCCGGTCTTCATTCAGTTCGGCTGATCCGAAAGCAGCCTGGTTTTCCTGGACAAACGGCAGCAGGTTTTGCTCCATGGCCTGGATATCCGCTTCCGCCGGCACCCAGTACCCCTGGACCTCAGCGCCAAACAGGTTCTCGCCGGCAGCGGCAGCGCGCTCCTGGGTCAGGATCACCCCCTCAGAATGTGAGGTATTCACCCGGGTATTGGGCGGTCTTTTCGCCGCCGTGGTTTCCTGCGCGGCCATCTCCGGGTATGGTTCCTGGCCGGCTGTAATCTCCCCTTGATTTTCCTGCGAACCTGGGCCCTGGCAGGCTGTGGCTGCCAGCAGCAGGAATATGCTCCATAGAACGAGATGGTAGAGGTTTCTACGCATCACACACTCCTTCTGTCCAACACAGAAGGAATTATAACAAGAAACTGTCCCGGTTCAAATGACGGCAGAAACTGCCCCTCCCCAATTCCGCCATTGATGCCGCAAAAAATATACGCCCGGAAGACTAACGCGGGATGACCAGGGCGGCCTGGATTCCCTTGGGGCTTTCTTCCACGGTGAATTCAACCACCTGGCCTTTTTCCAACACGTGGCTGCTATCCTGGATGGCAGAGTGGTGGACAAAAACCAGGTCCCGACTCTCTTCATAACCGATAAACCCATAACCGTCACGCGCATTGTAGCTTTTTACAGTACCAAGGACACGATCAGACATAATTGCATTCTCTCCAGTTCCATTCTACGAGCAGGTGTTATGGCCCATTCAACACCACGCACCCGGCATCTCGAACAGATGCAGCATTTATGAAAACGCTCTCATGTTGAGAACGATAACATATCCGTTAACGAATGTCAAGCAATCCCTTAACCATCCGATAACATGCAATCAAATTGCAAACTACTGATTTAATTCACGAAAGAGAGAAAAGATACCCGCGCCCGCGCACCGTCCGGATCAGCAGCGGGTGATTGACATCCGCTTCAATCTTCTTGCGCAAGCGGGTAATGTGTGGGCGGATAATCGCCTTGGCTTCTTTCTCGCTGATATTAAAGTAACCCAGGGCAGACGTTGCCAGCTCGCGATTGGAAAACACCCGGTCTGGGTTCTGCAT
>CAIQIV010000098.1 GCA_903871905.1 uncultured Chloroflexota bacterium | reverse complement strand
TGTTTCGGACATCCAGATGCCGGGAATGAGCGGGATGGAACTGCTGGGCCAGATCAGCCAGCAAAGGCCGTACGTGGTGCGCATCGCCCTGTCCGGGCAGGCCGACCGGCAGTTAAACCACCAGATGGTGGGCATGGTGCACCAGTTCCTGTGGAAACCCTGCGATCCGGATACGCTCAAGGCCTCGCTGCAGCGCGCCTGCTCGCTGAGTGATCTGCTGGAAAACCGCGAGCTGCAAACGGTCATCTCTCGCCTGCAGTACCTGCCGACCCTGCCATCGCTGTATATCCAGCTTACCAACGAGCTGCGCTCTCCGAACACCACTGCAGAGAGAGTCGGTGAAATCATCTCGCGGGATATCAGTATGACCGCCAAGGTGCTGCAGCTGGTGAATTCTGCCTTTTACGGCCTGCGCCAGACGGTAACGACTCCCTCCCAGGCCACCGCCCTGTTGGGCCTGGAGACGATCCAGAACCTGGTCCTGTCGCTGTCGGTCTTTTCCCAATTTAGCCAGGCTAAGCTGTCACAGCTCAAGCTGGACGGCCTGTGGGACCATGCCTTGAGCGTGGGGTATGCAGCAAAGCTGATCATGCGGCTGGAGAATGCCGATCGAAAGTCAGCCGACTATGCATTTATCAGCGGCTTGCTGCACGATGTGGGTAGGCTGGTGCTGGTAGATAATTTTACTGCGCAGTACGGCTCGGTGATAGACATGGCAGGAACCCAGGACCTGGCAATGATTGAAGCAGAGAAACGGGTGTTTGGGGCCAATCATGCCCAGGTAGGCGGATTTTTGTTGGGCCTGTGGGGGCTACCTGAGCCGGTGATCCTGGCTGTGGCATATCACCACCAACCTGCAGCTGCCCAGGAAAATGCATTCACCCCGATGGCGGCTGTACACATTGCCAACGTCATCGCCGGACAAAACCAGGTGAAATCCAGGATCCGCCCGCCTGAGATGGACAAGGAATTCCTGGATCGCATCGGCGCGGCGGCGCGCCTCCCGACCTGGCAGAAAGCATGCCAGGAGACGATCTTTGGAGTAAATCCAGCATGAATAGAAAAGTGCTTTTTGTGGATGATGAGGAAAATGTCCTGGCGGCTTTTCAGCGCCAGCTGCGCAACCAGTATGAGCTTGACGTTGCCTCCAGCGGCGCCATGGGACTGGATAAAATTGAACAGCGAGGCCCATTCGCCGTGGTGGTAGCGGATATGCGGATGCCGGTGATGGATGGGGTGTTGTTCCTGTCCCGGGTTAACAAGATTGCTCCCGAGACGGTGCGCATGATGCTGACCGGCAATGCAGATATGCAAACCGCTATCGATGCGGTGAATCGCGGGCAGATCTTCCGCTTTCTCACCAAGCCATGCCCGGCGGATGTCTTGTCGATGGCCCTGGATGCCGGGATCAAGCAGTACCAGCTGGTCATGGCGGAAAAGGAACTGCTAGAAAAAACCCTGACCGGGAGCATCAAGATGGTGACGGAAGTACTGAGCCTGGTGAACCCCACGGCATTCAGTCAGGCTTTACGCATGCGCCGCATTGTGCGGCATGTCACCCGCGAGCTGCAGCTCCCGGATGCCTGGCAGTATGAGCTGGCTGCCATGCTTTCGCAAATCGGCTGCATCACCTTCCCGCCGGATCTGTTGGAAAAGATCAATACCCAAAAG
>CAIQIV010000097.1 GCA_903871905.1 uncultured Chloroflexota bacterium | reverse complement strand
TATGCCGCGCCGGGGAAAAATGACTACAATACCGGCGCGGCAAATTCCGGCGATCTGACCTCGCCGCCATTCCAGATCCCGGCCTCAGGGGCTTACGGACTGCATTTCTGGTATAACTATGAGGCAGAAAGCAGTGGGAAACGCTGGGACAACCGCTGGCTCCAGATTTCTAATGATGGCGGACCATTCGTTAATAGCTTCCAGCTTTCTGATGACCAGCCCAACTACTGGCTGCAAAGCCCAGAGGTCTCCCTGGCAGAGTATGCCGGTCACACAATCCGCATCCGTTTCCATTTCGAAACCCTGGATGAGGCTTTTAATGATTTCAAAGGCTGGTATATCGATGACTTCTCTATTAGCCCGACCACTTTAAACTGCGGGTCGAACCCCACGCCGGATCAAATCCTAGCGCTGAATTACAACTCGCCAGCCGCGGGCAAGATTTGCCCTGCGGGGAAATTTGCCTGGTATTCCTTCACCGCAGAAGCCGGAAAGACCATCCTGGCTCAAACCACCGCCCAATCCACCGGTTCTCCGTTAGACACAGTGCTTACCCTGTATGACAGCGATGGCGTGTCTGTGCTGGCGGAGAATGACGACATCCTGACTTCGGTACAGACCGACTCAAGGATTCTCTACCGCATCCCTGCCACGGGGACCTATTATCTCCGGGTGAGAGCGTGGGATCACCCTGGTGGCGGGGGAGAAAATTACACTTTCACCATCAACCTGAAGCTGGATGACCAGGCACCAACCGGGATGTTTATCTACCCGGCAGACGGGCGAGGGTTTGCGACTAAACCGATCATCTTGAAGGCCCAGGCACAGGACGCTGTTACCGGGGTGGTGAAAGTTGAATTCTCATACCACGACAACAATTGGACGTCTTCGGATTGGATTTACCTTGGCGAAGACAACAGTGCTGAGGACGGATGGAGCTTCCCCTTTGATGCCAGCGGCTTGAGCGGGCAGCCAGGATATGCGTTTTACGCCCGTGCATACGACGCTGCCGGGAATTCTTATGGTTTTGGGGCATGGAACCTCCACCCTGGATCGTCGAACTATTTCCTGCCATTCATCCGGCATTGACAGCCAGGTTTGGGAACCGATATGTCCAGAGGCTACCAGCTTAACTATGCCCAACAATCCCAGGCGATGTATGAAATGCAAAGCCGGGAGCGCAAAGCCCAGACCATGGTGGCTGTCCTCTCGGATTTTTTCGAAGGGAAGATATCTAACCTGGAGATTTTAACTGTAGGCTGCTCAACGGGAATCATCGACCAATACCTGGCAAAGCATTTCAAGAGGGTCACCGGGGTGGACATTGACCGGGAAGCGGTGCATTTTGCCAGCCGATCGTTCAGGAAAGAAAATTTATCTTTTTTCTACTGCGATGGGCTGCACCTGAGCTTTGATGAATGCTCTTTTGATGTGGTGATCTGCTCGCAGGTGTACGAGCATGTTCCTTCTTCCCAGGCTCTCATGGAGGAGATCTGGCGCGTACTGCGTCCCGGCGGGGTATGCTATTTTGCCGCCAATAACCGCCTGCGATGGATGGAACCGCATTACCACCTGCCCTTGCTCTCTGTTCTTCCCCAATCCTGGGCAAACCGGTACCTGCAGATGGCCGGTAAGGGGAAGATTTATTACGAGAAACACCTGAGCTATTGGGGATTGAAAAGATTGGTCAAGGATTTTATTCTGAACGACTATACTCGCCGGGCAATCCTGGAGCCCAGGAAATATGGAACGGAGTACTTTGTCTCAACCAACCGGCTGGCTCGGCCAATGATCCAGGTGGCAACCAGCCTTTTCTCCTGGGCGATTCCAGGGTATCTTTGGGTCATCCAAAAACCACCATTTCTCCATCCCACATCCGAATGAATGGACAATCTGGTTAAATTGAAACTGATCATCCAAATCCCGTGTTATAACGAAGCGCAAACCCTGCCAGGGACGGTAGAGGCGCTGCCCCGCCAGCTGCCTGGCATCGATACCATCGAATACCTGATCATCGATGATGGCTCCACAGACGGTACCGCAGAGGTGGCTGCCCAGGTGGGTATTCATCATATTGTCCAACTGAACCCGCATGCTGGCCTGGCAGCAGGGTTCACCGCAGGCCTGGAAGCCTGCCTGGATCGCGGGGCGGATATCATTGTGAACACCGATGCCGACAACCAATACGAGGCGTCCGATATTCAACAATTAATCGAACCAATCCTGAAAAAACAGGCGGATATCGTGGTTGGCGACCGCGGCGTAGCAACATTGGCTTCTTTTTCCCCGTTGAAAAGGGTGCTGCAGCGCCTGGGAAGCTGGACTGTAAGCCAGGTATCCGGGCTGTCGATCCCCGATGCGACCAGCGGGTTCCGCGCCATCAGCCGGGACGCGGCACTCAGGACATTGGTACTGAGTAATTATTCCTATACCCTGGAAACACTGATCCAGGCCGGGAACCGCAACCTGGCTGTGACCCATGTGCCGGTCAGGACCAATCCGCAAACCCGGCCTTCCCGGCTGATGCGGGGAATTCCTGAGTACCTGGCCAACTCATCGACAACCATTATCCGCTCGTACACAATGTATCGCCCTCTGAGAGTATTCTCCCTGTTCAGCGCGATCTTCCTCGCCGCCGGGGGCATCCTGCTGCTGCGTTATATTTACTTTATGCTGACCGGCGCAGGCGCCGGGCATGTGCAGTCCGTGATCCTGGGCACGGTGCTGCTGGCAATCGGCTTCCAGGTCTTTCTGATCGGCCTGGTTGCGGACCTGATCGGTTTCAACCGAAAGATCATCGAAGAACTGCTGTACCGGCAGCGAAAAAGTGAATATAATCACCGCTCCAGGAATGAGAAGCGATGAAAATTGCTGTGCTGACCAGCTCCTACCCGCGTTTCACGGGGGATGGGACCGCGCCGTTTATCCAATCCATTTGCGAAGCCCTGACCCAACAAGGACACCAGGTGGAGGTTGCCGCGCCATTCGACCCGGCAGTAAAACCTGAAACCGGCGGACTGGTCCAGGTCCACCGCTTTCGCTATATCTATCCCGATTCTCTGCATGTGATGGGCCATGCACGTTCATTGGAGGCGGATGTACGCCTGCGTCCGCTGTCGTATTTTTTACTTCCGCTGTTTGCAGCTGCCTCGACCATCGTCACCGACCGGCTGGTCCGGTCGATGAAAGCGGATATCCTGCACGTCAACTGGGTGCTGCCGAACGGGCCAGCCGGCGCCTGGGTTTCAAGCCGCAGGCACGTTCCAATGGTAGTCAGCCTGCACGGATCGGATATCTATGTTGCCGAGAGAAATGCTCTCTTTCGAAAAACCGCCCGGTCAGTGTTTTCCCGCGCCAGGGCGGTGGTTGCCTGCAGCCCGGACCTCAGGGAGCGGGCGATATCGATCGGCGCAGCGCCGGAAGCGCAGGTGCTGCCATACGGGATCAATCCGGACAAATTCCACCCTGGACTGCGAAACTCCCAGGTTCGGAAACAATACGGCTGTGGTGAATCGACTATTCTCATCGCTGCCCTGGGCAGGATGGTGCATAAAAAAGGCTTTAATATCCTCCTGGATGCCTTCTCCCAGGTCTCGACCAGGGGGCAGGATGTCAGACTGGTTATCGGAGGAGATGGCCCGCTGAAACAAGCGTTAATCCAGCAAGCTAACCGGCTGGGTATCACTGAGCAGGTGATCTTTCCCGGCCGGATCGATTGGGATAAAGCGCCTGGTTTTTTAGCATCGGCGGATATCTTCGTCCTGCCCTCGGTGATTGATACGTATGGCAACGTGGACGGCCTGCCGAACGTATTATTGGAGGCTATGGCCTGCGGGAATCCGGTAATCGCCAGCAGCATCGGGGGCGTCCCATTGGTGGTAGATGACGACAGAAATGGTCTGCTGGTTGAAGCAGGAAAACCTGAGGCGCTGGCGCTGGCGATCCGAGAGCTGCTTGCCCATCCAGATCAACGCCAGCAGCTGGGCAAGTCAGCCCGCAGCGACATCCTTGAACACCACACCTGGACAAAATATGCCCAACAGTTTACCAAAATTCTTGAGAGCTCCTTATGACCGATCCATCCTCCCCTCCACCCGTCACACCTGAGAATTACGACCCGCATTACTATCTATCGGCGATGGAGGGGGCTGAGCAATTCTCAGTATCTGAAGGAAAGG
>CAIQIV010000096.1 GCA_903871905.1 uncultured Chloroflexota bacterium | reverse complement strand
TTGACCAGTTCCAGCTCGCCCAGGTCCGCCAGGCGGCAGGTGCCCTCGGCGAACAGCGTGGCGCTGTACAGGGATTGGGTGACCGAATCGTGCAACTCACGTGCCAGGCGGGATCGCTCCTCCAGGATGGCTTTTTGTTCTGCTTCGCGAAACAGCGAGGCATTTTCGACAATCAATCCCAGGTGATCCGCCAGGAACGCCAGCAGGGTGAGTTCCTCAACGTCAAACTGTTCATCGCCCTGGCGGGCGAGTTCCAGCATGCCCAGCACCCGGCTGCCCACGCGCATGGGTAGGGCAGCGATGGGGAATTGGGGCTCACCCGCCACATTGGGGCCTGGCCCGAGGCTGGGGAAAAGCCTGAGTTCCTTGTGCGCCTGCACCCAGCCCAGCAGGTTATAACGCAGGTTGATGTGATCGATTTCCTGTTCAAAATCCTGGGTCTTGCCGCTGCCTTTGGCAGCCGAGATCTTCTTCCCCCCGTGATCCGGCAGCAGGATGGCGCCAAAATTGGCCTTGACCGCGGCGAGGATCGAGAACAGCGCCTCCTGCAGGGTCTGGTCCAGGTCCTGGGACCGGGTGGCTTTTGCCGCAACCTGGTAGATGGTTTCCAGCTCCTGCAGCCGCTCGGCGGCATAGCGCACCAGCTCCTCCGAGACCACCATGCGGTGCAGCGCATTCCCGGCCATCTCTGAGATTGCCATGGTGATGCGTTTCTGAACCTCTGTGATCTCAACCCGCTCCGTGTAGAAAAGACACAGCACCCCGGTCACCGAGGCCTGGCTGATGATTGGTGAGAAGATGCACGCCTGGGACGAGGGAATGCATTCCTGCACCTGTCCCACTTCTGTGGGGAACAGGTCCTCTGCCCCTGCGTTCAGGAAGACTGGCTGCCCTTTTCGGATCACCTTCTCAAGGATAAGCGCTGGAGGGGAAAACAAGGCTGGGATCTCTCCTGCTGCCAGGCCAACCGCGGTACTCAAAGAAACCTGGTTCTTATGGATCACGCCAAACGCCCCGCTCTGCGCCCCCAGCACCTCCAGGGCTTTCTGCACAAGCTGGGAGATCATGGTTGAGGGGGTCTCGGACTTGCGCAGCACGCTGGACACTTCTGCCAGGGCCTCCAGCTCCCACGTGCGTTTAGAGTTTTCTTCGATTTGTGCGCTCAACTGGGAGGCGATGGTCCTGTAACGCAGCTCGCTTTCTTTCAGGGCATTTTCTGCCCGCCTGCGAGTGGTGATATCGGTGATCAGCACCATATATGCCGGTCCGTCGGAAAGGTTAATCTGGTTCACAGCGATGTGGATCGGAAACTGCTGCCCATCGACACCCAACCCCATGGTTTCGTAGTCCGGGGAGGTTGGCATCCCCAGCTCGCGCCGGCGGATGCGCTCCTGCAGTTCCTCCCGGCACTGCGGGGCGATGTGCCTCACAAAGGGTTTCCCAACCACCTCCTCCCTTTTGCGGTAGCCGAAGAGTTCCAGGTAGCGCGGGTTGGCATACAGGGTGCGGCCTTCCCGGGAGATGCCAATTGCGGTGGGAGCGTTTTCGATAAAGGAGCGGAAGCGCTCTTCGCTCTCCTGCAAGGCTTGCAGCGCCTTTTTACGCTCGGTGATGTCCATGGTGACCAGAACCACCCGCCAATCTTCAAAGGGACAGGAAGCAGCGTTGACCGCTGTCCAGATCAGCTCACCGTTCTCGATCTCAACCGCCAGCTCGACCTCAGCCACGCTCTTTTCACCCTGCAGCACCCGGCTGCTGGGGAACTCGTGCGCCTGCATCTCGCTGCCGTCTGGCTTATAATACCGGCGTTGAGTGTAATCGCCGCGCTTGAGCCCGTCTTCCGGCATGGCAAGGATGCGTTTCAGCGCGCTGTTGGATTTCAGCACATGGTTATCCGGGCCTAAGATGGAAACCCCTACCGGGAGGATTTCAAACAGCAGCTCCAGCTTTTTATGGCTCTCGCTCAGCTCCTGTTGGGCATTTTTCTGATCGGTGATGTCGAAGTTGACCCCGGTCATACGCAGCGGGCAGCCGGCCGCGTCGCGCACTACCTGTCCATAAGCTTTAATCGTGCGGATGAGGCCGTTGGATCCATGGATGCGAAACTCAGTGTCGTAATCCTTTTCACCGCTTAAGGCCAGCCGCGAGGCCTTGTCTGCCTGTTCCAGATCCTCGGGCAGCACGCAGTGGAACCAGGCCTGGTAAGGATCAGGGTATTGTTCCCGGCTGATGTTGTACAGGCTGTACATGTGATCGTCCCAGGTCATGCGGTTCTGCTGGTGATCCCAATCCCAGATGCCCAGGTGGGCCGCACTCGCCGCCAGGTCATAGCGCTCATTCATGCGCCGCAGGTCGTCTTCCATATCCTTGCGCCGGGTAATATCGCGGGACACGCCCATCAGCCCCAGCCGCTGGTTGTGTTCATCCAACAGCGGGCGGATCAGGATTTCTACCCACACCAGGCTGCCATCTTTTCTTTTTTGCTGGACCTCGCAGCAGGATACGCTGTCTCCGCGCCCGGCAGCCTCGCCCCGGCTGAGAGCCTTTAGGAACACCTCCACCGAGGTGGGCGCCAGGGAATCCTCAAGCTGCTCACTCATTGCTTCCTCTGGCTCAATGCCGCGCAGCTGGCGGATGGCTGGGCTGATGTAGGTAAAGCGGCGCTCCAGGTCCATGGTCCACAGCAGGTCCGGCATAGTTTTCACCATGCGCTGGAAATGCCGCTCCATCTCCCCTGGACCTGGTCCGCCGCTGGTCTCGCCCCCGGGACTGCGTCCTGTAAAGACCAGGGCTGCAACCAGCATGAACCCCAGGCTGCCTGCCGCCAGGGCGGCAGCCGGCAGCCTGATGTTTGGGAAACCAGCGGCCATTGCCAGCCAGGCGGCGCCAGCCAGCATTAAGAAACAAGCAGGAACGTAAAAAAATTTTCCAGGCGACATGGTATGCTCCGCTTGTGAACCCGGACTGGAAGGCAGGTGGATACCATGCAGGCTCAGGAATACCTGCCTGACTTTGATTGAATTATATCTGTTCCACGGCAGAATGGATCATAGATTGCAAGGTGGAGGGGTTGGAATCCCTGGAGAGGCAGAGCACCCGGTCTGGCAGCCACTCCTTGCGGGGGAGCAGGCTGTTGCCGTCCGATGTCAGGAGGATGATCGGAATCTTCCGGCGGCGCAGGATGGCGCGGGCGGCGAGCATGCTGTCCAGGCCCTGCCCGAGGTCCGCGTCGATCAACACCAGGTCGATGTCTGGGTCGGTCGTTGCCTGGAGCACTGCCTTCTGACCAGTGAAGGCCAGCCGGGTTTCATATCCCATGTCCTTCAGGATGCCGGCTTCGATGAGGCCCACGATGGCAGTGCTTTCCACCAATAAGATGGTTGTTGGAGTGGCTTGGTCCATTATTTTCCTCTTTCTGTCAAAAAACTGATCTTGGGTTGGAGCCGGGAAGGCGGGCGGCTGTGCAGGGAGTTCCACTGCCTGCACAGGGCGCGCAGCTTTTCCAACAAGCCTATGCTAATCCAGGGCCTGGAGCCGCGCATCCGCAGTTCTTATGCAATCAATTAATAAAAAAGTCTGCATTTATTTGCCGCCCCAAAGGGTCAGGCTGCCATGACCGCAGCCTCCAGAGCGCCAGGACCCTGGCGCACCCAGGTTCAGTCGATTAGGACCAGGAGAATTTCCTGAAACTGGCCATCCTGCATGACAAAGCCGCGGCAGCCCCAGTTGTTCTCCAGGGGGCTCCAGACCAGGTAAACGGTTTCAGGATAGTAAGCTTCGGCGGTATCGGTAGCGGAGGGCGTGGGAGGCCCATCCGGGTGGGAGTGGTAGATGGCCAGCAGATCCAGCGCCTCAGCCTCCAGGCGCAGGAAAAGCGCCAGTTGTTCCCGTTCGTCCATGCGGTAGCGCTGCGGGCTGTGCAGGGCATTGGTCACGGCCAAGGCTTCCAGCACCTGGCCGCCGCGCCCCAGAAGTACGCCGCAGGCTTCATCTGGCAGGCGGGCCTGCACCTCATGCAGCATGGCACGCCAGGCGGGGCGTGGGATTGCCAACCGGTCGGGGGCCGCGGCAGTCAGCGGATCCACAGCGCCGTTCCCCACAGCACCAGCAGTACCACCGCTGGCTCGACCAGGCTCTGACGACCGCTCACTCCTTCGGCCAGCCCGGCGATGAAGCTGGTCAGGGCGTAGGCCAGCCCGGTGATAAACATGGAAAAGGACACCGGTGAGATGGCCCAGTAGTATACGGCTGCCACCGCCTGGGCGATCAACAGGGCAATCACCAGCGATTGCAGAAAGGCCCATACACCGTGCAGCCGCAGGTGCAGCGTGCGCAGGCTGACCAGCCCGGCGGCCAGGGTCATCGCCGGCAGGAGCAGCGACAGGCGGGTTTCCACGGAGCGCAGCGCCGCCGCCAGGAAGAGGAACAGGGCAAAGGAATAGATGGTCAGACCGGTCGCCGCCAGCGGCTGGCGCATATCATCCGGGTCGACTACGATGTATTCCGCGACCAGCACCATCATCAGCACTGCGCCGCCCACCAGGAACCCGAGCCACCACTCCACCCCCAGTGGCAGCTGAAACAGGGGGATGCCCACCACCCAGGCGGTCAAGGCCGGGAGCATCCAGTGCTCAGGGGTGAAGGCGCGCCGCACAAAGGGGTGGTCGCGCACCAGCCATTCCGCCCCGGCAGCGGCCTGGATGGTCAGCAGCAGCACCACCAGCGTGCGCAGGCTGATATTCAGGGGCAGGTAGAAGAAGGGCAACTGGATGGTGATGGTGGTCAGCGGCAGGTTTATCAGGCGCATCAGGGCATAGGCAAGCAGGATTACCGCCGCCAGGTAGCTCAGGCGGTCCACATCCGGCATGTGCTGGTGCTTATCCATGCCTTGATTGTAGCATAACTGCCGCTGCAGGGTATAATACCTGAATGGAGAACAGCCTGGGTGGCATGCTGAGGGCCAGCTGGCGCATTACCTGGCGCAGCGGCGGGTTGTGGGTGCTGACCCTGCTGGATTTCCTGCTGGCGACGCCGCTGATGCTGGGCATGGCCCTGCTGAGCCTGGTGGGCTTGCGCGGCGAGCTACGCGAATTGATCGCACTGCTGCCTCCAGAAATCCTGGTATATATACCGGAGTTTAAACCGGGTCTGCCAGGCTGGCTGACCCTGCTGCTCCTGCTGGGCGGCCTGGTCCTCTTCTTCCTGCTCTATACGCTCCTGTACCTGATCACTGCCGCCCTGGCGCGCCTGGCAAATCGTTCCGCCGGCCGGTTTATTGCCTCGCCGCCTGGCCTGGAACGATCGGTTGAAACCGCTGTCCCGCTCTTCACCCGCCAGGCGCTGCGCAGTGCCCTGTCGGTCAGCCTGGCTTCTGCTCTGCTGCAGATGCTGGTCTTCCTGCCCCAGGCGCTGCTGGCCAGCCTGGCGCTGCCCCCCCTGGTGGAGGACCTGCTGCGCCTGCTGGACCGCCTGGCAGGGGTGGCAGGCTCGCTGTTGTGGGTGCTGATCCTGCTCTGGATCCTGTCGGCAGCCCTTGAGGAGCTGCGCCCGCGCGCTGCTGCCCGCCAGGCCTGGGCGGTGCTGCGCACCGGCTGTTCCGGGTTCCTGGTGGTATATTTGCTCTCCTTCCTGGCCGGCTTCCTGGTGGTCTGCCTGCTGGCGCCGTTTATTGCCGTTGCGATGGTGGGCGGGGTGCTGCAGGCCTGGTGGCTGGCGGTGTTGTGCTGCGCCAGCGGTGGGATAATGGGCGCCCTGTTCCTGGTCTTTGTGGCGGTGTATACCCTGGTGTTGTATGTGCTGGTGTACCGCCAGGCCAGCGACCAACTACTCCGCAGGACTCAGGGAGAGAGTAACCCCTGACCGGCGGCATAAATCTGGGGATTTTAACATAATTTCACCCTTGACAGTCCAAATCGTCCATGATATAACCGGGCAAATCTTAACGTAAGTGTTGCGATGCACTCTTATCCAGAGAGGCTGAGGGACCGGCCCTGTGAAGCCTCGACAACCTGGTTTATCCCAAGGTGCCAATTCCGGCAGAGTAAGTTTCTGGAAGATGAGAGGTGAGCTGTTCTGAGTTCATTAACCTCTTCTTTCTGAAGAGGTTTTTTTTACTAAACCCTCCTCTCCTCTTACCTGCATGGATGCGGGTGCGTCGAGCGGAGGTTATTATGTCTTTGAAAATGTGAATGCGCCTGTCACCCTGCGCTCCGTTGGAGCGGGTACCGTAGCTGTTTTCCACGGTTTTTCCTTACCGTTATTGTCGCATATCGTTAGCACACGAAGTTTAAGGAGTATCTCTCATGACTGCTGACACCAATCAGGCCCGCCGTTTTGGCTTTACCACCCGCCAGCTGCATGCCGGCCAAACCCCGGACCCGGCCACCAATTCCCGGGCCGTTCCCATCTACCAGACCAGCTCGTATCTGTTCGACAGCACCGAGCATGCTGCCCGACTGTTCTCTCTGCAGGAGAGCGGCAACATATACACCCGCATCATGAACCCCACCACGGATGTCTTTGAGCAGCGCGTGGCAGACCTGGAGGGCGGCTCCGGCGCGCTGGCGGCTTCCTCGGGGCATGGCGCACAGACCATGGCTATCCTGGCCCTGTGCGGCGCTGGCGACCATATTGTCTCTGCCGTCACCTTGTACGGGGGGACCTTTAACCAGTTTGTTTACACCTTCCCCCGCCTGGGTATAGAGGTGACCCTGGTGGACCCCTCCGACCCGGAGAACTTCCGCCGCGCCATTCGCCCTAACACCAAGATCCTCTACGGCGAGACACTGGGCAACCCGCGCATCAACGTCTTCCCCTTCGACCAGGTGTCCGCCATCGCCCGTGAGTTTGGCATCCCGCTGATGATCGACAACACCTTCGCCACGCCCTACCTGTGCCGGCCCTTCGAGTGGGGCGCCAATATCATCACCCACTCGACCACCAAGTTCATCGGCGGGCACGGCACCTCCATCGGCGGCATGATCGTCGACGGCGGCAATTTCGATTGGAGCGCCAGCGGGCGCTTCCCTAACTTCACCGAACCGGACGAGTCTTACCACGGCCTGGTGTACGCCAGCCTGGGCCCGGCTGCCTTCATCACCAAGGCCCGCGTGCAGATCCTGCGCGATATCGGCGCCTGCCAGACACCGATGAACTCCTGGCTCTTCCTGCAGGGGCTGGAGACGCTCAGCCTGCGCATGGACCGCCA
>CAIQIV010000095.1 GCA_903871905.1 uncultured Chloroflexota bacterium | reverse complement strand
GTCAGCATGATGCGGGCAACTTCTAACTGCACATTATCAATGCGACGTGGCAGGCGTTTCAACTGGCGCCGGGCGCGCCTGTAGGCTCGGGAGCGGCGCAGGTCAGATGCATGGGTGTTTAGATAGTATTTCCGATAGGCCAGGGTCAGATCGCCCAATACCAGGCCCAGGGGTACCAGAAACAACAGCAGGAAACCAGCCTGGTGTGCCAGTGGTTTTGCTGCTGTGGTAAAGACGACCGGGGTTTGTTTGATTTGCTCTGGATATTCAGGCTTAGGTGCGGCAAGCGCATTTCCAGAGGCTGTGTTTTGAGGCAGCGCTGCTGCCAGCCTGGGGTCGCCTGGATCGACCGTAATAGCCTGGGCAGGAGACATGATGGTCTGATACTGCGCGGCGGCCGGGTCGAAGTAGGTGTATTGGATGGCGGGCAGGGTGATCTTACCCTGAGCCAGCGGAGTCCATAACTGCTCGAAGATACGAGATCCGGTCATCTGACCGCTGCTAATGTTGCTTTGAGAATGATTGGCCTTTTGGTATACTCGCCAATTCTTGTCCTCTGGCCACTGCGGGTCGCCCAGGGTGCCCCAATTGCCAAAGCCGCTTAACTCCACCTGCAGCGTAACCGGATCACCCAAGCGAGTGCTCAAACGGTCAGGGGTGGACTTGATGGTAAATTGGCCTACTGCACCATTGAAGCTGGCCGGTGCCCCAGCAGGCAGTGGTTTTACCTCAAGCGAGATAGGATCGCTCCGAACCTGGGCGCCGTCGGTAAAGAAGCCTCCCGGGGTGGTGATGGTAGCTGCGTCAATGGTTGCCCTGCCTGGGGTAGTAGGGAAAAGCCAGGTTGTAATCTCAGTGACATCATAGGGCGTGCCATCGCTGCCAGTGGCATAATACTGCCGGATCTCGGGCTTTTGAGGGTGCCAGAAGCCAATAAACTGGGGAGGTTGGTAGTCAGGATGTCCAAAGGACATGGTGCTGTTGAATAGACGTGTGGTGAACTGGACCGCCTCACCTGTGTAAATCGATATCTTGTCTGTGCTGGTTTCAATAAACAGATCGCGAGTTCCTTTACGATGCACCTTGTCATCTGGAAGGGCTGCCGGATTCTGATTTTGGGATGCAGGTACGGAAGCGTCGTTCGGTGTATTAGTTCTCTGGGTAACCGAGATGCGAATTGGCTCGGTAGATAACTGCTGCCCGTTCCAATCCAGAGAAAAGCCGGGGATGGTCAAGTCACCGAGGCTGACCGGTTGCAGCTCGAAGGTGTTGATCAAAGTGGTACTCATTGCACCGTTGATGATATTGGTCTGCAGGGACTGGCTGTTGCCATTCACTCGGAACTGATCCATCTGGGGTAGGGAGAGCTGTGGCGAAGACAAGCCAGGAGTGTTGAGAGTCAGGGTCAATACCAGGCTTTCACCGAGTTGCAATTGGTCGCGGTCGACTGTGGCGGTCAGGCTGGCTTCACCCTGGGCATGGGCGCCAGGGGTGGTTACCAATGATCCGATTACGAACATGAACGCAATGGTTGAAATAATGAGACGCTTCATTTGTTACCAATCCTTATCCGAGGTGTATCCAGGAATGTAATAGTACATTTGCAACTGCTGCATGAGGGTCTTGCTCTTCCCAGCAATAGCCGCCAATAACTGCCTGGCTTGCTCCTGCGTCAAGCCCTGTTGGGGTTCGGCGCCAGTGACCTGCCCGTTCGGCTGGTTTTGCTGCTGATCCCGAGTTTGGC
>CAIQIV010000094.1 GCA_903871905.1 uncultured Chloroflexota bacterium | reverse complement strand
GCTTTTGCCGCCATCTCCGATGCCCTGTGCGCCCTGGTGCTGGAGGCGCGCGGTGTCACCCCCGAGTCATTTGCCCTCACCCATCCTGGAGGCGCCGTCGGCAAAGTGCTGGGCGCCGCTGACCATTCCGATACCCCTTAGGAAGAGAACTATCATGATGAAAGCTGCATTGTTTTATGGCAAGGAAGATATCCGCATCGGAAGCTGGGAACTCCCCCCGCTCAAGGACCAGGATGTGTTGGTCAAGATCAAAAGCTGCGGCATCTGCGGTTCAGACAGCCGCTACTTCTTCAATGGGCCTTCGGCGCGCTATACCCTGCCAACCATCCTGGGCCACGAGCTGAGCGGTGAGGTGGTTGAGACCGGCAAAGGGCTGCAAGGCTATGCGGCAGGCGACCTGGTGGCGCTGGCGCCGATCATCCCCTGTATGCGCTGCTACCCCTGCACCCACGGGCAGGATAATATCTGCGAAGGGGGCCAGGTAATCGGGGTGAACATCCCTGGTGCTATGGCGGAATACATCCACGTCCCCAGCCAGATGGTGCTGGCCGGGGGGCTGGTAAAAGTGCCAGCGGGCATCAGCCCGCGCTCCGCGGCACAGGCGGAGATCGTTGGATGCGTGCTGCATGGCCTGCGCCAGGTGGGCATCCAGCCCGGCGAGCGCATCCTGGTGATCGGCGGCGGACCGATCGGCATGACCTTTGTCCAGCTTGGCCGGCTGCACGGGGCGCGCATGTTCAGCAGCGAGCTGCAGGAAAACCGCCGCGCCCTGGCGCTTGAATTAGGCGCCGAGGCGGTGGTCGACCCCGGTGCGGTCAACCTGAAGGACCACTTCGGTCCCACCTTTGACCGGGTGATCGTGGCCACGGCCAGCATCGAGGCCACCCTGCAGTCCTTCGACCTGGTACGCACCGGCGGATCGCTGCTGCTGTTCAGCGGCTATGCCAAAGGCGCGGTCATGGAGCTGGTGCTCAACGACATTCACTACCGTGAGCTGCACATTCACGGCTCGATCGACTGCACCATCCAGGATTACCACAGGGCGGTAGGGCTGCTGCCGCAGCTCCAGATGGACCGCCTGGTCACCTCGAGCTTTCCCTTGGACGAAACCCAGGCCGCCTTCTACGCCACCCGCAACCCCGGCGCGATCAAGGTGATGGTTGAACCGTAGAAATCCCAGTGCCAGCAGCGAATAAAGCACGTGTATACGATTAGGGGACAGTGATCTATCCATCATCCCAACAGGGCTGCCCGATAAAAATGGGCAGCCCTGTGACCATCTCACACTATCCGATCGCGGCCGCGGGTACAGGTCTTCCTGCTTCCGGCGGTGGCCGCTGAGACCTACCGATTCTAGATCTCTACCGCCTCGATGTTCAGCAGCTCGGCGACCTTCTTGATCTTCCCGGCCAGGTGCCCGTATGCCAGGGCCATGTGGTGCGGCGAGCCCGCCATGCACCAGGCGTCCGACCACTCTGCGATGGGCTTGTGGCTGGGTTTGAACAGCATCTGCGGGGCTGAAACGGGACGCGGCTGGATGGCGATCGATTCGCCTTCAGCAATGTTCAGGCGCCAGTTGCGCTCGCCTACCGGGACCAGGGCCAGGTTGGTCACCGGGCCGGGGGCATAGGCAAACTCCAGGCCGGCGCCAAAACCGTGGACACCCGAGTAGTAGATGCTGTGCTTGATCGCCACGTCGGCCGGGCTGGCGGCCAGCGCCGGGTTGCCGTGCCCATCGTGCGACAGGATCATCGCCTCGCGGTCAAAGTCAATCACATAGTTTTCCAGGAAGGTGGCCTGCCCGGTCAGCTCCTGCAGCAGCAGCATGGCGGTCAGGGTGGTGATATCCGCTTCGGTCGAGCAGGGGATGCCGATCTCGCACAGGCGCCCGGTGCCGTAGGAGGGGATAATTCCCACCCGCGGGTCGGTCAGCCAGATCTGGTCAAAGGTCGCCAGGGCATCGAACTTGTTGTCCCGCGCCACTTTTTCCAGCGCCAGGGCCAGGCGGCAGGAGCGATCAAACAGCGCAGGGTCCATCTCCACCCGGTAGCGGACCTTCTCCTGGGCCGCCAGGGCGTCCACCTCGGCCTGGGGCAGATCGACCATGGCTGCCGAGATCTTCTCTGGCTCCAGCGGCCAGCACACCGGCCCCACAAACTGGCGCAGGCTGAGCTGGTCCACCATCAGATCAGTCATGCCTTCAAAGGCATGCCCAACGATGCCGATGCGGGCGCTCTTTAATCGGCGGATGACGCCGGCGGCAGCGATATACTCTTCCAGCTTCTTGCGTCCCAGCGGGTCATCGATGTGTGAGGTCACCATCCAGAACGGGCGTTTGATGCGCAGCAGCGCCGAGGTCATCTCCGGCACGCCGGCCATGCCCGAGTTGACCATGATCAGGTCAAAATCGGCATCCTCAGGCAGGTAGCGGATCTGCTGGGTATTCCACACCACCACCGGGGCAGTGGTGTTCAGAAAACAGCGGGTGGGCACAATACCCTTGGTGTACGCCAGCTGCACGGCAACGATCAGGTCCACGCCCTCAGCGTTGAACATGCGCGCCGCTTCCTCTGCCT
>CAIQIV010000093.1 GCA_903871905.1 uncultured Chloroflexota bacterium | reverse complement strand
TGGTGGCCGAAGTTGCGGGCAAATATCACCGGACGGATATGCGGGTCCCTGGCGGCCAGTTCGCGGATGATGCGCGTTGTACCATCAGTGGACCCGTCATCCACCAGGATCAACTCCCAATCTTCTCCCAGCCCTTGCATGACTTCGCTCACCCGCCGGTGAAACTCGGGCAGGATTGCGGTCTCATTGAAGATGGGGGCGACGATTGTATAGGTAGGCTTTGTCATTGCATCCCGTTAGCGCTGGCCAGCGCTACAAGATCTTTTTCAAAGCTTCCAGCGTGGGCTCGATCACCGGCGCTTCTACCACGGCCTGCATGGCAGCGCGCACATCTTTCAACCCGCTGCCAGTGTTGACGACCAGGACCGGATCGGTAGGCTCGATCAATTTCTGGTCCAGCGCTTTGACCAGCCCGGCATAGGATGTGGATCCAGCCGGTTCAGCAAAGATGCCAACCTTGCCCAATGCCGCGATGCCGGAGAGGATCTCCTGGTCGCTGACGGTGATATAGGCGCCGTTGGTCTGGGTGGCGGCGCGCACGGCGCGTACGCCGTCGCGCGGCAGGTCCACAGAGATCGAATCTGCCAGCGTCTTCGCGGCTACCGGGGTGATGTGGTCCACACCCGCAAAATAGGCGTTTGCGATGGCAGCCGAGCCTTCCGCCTGGATGCCGAAGATGCGCGGCATCTCCTGCATCCAGCCCAGCTCAACCAGGTCCTTGAAGCCTTTATGGATGCCAGAGATGATATTCCCATCTCCAACCGAGACAAATACTGAAAGCGGCTTGCCGAAAACCTGGTGGCGCGGGTTGGGAGAGAGGCGCGTCCAGAATTCCCAGATCTCAAAACCGGCAGTTTTCTTGCCCTCGACGGTGAAGGGATTGTAGCCCGTGTTGCGGCAGTACCAGCCAAATTCCTGGGATGCCTGGATGGTCAGATCGAAGGCGTCATCGTAGCTGCCATCGACCAGCAGCACGCGGGCGCCGAAGATCAGCAGCTGGGCAATTTTTGCCGGAGGCGCAGTGCGCGGGGCAAAGATAATCGCTTTGTGGTTCACTGCTGCAGCCATTCCGGCTAGGGCTGCACCGGCGTTACCGGTGGAGGCGGTCACAACTACCTCTGCCCCGATCTGGCGGGCGCGGGCGACCACCACCGAGCTGGCGCGGTCCTTGAAGGAAGCCGTGGGATTGCGGCTTTCATCCTTGATCCAAAGATTTTCCATCCCCAGCTGCTTCTTCAGCACCGGAGGGGAGTAGACCGGGGTGTTCCCGGCTGCCCGGAGTGTTGTTCCTTCTCCACCCGGATCGGTGACCGGGATCAAAGGCAGGTATCTCCACAGGGAAGGCTCAACTGTGGAGCCTAAGAACATTTCCATGGAGGGAAACTGCTGCTTGATTGCCGCGTAGTCCAGGACAACATCCAGGTTACCCCCGTCCTTCGGACAGGTGTAGGTGATCTCACCCGGGGCATACTCCTGCCCGCAGAGAGAGCAGCGATAACCGACAAATTTATCCATGCTATAAACCTCTTTCACCACGAATATACGGATTCCCCAAGGCTGCCGGGGCGCCAAGGCGCTTGCGCATCGCTTCGCGCGAGCCGATTACCAATACGATAATCGTAAAGGCATAGGGGAGCATCTGCAAAAAGAAACCCCAATAGGGATTGTAAAAGAATGGATTGCGGATCCCCAGGATGAGCGCTGGCCCCTGGATGTCAAGGATCAGGCGGCG
>CAIQIV010000092.1 GCA_903871905.1 uncultured Chloroflexota bacterium | reverse complement strand
GCACCGATGAGCTGCTGAGCCGCGTGCGTGCTGTGCTGCGCCGGTCTCAAATGCAGGCTCTCCCAACCAGGCAGAGCGTCTTTCAGACTGGCGATCTGCACATCCACTACACCCGCGGCGAGGTGCATCTCGCAGGACAGCGGGTGGAATTAACTCCTACCGAATACCGCCTGTTATGCGAGCTATCGTTCTCTGCAGGCTGCGTGGTCCCCGCCTCGATGCTGCTCGAAAAGGTTTGGGGGCCGGGTTACCTGGGAGATGAGCGCATGGTACAGCGCGTGATCCACCGCCTGCGGCGCAAGATCGAACCGGATCCGTCCCAGTTGCGCTACGTCATCACCCGACCCGGGCTGGGTTATCTGTTGGAGGCATACCCTGCAAATGATCACCCTGGAAAGGACGGATAGCGCACTCTTACTGGGAACAAATTGGGAGGTGGGAGGAGCCACCGGGGAGCAAATTGGGAGGGGGACGGGTTATGATGAAAGGATGGACCATAGACCAGCAGACCAGCAGAAGATATTGCTATTTTGCGACTCCGAAAAACTGGCAAGAGCGATTGAGCTGACCATCCGGGTATTTGGCGCCGTTGAAACCCGCTTCATAGATCAGATTTCCGCTAATCCAATCCAGTTTGATGACAAGGACCTGATCGTCATGGCTATCTCCAGGCCGACCAGGGAGGGGGACATGATCAAGCCCCTGGAGACTCTCCAGGTGTTCATGTTGAAAGAAATACCCGTCTTGCTTATTTCAGACTCCACAGAAAAAGGAGAATTCGGAAATCACGAGGTCATCCAGATGCAATTCCCCTTCGTCGCCCAAACACTCTACGATCAGGTGCATCACATCCTGAATCCAAATTTCACTGCGTGATGCACCGGGTATGGGCTGGTTGTGCAGCTTATGCTGCATCCACAAATTCATAAAATTCTGTACACAAGCGAACATCAGGAGCAGCTATGTCATATTACAATAATCTCAAAGTCGGCGCCAAGATCACCGGAGGGTTCATCCTGGTAACCCTGATCCTGATCGGTGTGATTGCATATAACCTCTTCGAAATCCAGAACCTGGGAGTTCTGCAAGATGCAGGCGCACAGCGAGCCGTGGATGCACAATTGGCAGCAAGATCATCTGCTGACGCCCTCGAATTGTACCAGGTGATCGCCAATGCCCAATTAAACCTGGATTTCCAGGCATCTGCCCAGGATTGGTCAGACGCCCGGCAAATGACTGAAGCAGATATTGACAAGATGGAGGAAGCTGCGGACACTCCTGATGAAAAAGCCTGGATACAACAAGCCCGGGATGCCTATCAGAAGATCGTCTCGCTGTATGAGACCCGGATGCTGCCAGCTCTGAAAGCCAGCAATGCCACCACAGCCGAGACCGTGGCCATGGATGGGGAGATAGACCGCCTGGTCACCAGGATGCGTGATCCACTGTCAAAATACGAGGCGTCCCTGGTTGCAGAGACGATAGAAGGCGATCAGGACTTCGATGCCACCCGCCGGCAAGTTACCTCAATTTCATTATTCGCCAGCATCCTGGCAGCCGTCGTGGCGATCCTCTTAGGCCTCTTCACCAGCCGCAATATCACCCGCCCATTGGGCATATTGACCCATGCCCTGCAAAATATCCAGCACGGGGACCTGAATCGAGGCATGAGCGATGAACAGCGCAGCATTATGGTCGACAGAGAGGATGAGCTGGGCCAGGCCGGTAAAGCCGAGGTCCAGACCGGGCGCTACCTGCGAGAGATTGCCGATGTTGCTGCTCATGTGGCTGACGGTGACCTGACGGTCAAAGTCACACCCAGGAGCGACAAGGATGAGCTGGGCCTCGCATTCTCCCACATGGTCAACAGCCTGGGTGAGACCGTGGGCAAGGTAGCTGATAATGCACACGGCTTGATGGCTGCATCGCAGCAGCTGGCCCAGGCTGCCACCCAGGCCGGCCAGGCTACCAACCAGATTTCCACCACCGTACAACAGGTCGCCCGCGGCACCACCCAGCAATCCGAAGCCGTCTCCCATACCGCTTCGTCTGTCGAACAGATGGGGCGCGCCATTGATGGCGTTGCGCATGGCGCACAGGAGCAGTCGCATGCGGTGATTAAAGCCTCTGAAGTGACCGCCGAGATCACCAAGGCCATCCAACAGGTAAGCGGAAACGCCCAGGCGGTGACCCACGATTCGGCAGGGGCAGCCGAAGCCGCCCGCAGCGGCGCCCAAACCGTGGCGCAGACCGTGGAGGGGATGCGAATGATCAAAGCCAAGGTGGGCATCTCCGTCCAGAAGGTACAGGAGATGGGCCAGCGTTCCGACCAGGTCGGCGCCATCGTTGAGACCATCGAAGACATCGCCTCCCAGACAAACCTGCTGGCGCTCAACGCGGCGATCGAAGCCGCCCGCGCCGGCGAACACGGCAAGGGCTTCGCCGTGGTCGCGGATGAAGTGCGCAAGCTGGCAGAACGGGCGACCAGCGCAACCAAGGAGATTGGCGGACTGATCCGGGGCATCCAGAAAACCGTGGCTGAAGCCGTGACCGCCATGGAAGACGGCGCCCGAGAGGTCGAATCGGGTGTGGTCAAGGCCAATGAAGCCGGACAGGCTTTGAAGGATATCCTGACCGCGGCTGAAGCCGTCTACCAGCAGGCCACCCAGGCTGCCCAGGCCGCGGAGCGCATGGGCTCCGCCTCCAGCCAGCTTGTCAGCGCAGTGGATTCGGTCTCAGCCGTTGTAGAAGAAAACACCGCCGCTACCGAAGAAATGGCTGCCAGCTCCAGCGAAGTCACGCGCGCCATCGAAAACATCGCCAGCGTCAGCGAGGAAAACAGCGCCGCCATGGAACAGGTCAGCGCCAGCGCCGAAGAGATGTCCGCCCAGGTGGAAGAAGTCACCGCCTCTGCCCATTCCCTGGCTGAGATGGCCGGGATCTTGCAGCAGGTCGTTGCTCAATTTAAGATATCCAACGGCCAGCGGAGTATAAGCGATGCGAAGCAAACCGGTCGTAAGTCCCGCTGATTATCGAAGTGAGTGGCTCACATGATTGAGAAACGATGATAGCAGCGTCGCAGACGGTTCTCAGGGAACTCGGGAAGACAGGCCAGAGAGACCTGTCGGCATATGATGAGACGTTCCTGGAGAAATCGCTGGAGAAGCGGTTGGCGCACCTTGCCCTGCCAGGCGCCGCAGAGTATCTCAAGTTCCTGGAAGCCAACCCTGGGGAGAAGGAGGTCTTTCTTGATTCGCTCATTGTCACCTACAGCGAGTTCTTCCGAGAGCCATTCACCTTTGCCTTCTTAGAAAAGCTGGCTTTACACCAGCTGATCCCGAATATCCAGCGCGCCGGCCGGAAAGAAATCCGCGCCTGGTCAGCAGGCTGTGCCGCCGGGCAGGAGGCGTACTCCCTGGCGATGGTGCTGGATGAGGTCTCTACCGCCAGCGAATCCGGTATTACTTATCGCATTTTCGCCTCGGATCACTGCAAAACCGTCCTGGAGGCAGCCTGTGCAGGCAGTTACGAGATGCATGCAATCCAGAACCTTCGCCTCAGTCAGTTCCAGGCATATTTAACAGGTGACCATGGTCAGTTCATCATCATCCCTCGCCTCCGCGAGCACGTGGATTTCTCTTTCCATGACCTCGTCGAGGATGCTGCTTTTTGCCCACCAGCCAGCATCTATGGAGATTTTGACCTTATCTTTTGCAGCAACCTGTTGATGTACTACCGGACTGAGGTCAGGCAGTTTATCCTGAACCGCCTGGCCGGATGCCTCTCTCCCGAAGGTTATTTTTTCTGCAGCGAGGCGGAGAGAGCCTGGGTCAAGCAGGCCGGTGGATTTGCTGAGGTCACCTCCTTTGCACCTGTGTTTCAACATTCCAGTCTGCGCAGAAATACAGGAGGCATAGGAAGATGAGAAATCTCAATATCAGCTGGCAGCTCGCACTGAGCCTGGGTGTTGTTTTCTTCTCCGTGCTGCTGCTCGGAGCCATGGCCTGGTTTCAGACTTACAGTTTGTGGGCTGAGATCCAGGGCCTGTATGACCACCCCTTGCAGGTACGGCGGGCGTTGGGAGCGCTGCAGGCGGATATCTTGATGATGGAAAATGGAACCAAGGATCAGCTTACAGCCCAAAATGACCTGGAGCTGCAGAAAATCCAACAAGAGATTGATCTCAAGGAAGCCGATGCCAACCAGCAGTTCCAGGTACTTTTCAATCAATACCTGGGACCGCGCGGCGATATTGAAGAGGCATACCAGTATTTCGTCCAATGGAGATCCATTCGCGACGAAACCCTGCGCCTGCTTCGAAATGGACAACCGAGGGAAGCAGAGGATCGGATCACGGCGAATGGGGTCAGCGCGCTCCAGGTCGAAAAAATCCTCGGCCACGTCCAGGACATCAGTGATTTTGCCATCGCCAGGGGGGACCAGTTTATGCAGGATGCCCAGGTGCGGCGGAATACCCTGCTTTTCTGGCTGGCGATTATGCTGGGCGTTACCCTTGTCCTATCAACCGGCATCGGTTTTCTGCTTCTGAAAGGTATCCGGGAGCCGCTGATTGAGCTGGCTGCCGTCACCGAACAATACCGCCAGGGTAATTTGGACGCACGCAGCCGCTATACATCTAACAACGAATTAGGCAAACTTGCAGCCTCATTCAACAGCCTGGCGGCAACTATCCAGGCGGACACACACAACCGCAACAACCTGGCCGGGCTCGTGGATGACATGCTGCAGGAAGATGAGCTGGTCCCTTTCTTCCACAAGCTGCTGCAAGGATTGCTTGCCCATACCGGCTCACAGGCCGGGGCGGTTTACCTGCTGAACGAACAAAAAACCACCTTTGAACACCTCACCTCGATCGGGTTAACCGCAAACGGGCGGGCTTCCTTCTCTGCTCCCGATTACGAAGGCGAGGCTGGCAGCGTGCTGGCTACCGGGAAGGTGCAGCTCATCTCCAAAATTTCACCGCAAACACGCTTTACATTCGCAGCGGCGGGTGGGGATTTCACGCCGTGCGCCATTCTTACCCTCCCCATTCTGGCCGGCCGGGAAGTCGTTGGAATCGTCTCGCTCGCCAGCCTGGCTGAATACCCGGCTTCGTCAGTGCGTCTTGTCCAGGACCTTCTCGGCGCTTTATCCGCTCGCACCAACGGACTGCTGGCCTTCCGCCAGGTGCGGCAAATTTCAAACAGGCTGGAAGTACAGAATCGTGAGCTGGCCGAACAAGCACGCGAGCTTAACCAGCAGAATATCGAACTGGAACGTCAGAAGGACGAGCTCGATGAAGCAAACCGGTTAAAAACCATCTTCCTCTCCAACATGAGCCATGAACTGCGCACGCCGCTTAATTCGGTGATCGCCCTCACCGGTGTGCTCAGCCGCCGCCTGCGCGGAGCCATTCCAGAAGATGAATACAGCTACCTGGAAGTGATTGAGCGCAACGGCAGGAACCTGCTTTCTTTGATCAACGATATCCTGGACCTTTCACGCATTGAAGCAGGCAAGGAGGAAATTAACCTGTCAAGCTTTTCCATCCATCACCTGGTTGAAGAAGTCGAGGAGATGCTGAAACCCCAGGCTCTCGAAAAGGGAATTGACCTGGTGAACGGGGTAGCCGGCGATCTCCCTGTGCTCACCAGCGACTATATTAAGTGCCGCCATATTTTGCAGAACCTGGTTTCCAATGCAGTCAAGTTCACTCCGGATGGATGGGTGGAGATTACAGCCGGACGGTCCGGTGACGCTATCCAGATCCGGGTAGCGGATACCGGGATTGGGATCCCTGCTGAGCAACTCGCTCACATCTTTGATGAGTTCCGCCAGGGAGATGAAAGCACCTCCCGGAAGTACGGAGGGGCTGGATTGGGACTGGCAATCGCCCGGAAATATGCCCGGCTGCTGCAAGGGGACATCCAGGTAACCAGCACACCTGGAAATGGCTCAACCTTCACCCTCTCCCTGCCGCTGGAATTCTATCCAACCGCTGAAGGGTTCGCAAAAACGCCAGCCGTTCATGTTACAGGGTCAGCAGCCGCCAGGAAAAGCGCCCCTCATGGAAACACGGCAGGTAAAACGATCCTGCTGGTGGAAGACAGCGAACCAGCAATCATCCAGCTTAAAGAAATTCTCGTTGGCGAGGGTTATCACATCCTCTTAGCCCGAAATGGGTCTGCAGCCCTGTCAGTTCTCCAATCGACTCACCCGGATGCTATGATCCTGGATTTGATGATGCCGGAGGTGGATGGTTTCCAGGTCCTGCGCATGGTCCGTGAACAGGAAAGAACGGCATCCCTCCCGGTGTTGATCCTGACTGCAAAGCAGGTGACGCGCGAGGAGATGAAATTTCTCAAAGGGAATCATGTCCACCAGTTGATCCAAAAGGGAGATATCAACCGCTCAGCCCTGCTGGAGGCGGTAGCCAGGATGGTTTTACCGCCGGTGGTGACACCGCCGGTGGTGACACCGCCGGTGGTGACACCGCCGGTGGTGACACCGCCGGTTTTACCGCAATCTGTGCAGCCGCAGCCAGAAAATCAGACATTTCAGCCAGCGGAACCACCCACCATTCTGGTGATCGAGGATAACCCAGACAACCAGCTAACCCTGAAAGCCATGCTCAAGGATACTTACAACCTGCTGGAGGCGGCCGATGGGCCATCTGGTCTTGAGCTGGCCAGGTCTCACCAGATTGATCTCATCCTGTTGGATCTATCCCTCCCTGAACAAGATGGCTTTCAGGTACTCGATGAATTCAGAAAGCAAGGAAATGGCAGGCGCATCCCGGTGGTTGCAGTGACTGCCCGGGCAATGAAAGGGGACCGGGAACACATCCTGGCATACGGCTTCGATGCTTACATCTCAAAACCCGTTGAAGCAGAACTGCTGGAAAAAACTATTCGCGAGTTGATCGATGGCGATTGAGCAGCTGAAAATCCTGGCTATTGATGATAACCGGGATAATCTGATTACTCTGAAGGCGGTTCTCAGTGACCTGATCCCCAACGCCAGCGTGGTTACCGCTCTAACCGGGTTAAGGGGCATCGAGCTGGCCCTATCAGAGAACCCGGATGTGATTTTGCTGGATATTGTCATGCCTGGGATGGATGGATACGAGGTGTGCCGCACGATTAAGCAGGACGAGCGCCTGAGGCTCATCCCGGTGATCTTTCTTACCTCCCAAAAAACCGACCGCAGCAGCCGTATCCGAGCGCTGGACGCCGGTGCAGAGGCCTTTCTCTCCAAGCCCCTGGATGAGATAGAGCTGGTCGCCCAGGTACGCAGCATGGCGAAGATCAAGTCCATGAATCTCTTGCTGCGCCAGGAAAAAGAAGACCTGGCTTCCCTGGTCGCCCGCCGCACCAGCGAGCTGGAACATGAGCTGACGAAGCGTCACCGTGTCGAGCAGGATCTGGTCCAGTTAAATGCAGAGCTTGAGAAACGCGTCAAAGAACGGACTGCTGAGCTGCAGGGAGCAAACGCCGCTTTGCAGCGGGCGTCCCGCCTCAAAGACGAGTTCCTGGCAAACATGAGTCACGAGCTGCGCACCCCGCTGACCGGCATTTTAGGCCTGGCTGAAATTCTCCAGGAGGGGATCTACGGCGAAATCAACCCGAAGCAGGTCGAAGCACTGGGCAACATTCGCGAGAGCGGTCAGCACCTGCTGTCCCTGATCAATGACATCCTCGACCTGTCAAAGGTCGAAGCCGGGAAAATCGAGCTGAATCTTGCACCGGTCAATTTGGGTAATCTCGTGAGCACCTGCTTGCGCATGGTCAGGCAGGCAGCCCAAAAGAAGCATTTGACCTTATCGAACAAGCTGGATCCAACAATTGATATCGTTATGGCAGACGAGCGATTACTCAAACAAATCCTGGTAAACCTGTTGAGTAATGCGGTGAAGTTCACGCCAGAAGGAGGAACGATCGGAATCGACCTGGCAGGCGATGGCGATCGACGGGTCATGCACCTGGAGGTCTGGGATACCGGGATCGGCATCTCCAGGGAAGACCAGGCCTTATTGTTTAAACCTTTTGTCCAGCTGGATGGCAGTCTCTCCCGGCAGCATGAAGGCACTGGCCTGGGACTCGCGTTGGTTTATCGCCTGGTTGAGCAGCAAAATGGCAGCATCGAGCTGCAAAGCCAGCCAGGTGAAGGCAGCCGCTTTACGGTCACCCTGCCCTGGCAGAAAGTTGAATTCCCCGATCCAAATCCCGCCCAGCCCGGCGTATTGAAAGTCAATCCACCCCTCAGGCTGCAGACATCCGGACAGGAAATATCTCTGCCGCCTATGGATGGATCAGGCCAGAGGATATTGGTGGCAGAAGACAACCTGGTGACCCTGGCCATGCTGAGTGACTTCTTACAAGCCTCCGGGTATCACGTCATCCAGGCGCACAGCGGGACAGAAGTCTTCCTGCGCTTGCAGGAATCCTTATGCGACTTAGTCTTGTTGGATATCCAGATGCCTTTAATGAATGGCATCCAGGTGCTGCAGCAGATGCGCTCCATCTCGAGTATGGCCTCTATCCCCGTGATCGCCCTGACCGCCCAGGCGATGCCGGGGGATCACCAGCGCTGCCTGGAGGCCGGGGCCAATGAATACCTGAGCAAGCCCCTCAATCTCGAAGATTTGAGGCTGATGCTGAAAAAGTATCTAAAAGCCTGAATTGTTGACAACCGAGAAATCCAGCATCGATAGGATGAGACAGACTGAGGGGAGGCAAACCGTCCACGAATTTAGATTGGTTTATACCGCATCCCATTCCAGACGCGTTGACCCTGGGCCAGCGCCTGCGCGACTCCGGGCTAACTTTTGAAACCGCGCAGGCAGCCCCGGGTACTTTTCAGTGGCTCAAGGCAGCCGCAAGTCAGTAAGCCAGATAGATGTTCATTTGAAATGCAACAGGCCTGGCTTCCTCAACCAGGCCTGTTGCAGGATCAATGGAATATAACCGGCATCCAGTAATATGATTGGCCGGTGACCTGGAGGGGCCAGGAGCCCAGGGAGGTCAGGTTACCCGCGGCGTCACGCGCCTGGAGCGCCAGGCTGTAGTCGCCGGGTGCGCCGATCTCGGGAATATAGCTCCACTGGTTATCCTGGACGTCGATCACGGTGCGCTGAGCGCCACGGTCGGGGGAAACCAGGCGCACCACGATTTCGACCCGCCCGCTGCCATCGCTCGCCGTGCCGGCCAGCAGGGGGAACGGTTGGGCAGCATAGGAGGGCAGCCGGATGGTGGAGAGCTGCGTGGCGACCGTCACCCTGGGAGAAGCGGTGTCGAACCAGAAGATCTGTTCGACGGGCTCTGTCGAACGGTTCCCGGCCGCATCCCGGCCGTAGACCGTGAGCTTCCGGGAGGCATCATCCACGCCCAGCGGCAGCGGCAGGGCGGCGTTCCAGGTGCCGGTCAAGATGTAGTTAGCACTCAGATCGACCGTTTGGCAGTCGGTCGAGCCTGCCGGTTGGTCAGGCGGGTTCAGGCAGACGTCCACGCTCATGACCTGGCCGTTATCCTGGATCTGGCCGCTGAGGGATGCGCCCCGCGGTCCCAATACCGTGTTGGCCAGCACCCATTGGCTGGCGGGATCCAGGCTGACGGCAGGCGGCTGCGTGTCGACCACCAGCAGGCGCCATGGGCTCCAACTGCTGCGGTAACCGAATGCGTTCGTGGCCTGGGCGCGGGCATAATAACGAGACTCGTTGGCCGCCTGACCGAGATCAACCGCACAGGACCACTTCCCGCTCGTGGGTGCAGCCACCTGGCAGGTGGTGTCCGTCGTGCCGGCAGAAGGATCCAGGATTTGCACCTGCACGCCGGCCACACCGCCGGGATCGACGGCTGTGCCTTGCAGGGTAGTGAGGCCGCTGCGCACGAAAATGGGCGGTTGGGCCAGCGCCTGTTCCACGGCGGCCGGCGCCAACCCGGAGGGAGACGCAGCAGGCGCCAGGGACGAGAGGGCCGTGGTTGAGCCTTCCGCGGCGAGAACAGCCACGTCCGCCGGCGGATCGACCACCAGGGTGTGTTCGGCGGTGTAGCGGTTGATGACCACCGCCTCGGACGCGCTCGTCTTCAGGTCGGCGTCGATGCGGGCCGTGCTGATCGGGTCGTGCAGGTCCTGGCAGGCGGCGGTATCGCCGGGATGTTCCTGGAGGCACAGGTGGTACTGCGCCAGCGCCGGGCCGATATGGACCACGCCGGTGAATGCTACAGAGCCCATGTCTCCCAACTGCATGGGACCCAGGTCGAGCACCTGGACATAGCCTGTCGTCCCGTCCGGTTTGACAACCAATGTGCCGCCCGGCAGCTCTAACGGGCCGCTGGAGGTGACCTGCAGGAGCAGGTGGTCAGCCGGGTTCGCCGCGCCGCTGGCGTTGATGTAATACAGGGTGTAAGAGATCACCTCTCCATCCCCGACCAGGGGGGCCGCATTGGATGGGAACAGGTATGGGGAGAGCATGTTATAGAGACTGTTCACGCGGCTGTCGGTGATGCGGCCCAGCGGTTCAGCGCGCAGCAAACCGCGCACGTCCACGTCCATGAAGCGGCTCAAGTTCGGCGACTGCCCCAGGGCCAGGTTGTCCCAGTGGAAGGCGTTCATCATGACCAGGTGGTGCTGGTCGGGCAGCCGGTAAAGCAGCTTGCTCAGGAGCGGGCTGTCGTGGGGGTTGAGGATCGGAAACACCGTCCACAGCCGCAGGGCATCTTTCTGGCTGCCGAAGGCGATCACGTCCAGGGGCGCCGCCGCCGGGTCGAGGATGCCCAGCAGGCTAAAGGGCAGGTACAGGTCGGTCAGTGAAGCCGGGGGTTGGGCAGTGAAGCGGAAATTGGCCGGGGGCAGCCCGCCGGGAAGGGCATCCAACCAGGCGGCGCCGTTCCAACGCAGGAGCTGGGCAGACTGCGCGCCGGTCACCCACACCAGGGTGTCGGCCGTAAAGGGCAGGGTCAGGGTATCGCCGGCAGTGGCCGGATAGGGGTTATAAGCCTGGTCTGTCCCGGGGCCGGAGCCGGTCTTCAGGTAGATGAACAGGTCGCCGTCGGAATTCCAATCCGCCCCGCGCCAGGCCAGGCGCAAGGCATCTGCATCCCAGGTGAGGTAAAACTTTTGCGCATGGTTCAAGGACAGGCCAGCCGGGAGGGTATCCGAGAGCAGGCGGTTGAACCCGATCTGCGACTCGCCGCTGTCCATCCAGCCGTGGTAGATATTCGTTTGCGACAGGGTGATCAGGTCGGGCGTCAGCGGGGTATCGGTGTAGATCGGGCCGAGCCGGTTCCAGCTCCGGTTGCCGTAGCTATCCTCGGAGACCACGTAGGCGGTATACGCCTGGGCTTCGCCGGCGACCTGGCTGACCTGCCGCAGCCCGCCTGGGTCGACCTGCGCCAGGCCGGACAGGTCAGGCGAGTCCTGCTGGCTCAGACCAGCCCAGTAACGGCGCAGTCCGCTGCCGTCGGAGGCGGTCGTCCAGGCGATCTGGATGGTTGGAGCCAATACGTCTGAGATCGTCTGCCCGGCGAATATCTGGGTGAGGGCGCCGTTCGCATTCGTGTACGACAGGGTGATGGTGAGCGGGCTGGGCGGGACCAGGTCGGCGATGATGGGGCGGGTGACCTGGGTGGTGTGGCCGCCCAGGTCGGTGGCCTGGACAGCTAAGTTAAACACCTGGCCATCGGGCAGCGTCTCCGGCATGCGCTGGTAGCTCCACTGGCCGCCCACCACGGAAGCCGGGCGCCAGTCTGCGCTGCCATCCAGGGCAATCTGCACGGAGCTGATGCCGGCCTGGTCGCTGACCGGCCCGGACAGGTTCACCCCCCAGTTAGAAATCAGGTGGGTGGAGGTGAACACGGTCGGGCTGATGTCCACCGTGGGAGACAGCGTGTCGACATAGATGGTGCTGGTGAAAGGAGCTGCCTGCACCTGCCCGTCCCAATCCAGGGCGCTGGTCTGGAAGACGTGCGCCCCATCCGCCAGGCCAGGTGCAGGTGTCCAGGTGGTGGTGCTCACATAACCCGTCACGGAGGCGTCGGGGAGGGTGAAGGTGGTCAGCAGGCTGCCGTCCAGGGTGAGGGTGATCGCACGCAGCCCGCGCAAAGCTTCGGCGCGCAGGGTGAGGTCGACTGGATCCAGGCTGGTCAGCACGCTGTGGTCGACCGGATCGACCAGGGCGGAAATGGGCAGCAGGCTGACCGCCTGTGGATTCGGGCCATCTGCGCCCGCCACTGGCAGATCTTGCGGCGCGGGTTCTGGTGCGGACAGCGTGCTGGAGGCGGTGCTGCACACGCCGTAGATATCGCAGGCCTGCATCTGGAACGGCGCGAGGCTCGAGTCCACGTCACAGGTGGACATGATCTTGAACAGCCGGGTCCTGTCAACGATTACTTCTTTGTACCAGTTGTCGACCTGGTCGTAGGTGACCATGTCCTCTGGCAGCACCGTGCACGGGCATTGGTAGCCGGTCCGGCTCAGGTTGAAGTCGGTTGCGCTGCACCTGACCTGGGTGGTAAGGCCCTTGTTGACGGTCTGTAACGAGACGCGCGGCCCATCCGTATCGATTTCACCCTGCCAGAGCCTCCAGGCATCGGGGTCATCGTCGCGGTTGCCCAAATAGTCCATGCCGCGCAGCTTAAGCTCGTAGAGGCCTTCCGGTCCGGCAGGCAGCGCGTAGCTCCAGGTGGTGAAAGGCGCCAGGTTATCAGCCGGGGTGGCCCAATTCCAGACCATGCCGCCGAGATTGTACAGGTTAGCCACCTCTTGACTGGTGAAAGCGCGCGGGAAGAGGTACACTTCGTCCACCCAGCCCCCAAAGGCGTTCCCCCCCAGGGCGCTGTTGCCCAGTGTCAGCAGGCTGGTGCTGGTATCCAGCGGACCTAAAGCCACCTTCCCCGCGGCAACCTGTACACCATCGATGTAAATGTAATTGGCCAGCCCGGTCCACACGCCGACAACATGGTGCCACTGACTATCGGTCAGGGTCCTGTTGCTGACGGCTTCAGAGACATGCCCGCTGCTATCCGTCAAACTGAAGGTCAACCCGCCGGCAGCTTTCCAGTAGAACGCCGCAGCATGGCTCAGGCTCAGCAGGGTGGTATTTTCAACGGGGGTATTCTTGACCTTAACCCACAGCGCCGCAGTCAGCGTGCTGGTGAAGGGCGTTTTTAAAGCTTCCTGCCATTGGATGGCATCATCGACCCCGTCGAACTTAACCGCTTCATCCACCTTGCCGGGTTCATAGACCAGGGGCGTGCGGCCGCTGACACTGGCGCCGGTCTGGTTGAAACCGGAGGCATCCAGGAAGATCTGCCCGCCGGCGGTGGAGCGATCATTCAAATGCAGCGCCAGGGCGGCGTCCAGCGTGACTTCGGACTGTTCCACAGGCACCAGGGCCACCTGCAGGCCGTAAGGCCCGCCGCCTTCCGTGTTGGTGATCACCCCGTTCAAGGTCAGCGGAGCGATGATGGTGGCGGTAGGGCTGAGGTTGGTCACAGAGACCGCAGGCGGGTTATTATCAAAGATGACCGGCGTGGGATCGACCAGCGTCCTGGTGTTCCCCACGTTGTCCGTGGCGCGCAGGCTCAGCGTGTACTGGCCGGTCGGGTTGGGGATCGGTTTGAGATCGACCACGCTGACCGGGAACTCGTAATCCACAGACCAGGCGCTGCCTGAAACCGAGGCCGCCTGCCAGCCGCCATAGGGCAGGTCTGAGCCGCCATCCACGAGGATTTCGAGGGTGGAAACCCCGCTGATCCCATCGGTTACCGTGCCGCTGAAATGCTGGACCCAGGTCTTGATGTCCAGCGGCCGCAGCGGGAGAGGCCAGATTTCAGGTTGGAGGGTGATCGCCGGCGGGTCACGGTCGATCTTAACAAAGATGCTGGTCGACAGCCCAGTGTGGCCGACGGCGTCAGTGGCGCGCGCCACCAGGGTGTGGTTTCCCTGGGCCAGGCTGCGCGTATCCCAGGTGTAAGCCCAGCTCTCTGTTCCGCTGGCAGGTTGGAAGGGCCCCCCATCCACCGAGACCTCCACGGAGCGGATAAAGGAGGTCGGATCGTGAGCCTCGCCGCCGATGACCTGGAAACCGTTGCCGCTGAGATAGCTGGCGTTGGCCGGCGAGCTGAGGCTGGCAGCAGGGGCATCGTTGTCTACGGTCACCGAAATCGTCTGGCTGGCGCTCAAATCACAGGTTGCCGCGCGGCTGTCGCTCCCCTGGGGTGCATCAAGGGCCGCCGCTGGATGGGAGAGGGAATAAATCTCCTGGTTCGATAGGGTGCGGTCGAATAGATACAGCTCGTCCATGGCGCCCTGGAACGTATTCTGATAGACCAAGCTGATGGAACTCTCAATGGATCCCAGGGCAACCGGATAGGTGCTGGGTCCAGTGAGCACGCCGGTCATCAGGGTCCCCGGAACTTCGACGCCATCCACGTATACTTTCAGGGTAGTGCCATCCGAAATCGCAATCAGGTTGTACCAGGTGGCTGGATGCAGGGTCTGGTAGTAGCGAAAATCCTTCAGTTCATTATTGAAGCCGATATTGTAGCCGCCCGCCTTGTCAGACGTCAGGTACAGGTTATATCCTTTCGAACGGCTGGTTTTATTGGTTTTGGCAATGAGGTAAAAATAATCGGTGCGTTCAGTGGGCGCGGCATTGATCCAAACGGACAGGCTGAAAGGAGCTGCGCCTGAGAAATTCAGGTCGCTGCTGGATTGGTTGAGCGTAATGTGCTGATACGGATTGCCAATATAGATCGCCCGACCGACACGGCCCGGGATGGAGTCCGGGAAATAGGTCGGGAAGGAAGAGCTGTTGACCGCATCATAAAGGCCGGGGGTGGCCTGGTTGTGATAAGGCGGCAGGTGTTCTTCAAAAGGTATGTACACCAGCGGCATCTCGAGGGCGCCGCAGGCCGTGGTGGCAATCGGCAGTTGGGAGGTCACCTGGCTCGCATCGACCTGGATGAGGTTGAACACACTGCGCGATTGTTCACCGAGCACCTCAAAGGGCGCATCGGTTGGGGCGAGCGCAGTGAAGCCGGACGGAAGCTGGGTGCTCAACTGGCCTTCGATCGGGGTGCCCGTTCCATTTTGCACAGTGACCGTGAGGGGGAAGGTAGCGCCTGGGCTCACATAACCGGAATAACCGGCAGCCATCTGCAGGGTGAGGGGTGAGATGTTCGTGACCCTGGGATGATAAGGATACAGGTTCGGATCCAATTTATGCAGGTAGTACTCGGCCTTATCGTCCATGCCATCCCCATCGGTGTCGCCGACCAATGGGCTGCTGCGCGCCAGGGTGTACAGGGAGGCGGCGTAATAGAAGTTGTAGCCGTAGGCTTCGTCCCGATCAGGAAAGCCGTCATCGTCGCTGTCCATCCTGGCCGGGTCGGTCCCCAGGCGGGCTTCTTCATTGTCCCGCAAGCCATCGTGGTCGGTATCCGCCTGTTTGGGGTCGAAAGCAAAACCACCCTCGGCAGCCGGCGTGGCAGCCATCTCCATTTCCCAACTGTCGGAAAGCGTGTCCCCATCGGTGTCCCAATTTGTATCGTCCGGGTCGCTGCCGTGAAAGATCCTGGAAATCAGGCCATCGTTATCCCGGTCTTGCGGCTCATGCTGGAACAGGGATACGCCGCCCCAGCTCCAGGCGTAGAATTCGTCCAACGTGGCAGGCAAGACATCGAAATACAACGCCGGCGGCTCTTCTTCGACGCTGCCTTCCGTGGTTTTGTCCTTGCAGAAGATCACCAGGATACAGCGGTAGAAGTGGATTGTATAATCGAATTCCGATTCGTAGGAGAATTCCTGGTTAATGCCGGCCTGGGTGAAATCGATCGTGTCCAACTGACCGGTCAAATCCCCATAAACGGAGTACATGGGCCAATCGACGTGGCTGCCCGAACGATCCTCGCCTCTGAAATGGTGGTCCAGGGTTTTGCCATGCCAGTCTGAGTTTTGGTCGATTCTGGACTCGTTGCCGTCGACATCGAGGGTGACGCGTGTGCCCAAGAGATCAGTGTCATAATCATTGTATACACCCACCTCGCTGGGCGTTTGCGGGTCCTCCTGGGTGGCTTCGACCTCCATCGGGAAAGAAATGTTCACCCCGTTTCCCACCGAGATGCCGCGGTCGTTTAAAAAGCCGTACAGCGTCGAGCCCACCGTGGGGGCCAGGCTGGTCATCGGGTCCACGTCGTAGAAGATCTCGGTGAGCTGCTGGGTCAGCATCTCCGTAAAGTTGACGCCCAGGAGCTCGGAAAGGATGGTATTGATCAGATTGTAGAGGGCCACGATCAGCGGGCCAATGGTCGGAATAGAGCTGATGATGGCAAAAATGATGATCACGATGATCGTCGCAAACAAGTTAGCCACCATCATCCCGATCTGCACCCCGTTCAATTCCTGGTTCGTGGCCATCATGTAAATGAATATGCCGATGGCCGCCAGGACCAGCAGGGTGGTAACGATGATCATCCCCCAGAATCCAAACTCGGTGGATTTTGCGCCGTTCATCATCGAGAGAGGTTCGGGAAGCTTTGCGATAGCCGAGATCATCTTATAACCGGCGATGACCACAAAACTGGCGCTGATGGCGATACTGATGATGGTGCCGGCGCTGCTTTCATCCAGCTTCTCGTGAATGGGTGGGATATGGGTGATCAGCCAGGCGAGAGCGGCCACGATCTCAATCCCCAGGCCTACGCCAGATTTCCAGGTCAACTCTTCGAACCTTGCCAGGGTGTACAATTCCTTCATGTACCCGTTGCCGGTGATCCTCACGTAGATATTGTTGAAGATCATTTCCAGCTCGCCCTCAAGATCGACAATTTCCAGGAAACATTCCATCCCGATCTTGAACGGCTCCCAGTAGGTTTCCCAGGTCTCCAGGTACTCGGCCATGACCTCGTCGGTTTCTTCGACCGGTGAGACGATCTTTTCCTCGCCCTCCTCAACGATGCTGAAGTAACCCTGGTACACATTGGCATAGTATTCTTCCAGGAAAATCAGGGCGCCTTCGGCGACAGCCGGGTCGGAGTCGATCAATGCAGGCGGATAGATGGCTCTCATCCCCTGCAGGTAAGTCTCCAGCGGAGCGCCGGCCCATGCGCCATCCTGGTAGATATAGGGCGCCCAGTTCAGCGCCGTGGCAGTGATGATCTGAACCGGGGCCAGCGTGCTGCCGCTGGGCACACTGGTGGGCAGCGACAGCGTGTAATCGCTGCCGTCTTCAGAAATGGTGATGTTGGTGGACGCTCCCCTGGAATCCAGGTTGAGCGGGCGGTAATATTCCTCGTGGGCAAACAGGATGGTGGGGGTAAGCGGCTGGCTGGCTGACCAGTATGGGGTGTAAATATTCAAAATCTCCTTGGTCTCGGTGACCGTCATCTGCTGGTAAGCCTGGTCGATGTGCGGGTATTCATACTCGTTCACCAGCAGGATGTTGTCGCTGATCCCGAAACGGTCGGGGGTCACCGGGACGCTTCCATTGGAGGTATGGTCAAAGCGGCGGTGGACCTCGGTCACCGGGAAGTCACGCTCGCCGTTAGGGCCCAGCCGCCCGGCCAGGAAGCTGTGGTCCAGGCCGAAGACCAGGTCGCTGAGCGGGGCGAGCCGGTTGATGCGCTCCGCCTTGTTGGTGTCGGTGATCGCCGCCGGGTCTTTATAAGCCACCGCCCAGCGGTTGCCGTGCTGCTCGCGCAGGTTCAGGCCGGTCAGCGTGAAGCTGTCGTAGTAGGTTTGGATGATCTCCGGCTCGTTATAGGTCTCAAACTCGACACACTTTCCTTCTTCGGTTCCGTTTTCGGCGCAAATATCCACCAAAGCCTGGACGGACCACACCAGGCGCACCTGCTGCGGATTGCCCCAGGTGGAGGCAGGCAGGTAGATCATCTTGGCGTAAAACGCCACCCAGTTATCGCCGGCGTCCTTCACCACCTGCAGCGGTACATAGGCGGCTTTGCGGCTGCCGTCAGAGGCGAGGTCGCGCACGAAGATGCCGTACCCCTTCAGGGTGGCTTCATCGGGCAGGTTGGTCGGAGACCCGGTGATTTCGATCTCCAGCATCGGGATCAGCTTGACGTCGCCATAGGCGTCCTGCGGGCTGTCCGATTCAGGGTTGACATCCAGGAAGGTTTTGCCATCCTCGTCCATGATCTGTCCCTGGACGTCGCCCTTGGGCCAATTGAGCACATTAAAGGTATAGCGCAGGTGGTCGCTGTTGACCGGCCGGACCTGGATCTCGACGTAGGTGAGCGTGTCTGGGGTGAGCTGATCGAAAGTCAGCGACATTGGGTCCACTTCGTCGTAGCTGCGCGAGCCCTGCTCGAACGGTGACAGGTCGGGTTTGTCCGGCACGCCATCACTGTCGTTATCGAAAGACCACAGGTCTGGGGTATTGTCGTGATCGGTGTCCTTGCCCCACTCGCGTTGGTCGCCGATGCCATCCCCGTTGGTGTCAATGTTGCGCGCATCGCCATACCAGGTCTTGCCATTGGCGGTCGTAAAGCCCTGGACCTCGGCGAAATCGGAAACGGTATCCCCATCGGTGTCCTGGTTGGTTGGGTCGGTGCCCAGCAGTTGTTCCTGCTCATCCGTCAGGCCGTCGGTGTCGCTGTCCACGGTTGAGGCAGCCGGGGCGGACGGCAGCCGCGCCTGGTTGAGCGGCAGCGCGCCGAGAGGGGAGGCCGCGGGCGCAGCGAACGCCTGTTTTAACCGGGCGCTCTCGAGCGGCGAGATATTCGGGGCTATGGCGGGGGACTGCGCAGCGCTGAGGTCCTGCGCCACCTCGGTCATCTGTTGGCGCTGCTCCTGTTCCTGGACCCGGTCAGCCTGCTCCTGCCAGAATTCGGCCGCCTTGACGGACTGCAGCAGCGGGCCGGTGACCATCGCCGCAATCAGCAGGCTGATGATGACGGCGTACACCCGCTTGCGGCGCAGACCCAGCAGCAAGGCGAGGATCATCAGAGCCAGGGACCCAGCAGACAGCCAGGCATCCTGGAAATCCCGGGATTGCAGGAGGTTTCGCAGCTGATCCAGTGGGCCGGCGGAGGCAGCCGCGGCAGCCGGCAGAGGGCCGAAATCCCTGAAGCTGACCTGGACATCCGCCTGGACCTGCTGCTGGCTGGTGGGCGGGAGCTGGACGTGCAGGACCTGGCGCACGGGCAGGCCATCTGCCCCGATCCAGATTTCGCCCGTGCCCGACAGGCCGGCAAACTGCTTTTGCAGGTTGAGCTGCGCGGCAGGGGGAAGCTTACCCTGGGCGGTGAGCTGTTGGGTGAGCTGGCGATCCATGTAATCCGCAAACGCCGGGCCGTTGACGTCAAAGGTGTAGCGGGCTGTTCCGGTCTCTCCGGGTGGGGCAGCCAGGCGGATGTTCCTGGCGCCGGCCAGGAAAGCCATAAAGTCCGACTGTGGGGCGATGGAGGAGGTGAAGTCAGGGATCTCCTGCCAGGCCTGCTGACCCTGGCGAGAAAAAGCCCGCTCGCCATCGACCTTGATTTGTGTGCCGGATTGGGGATCCAGCGGGCTGCCACCCTCCGAGGACAGGGTGAACTCCATCTTGCGCTCGGCCAGGTTGGCCTTCCCTTCCAGGCGGGCGGACTGAAGCTGGCTGTGTTTGCCAACATTCAGCGGCGTGGGCAGGGGCACATTGAGCTGATCTACCTGGGCGGTGAAGCTGTAGGAATTGGCCTGCCTGACCAGATCCCAGGCGCGCTGCACTGCCTGCTGCGGGTCAGGGGCGGCAGAGGCCGGCGATAAGAATTTCACGGCTGGGAATGCTGCCAGGACCAGGAAAAATCCGGCCAGGCAAAGAGCAAAAACGAAGAAAGATGCACGCTTCATCCCATCACCCTCCAGTGGCGTTTTATCAGCGCCTGCCAAACCCTTGTTTTGACGAATGCCGCCTTCAGTCTGGCAGCTAATTACTCTTATTATAGCAAATCCTAGCCCTCCCAGGGCACACGATTTGTGACATTTGCTGATGATTCTGCAATCAATTGGAATGGCCAGGCTGCCTCCCCTCCGTCATTGCGAGCGCAGCGAAGCAATCCCCTCTCCAGCCGGAGACTGCTTCGTTCCTCGCAGTGACATGAGCCCGTCATTGCGAGCGCAGCGAAGCAATCCCCCTCCAGCCGGAGACTGCTTCGTTCCTCGCAGTGACATGAGCCCGTCATTGCGAGCGCAGCGAAGCAATCTCCCCTCGAGCCGGAGACCGCTTCGTTCCTCGCAGTGACATGAGCCCGTCATTGCGAGCG
>CAIQIV010000091.1 GCA_903871905.1 uncultured Chloroflexota bacterium | reverse complement strand
GGGACTGCTGCGTGCCTCGCAGTGACACAGGCTGTCATTGCGAGCCTGCGAAGCAATCTCCTCCACCGGAGGGGGGACTGCTGCGTGCCTCGCAGTGACACAGGCTGTCATTGCGAGCTTGCGAAGCAATCTCCTCCACCGGAGGGGGGACTGCTGCGTGCCTCGCAGTGACACAGGCTGTCATTGCGAGCCTGCGAAGCAATCTCCTCCACCGGAGGGGGGACTGCTGCGTGCCTCGCAGTGACATCTGGCGGGGCGGCGGTCAGCGTTCCCGGTCAATGGCCTCCAGCACTCGCTCCGGGGTGAGCGGCAGGCGGTCCAGCCGGGCGCCGGTGGCGTCGCGCACGGCGTTAGCCACCGCGGCGGCGGTCGGCGTCAGCACCGGCTCACCCAGCCCCTTGGCGCCGTAGGGCAAATGCGCCTCGGGGTACTCCAGGATCTTGACCGTCATGCGCGGCACGTCCCGCGCCGTGGGCGTCAGGTAGCAGCGCAGGGTCGGATTGCGCGTGCGCCCGTGCTCCACCACCAGCTCCTCCAGCAGGGCATACCCCAGCCCCATGGCTGCCCCTCCGGTGAGCTGCTCGGCAGCGCCGCGCGGGTTGACCACCTGCCCGGCCTCGTGCACCGCCACCAGGTGCTCAACGGCTATTTGCCCGGTTTCGATGTCCACCAGCAGCTTCACCATCTGCGTGCTGAAGGTGTAGGCGGTGAAGGCATAGCTGGTCGCGGCGCGCACCGCCTCCTCGGGATACTGCATGGCGTAGAAGCCCTCGCCGTGCAGCGGGCGGTCGCGCTCATAGGCCTTCCATGCCAGCTCCGGGATGCCCAGGTTGAGCCTCTCTCCCTCGGCGTAGAGCTGGCCGCGGCGCAGATCCAGCACCTCCAGCGGCAGGCCGGTCTCCTCTGCCGCCGTCTCCAACAGCGCCCTGCGCACCGGCTGGGCGGCGCGCAGCACGGCGTTCCCCGAGACGACGATCTGGCGCGTGGCCACCGACGACCCGGCGCTGACCGTCTGGTCGGTGTCGGCGGCGATCAGGCGCACCGCCGAGAGCTCCACCCCCAGCGCCTCGGCGGCGATCTGCGCCAGGGCGGTGTGCGTGCCCTGGCCCATGTCGGTCGCCCCGGTGCGCAGGATCACCGAGCCATCCCGGGCCATCTCCACCCCGGCCCCGGCGTGGTCGGGCACCCCTTTGCCCAGGCCGATGCTGAACAGGGTGGTGGCGACGCCCCAGCCGCGGCGCAAATGGGGCGCCGGAGCGCGCTCTTCAGTGCGGCGCCGCTCCCATCCGATCAGGCGGGCGGCCTCCTGCAGCCCGGCTTTCATGGCGCTGGCCTGGCGCAGCACCACACCGCTGGGCAGCCGGTCGCCGGTTTCCAGCCCGTTGCGCAGGCGCAGTTCCAGCGGGTCGATCTCCAGGCGGCGCGCCAGCTCGTCCATCTGGCGCTCGTAGGCGAAGGCGATCTGCGGGATGCCAAAGCCGCGCATGGCGCCCGAGGCGGGGTTGTTGGTGAAGACGGTGATCCCCTCCAGGCGGGCGTGCGGCACGCGGTACGGCCCGGCGGCCATGGCGGCTACGAAGCCCATCACCTCCTGGCCGGAGTTGACGTACGGCCCGGTATCGCCGGCGGCGGTGACCTGCACGGCGGTCAGCCTCCCGTCCCGGAGCGCCCCGCTGCGGTAGCGGATGGTCAGCGGGTGGCGCTTGCAGTGGGTGAGCATCGATTCTTCGCGCGTGCGCTGGATGCGCACCGGCCGCCCGGTGGCCTGGGCCAGCAGGGCGGCGTGGATCTGCACGTGGGCTTCGTCCTTGCCGCCAAAGGCCCCGCCGATGCGCGGCACGATCACCCGCACCTGGCTTTCGGGGATGCCCAGCGCCCGCGCAATCTGCATGCGGTCGCGGTGCGGCGCCTGGGCCGATTCGTACACCACGATATTTCCATCCGGGTCCACCAGGGCCACGGCGCACTCGGTCTCCAGGAAAGCCTGCTCGACCAGCTGGGTGGTGTAGGTCTGCTCGATGATCACCTCGGCCTGGGCAAACCCCTGCGCCAGGCTGCCGCTTTCCATCACGGTGCGGTCGTAGATGTTCGGGCGCTCAAGCCACACCTGGAGCGCGCCCGGCTGCATGGCCTGCTCCACATCGTATATTCCTGGCAGCACCCGGTACTCCACCTCGATCGCCTGCAGAGCGGCTTGCGCCGCTGCCTCGCTCTCGGCGGCCACGGCGGCGAGGGCGTCGCCCTGGTAGTACACCCGCCCGGCAGCCAGCAGCGGCTGGTCGGTCAGGCCGTGGTAGTTGTAGCTGTTGTGACCGGGGATATCCTGGTGGGTGAGCACGGCAGCCACGCCGGGGAGGCGGCGTGCCCGGCTGACGTCCAGGCGGGTGATCTCGGCGCACGGGTGGCGGGTGTAGAGCAGCCTGCCGACCAGCATGCCCGGGAAACGCAGGTCGGCGCAGTAGCGCGCCCGGCCGGTGACCACTTCCTGGCCCTTGAGAGCAGATGCAGGTTTTCCTACCACCTCCAGGTTGTCCACAGAAACCTTCCTTGGGTTATTTAGGTTAACGGCAGGCCCCAGGCGGCGACCTGCTCCTTTACCTTTTCATACATTGCCTGCCATTCGGGCCGGGGCTGCACCCGCACCGGGTCGTAGGCCTGGTCAAAAGGCACGCCCACCGGCTTGGTCCCCAGCAGCGGCTCGTACTGCGCCACGGCCTGGCGCACGATCTCGTCGGCCTGCGCCCGGCTCATCCCGGCCGCGGCGTGCGCCACCTCGCCGTTGAAGCGCGCTTCCAGCCCGGTGCAGTGGTTGGTGACCACCCCCACCCCCGAGCGCACCCCCAGCAAGCGCGACGCACCGCAGGTTGAGCCCACGGTGGCCATGCCCACGCACTCGTACAGCAGCGACTCGGTCAGCGGCCCGCTGATCGGCGAGGTCATGAACTCGATCAGCAGGTGGGTGTTGCGGTTCAAGGCGGTGCAGGCGGCGCTGACGGCGCGCAGGATCTGCGGGGCGGTGGAGTTGAAGTGGAAGGGGTGGGTGGGGCAGGATTCGACGCTGGCGGGGGAGTAGATCATGTGCATGCCGATAAAGCCGGCCACGATCAGCAGCGCCACGCCCTCCTCCGGGCCGGCCATGCCGCCCAGGATGGGGTTGTAAAAGCCCAGGATCACCCCGTTGTGCTGGATGCTGTGGGCGATCTTGTTCAGCAGCTCGTTGTTGGTCTTCATCTCACCGATCATCGCCACCACGTGCACGTCGGTGGACTTGAAGCCGTCGCTGCTGATGGCCGACAGGTGCCCCACGTCGCTGATGGCGATCTCGACGCACATGCGGGAGGTGCCGGGGCGCCCGGCGCGGCGGGCGGCCTCGCGGCCCAGCGCCGCCTCCTGCCAGCAGGCGATCAGCTCCAGCGGCGAGCGCGAGCGGATCTCCCGCCCGTAGCTGGTGGCCAGCGTCCCCGGCACGATCAGGTCCAGGATCGGCTCCTGCCAGTAGGACTGCATGACCGGGATCCACAGGTCCTCGGTCAGCGGCACGCCGATCGGCCCGCCGCTGACCTGCGGCGGGCGCGGGTCCTCCACCCGCCGGGTGCGGTAGAGACGGGCGTCCGGCCCTTCCCCGATGGTCACCTCGCTGGGTGCCCACTTGAGCACGTTCTCGATCTCGCGGCGGGTGTAGCGGATCACGCGGTGGGTGCTGGTGTTGTAGATGCCGCAGGTTTCAAAAAACTCCAGCCCGGCCTGCCACAGGCGGTCGGCCAGGTCGTCGTCCTGCTGGATATACTGGCTCTTGTTGAATTTGATGCCGTATTTTTTGAGCAAGCGGCTGACGCCGTCAGCTACCTGCTTGAGCTCGAACTCTTTTTCGTCGATGAAAGGGCCGCTGTATGAGCGGTCCACCACATCCAGGAAGCGGGTCATGTTTTGCATGGTTGGTTTGCCTCGCCTGACTCTGTTTCAGTTTTTCTGCATCAAGGCCTGCGCCTGGCGCACGGCATCGGCGGCGTCCCGGCCAAAGCCATCGGCGCCGACCTGGGCGGCGTATTCGGCCGTCACCGGCCCGCCGCCGATCAGGATCTTGAACTTCTGGGCATCCGCCGGGTTGGCTTTGATCATCTGGATCACGTCGGAGACATAGGGCAGAGAGGTGGAGAGCAGCGACGAGATGGCGATGATGTCGGCGTTTACCTCGCGGGCCTTTTTCAAGAAGTCGAAGGTGTCCACGTTGATCCCCAGGTCGTGCATCTGGAAGCCGTTGACCTCCAGCATCGAGGCGACGATGTTTTTACCCAGGTCGTGGATGTCGCCGTAGATGGTGCCAATGACGATGGTCCCGGCATTCTCCACGGCGCCCTCCCCGCTGAGGTGGCCTCCCAGGGTGGTGTGGATGGCCTTGACCACGTCGGCGGCGCGCATCATATCCGGCAGGTACAGTTCCAGCCGGCTGAAGCGCTCGCCAATGTCGCGCAGGTGAGGGGTGATCGCCTCCAGGTAAATATCCCGCAGGCTGACGCCGTCCTGCACCAGCCGCTGCGCCTCCGCCACGCCGGCGTCAACGTCGCCGGCTTCGATGGCATCGGTCAGGGCCAGGTACTTGGGGTGGATTTCCATAACGACCTCCTTGAACTGGATTGTGAATAGGGACCGGTTAGCGGTTAGAGAAACGCCGGCGCCGCACCAGGTCAAACTTCATGCGGTCGCCGAGCAGGTATTCGATCTCGAAGAGCACCGGGACGCCGCTGCCGTTGTAGGCCACCTCCTCGATCACCAGCACAGGCAGCAGGGGGTCCCCCTCGGGGGGCTGGTCGTGGATCAGGATGTTGCGGGCGATGGAGGGGCGCACGGTGGCGACATACTGCTCGATGCGCTGGCCGCAGGCGCCTTCGAGGAACTCGTACAGCGGCTCGGTGGCGCCGGGCTGCAGCATGTCCTGGCGGCTGTAGCACTGCTCAAAGAGATGGGGGGGGATCAGGTTGACGGTGTAGATCACCGGCACGCCGTCGGCGGTGAATGCCTTGGAGACCTCCAGGATCTCCGCGCCAGCCGCCAGACCCAGCGCCTCGCTGACCCCGGGCTCGGCGGGTCTGAAGCGGGCGCCGATGTGGCGGAAGCCGAAGGCATAGCCCTGCCCGGTGATCAGCTCGGCAAAGTTAATTACTTCGTTGAGCGGGTTGCTGATGCGGGTGGCGGGGCTGATGAAGGTGCCTACCCCGTGGCGGCGCTTGACCAGGCCGTTGGTGGCCAGCGTGCCCAGGGCGCCGCGCACCGTGGTGCGGCTGACGGCGAACTCGGCGGCCAGCTCACTTTCGGAGGGCAGGCGGCTGTTGACGGGATAGACCCCGCTCTGGATGCGTTCTACCAGGATCTCGACGATCTGGCTTTCCAGGGGGGAGCTGCGCTGCGGGAGGCGTTCGTTCATGACCATGATTAAATGATTATCGGATTGAATGATTACGCCGGCGCTAAAGATGTTGGTCCACAGTCGTCCAACAACTAAGCCAATAAAATCAGTATACCAACTTCTGATGAACTGTCAATAAGCAATAATTGAATGGATGGAATGCTCAGCTAAGGCGTCGACCATGTGCCGCAGCATCCAGCCCTTGTTCAACTTTGAGCCCCCGGCGACGGAGGGCGAGATCCACGCCGCCGCGGTGCAGTTTGTGCGCAAGATCAGCGGCTTCACTTATGAGCAGCGCGGGCTGAAATTCCTGGATGCATGGCAGGCGCTGGCCTTCGCCACCCCCGGGCTGGGCGAATGGTAAATCTCCACTTATATAATACAATTAATATGATATAATTGTAACATTCTGTAAAGTTTATTACCTGAAATTGAGAGCGCGGCTGCAGTTATCCTGCTGGTCTCTGCTTGCGCTTCATTGCATGAACTATTCATAACAATTTAAAACCGAGGACTCACTATGCACCCCATCAAGCTTCTGGTTCTGGTCTGCCTTGCTATCCTGGTCATCGCCGGTGCTTCCCTTACTCCTGCCAGCCCCCTCCCTGCCCGCGGCGCGGGTACAACAATCTACGTTAACCTTAATGCGACCGGTTCGAATAACGGCACAACATGGACCGATGCATATACCAGCCTGCAGTCTGCCCTGGCTGCCGCTTCCAGCGGCGACCAGATCTGGATCGCTCAGGGGACGTATTATCCTTCCGCATTGGAAGACGCCGGGGATCCACGCAGCGCCACCTTCACGTTAAAATCCGGCGTGGCGATCTATGGCGGATTTCTGGGCGGTGAGCTCGTGCTGGAAGAACGGGATTGGAGCGCCCACGAGGTAACCCTGAGCGGGGACCTGGGTGTCCAGGGCAGCCGGGCAGATAATGCTTACCACGTGGTCTCTGCCAGCGGGGTTGATAGCACCGCTGTCCTGGACGGCGTCACCATCACCCTTGGCAACGCCGACCTGGTCAGCGACACCGATGCAAAAGGGCGCGGCGGCGGCTTGTTCAACCAGGGCGCCAGTCCCACCCTCAGCCATGTGATCTTCTATACCAATACCGCCTACCTGGGCGGGGGAATGGGCAGCTTTTCCCAAAGCGCCCCCACTTTGAGCCATGTGTCCTTCACCGAGAACGGCGCCGGTTTTGGCGGCGGCGTCTACAACCAGGACGCCAGCGGCCTGACCGTCGACGACGGACTGTTCGTGAGCAACAAAGTCTCCAAGTCCGGCGGCGCCATCTACAACTACAAAGACTGCCTCAACACCCTGAACGACATCACTTTCCAGAGCAACCTGGCAGGGGTGGGCGGCGGGGGCATCTTCAGCTACAAAGCCTCCGTCGCCATCACCGATTCGACCTTCATCAGCAACACGGCGGTTGGCTCAGCCGGCGGCCTGTATAATGGCGCTGCTCAGCTCCTTGATGGCAACGGGCCGAGCTCTGCCCGCCTGACCAGGGTCACCTTCCGCGGCAACCATGGCAAGGATGGCGGCGGGATCAGCAACATTAACAGCGAGCTGAAGATTTCCTCCGGCCAATTCCTAAATAACAGCGCCGAAAGCTGCGGGGGCGGGTTAATTGACAGCGGAGATTATTTCAACCTAAGCGGAACCGAGATCCAGGACACCAATTTTGATGGCAATATTGCCAATACCTTTGGCGGCGGCATATACTACACAGGCAGCAGAACCCGGGTTACCAACACCACCTTCCACCAGAACAAGGCCCTCACCAATTCCGGCGGGGCTTTGGCGCTGGAAATCGTCAGCGAAACCGGCGTCTTTTCCAACGTGGTGGTCATCGAGAACCAGGCTGCGTTACGCGGCGGTGGGATTTATATCATCGGCGGCTATCCCAAGCTCAGCGGGGTGTCCGTGATCAGCAATACCGCCCTGATGGGCGGCGGTCTATACACCCTGGATATACCGGATTGTCCCCAAGACTTTTTTTGCGCCTGGTTGAACCTCGACCATATGCTGTTTAGGGGCAATACTGCGACGCTGCGCGGGGGAGGCCTTTTCACCCAGGATGTCAATGTTCGCCTGGAGCAAAGCGCCCTGGTCGGCAATACTGCCCCAGAGGGCGCGGGGTTTGCTGCAGTAATTTTCAAACCCACCCTGGTCAGCGCCTCTCTGCGCAACGTCACCATCCAGGGCAACCAGGCTATCAGCTCGACCGGCGCCGGCGGAGGCGGCCTGCTGCTCTACTCCGGTTCCGCCACGCTGATCAATACCACCGTCACCGGGAACAGCACCGCCTCTACGACGGGTGCGGGTGGCATCGGCATCGAGAGCGGCGCCAACGCGGTAATCACCAACAGCCTGGTCGCCGCCAATACCTCCGCTGCCAACCTGCCAGACGTCAAGGGCGTCTTTACCGCTGACGCCGTCAAGTACAGCCTGTTTGGCGCGCTGGACGGATCGACCGGCATCACAGGCGGGGCGAACGGCAACAAAGCCGGCACCCTCCAGAACCCGCTCAACCCCCTGCTCGGCCCGCTCACCAGCTCAGGCAGCACGCTTCCCTACTGGCTCCCCCAGCCCGGCAGCCCCGCCATCGACACCGGCAGCAATGCCGACTGCCTGGCATTGGACCAGCGCGGCCTGCCGCGTCCCAAGGACGGCAGCGGGGATCGCATCGCAATTTGTGACATGGGCGCCATCGAGGTGCAAAGCTCGGTCGAGCTGATCCCCAGCTTCCTGCCGGTGGTCCAGTCCTTCACCGGTTCAGCGTTTCTTGGGCCAGCCCGATGAGAATTCCTTCGGGGCCGCGGAGATAGCACAGCCGGTACGAGTCCTCGTACTGGACCACTTCACCCACCAGCTGCGCGCCGTGTTTGCGGAGCCTGGTGAGCGCCTCATCGATGTCCTCCACGGCGAACATCACGCGCAGGTATCCGAGAGCATTCACCGGGGCGTTTCGATGATCGGCGGCTGCCGGCGGGGCGATAAATCGCGAAAGCTCGAGCCGGCCGTGGCCGTCGGGGGTGATCAGCATGGCGATCTCGACGACCTGTGAGTCCAGTCCGGTGACGCGCCCGGCCCATTCACCTTCGACCATGGCTCGCCCTTCGAGCTGCATGCCAAGCTCGGTGAAAAAAGCGATGCTCTCCTCGAGCGATTCGACCACGATGCCGACGTTATCCATCCGTTTAAGGTTAGGTTTTTCTGGTTTCATTGAGCTGCACCTGTTTTAGCAAGTTGTTCACATGTTAGAATCTTATCATCGTCCGGTTTTTAAAGCGCGAAATTCAGGCTAAGGAGTCAGCCATGTGCCGCAGCATCCAGCCCTTGTTCAACTTTGAGCCCCCGGCGACGGAGGGCGAGATCCACGCCGCCGCAGTGCAGTTTGTGCGCAAGATCAGCGGCTTCACCCGTCCGTCGAAGGCCAACGAGGCGGCCTTCCTGGCGGCGGTGGAGCAGGTCGAGGCCGCCTCGCGCCAGCTGCTGGAGGCGCTGCACACCAGCGCCCCGCCCAGGAACCGTGAGGTAGAGGCGGCCAAACGGCGTGCCCGGCGGAACTTGAGAGCAGAACGGTGAGCAGGAGTCTAAACTTGTTGTGGCAGGACCTGCATCCTGGCGTTTTGAGCCGCCTGGCTGAGCTGGGTATCATAGGTTAACAGGATAATGGGCAGGCCCAGGACTTCCTGCCAGATCAAGGCGCACGCCAGGTGGGTGGCGTCGTATCCTTTCAGGTTGTACTCACAGGCCAGGTAGTCCCCGCGCAGCACGGTGTTTTCGCTGATGGGAAGCCGGTAGAGACTTTCCCATTCTGATCGAAAGGCGTGCAGGGCAGCCTGCTCTTCTTGCTCCGTGATGAACTGCATCCGCCGGACCCGGGCAATGGCTGCAGCAACCTCAACCCGGGTGATCAGGGCGGTAACCACAATTCCTGCCTGGTCGATCCAGGCATTGACCTGCTGCGATCCGCTCTCGGTGATGTAACGTTTTACCAGGGCGCTGGAGTCCAGGTACAGGTTCATTGGCGCATCTCAACCAGGATGTCAGAGGCCTGCCGCTCGCCGCGATTTACGGCCAGTTGTGGCAGGGGTCTTAACTTTTCGCCGTTCCAGGCTGCCATGCCAGCCTCCAGTAAGACTTTGAGCCGCTCTTCAACAGGCTGCTCGGCGGGCAGCAGCCGTCCCACCGGGCGCCCGTGGTCGGTGATGATCAGCACCTGCCCTTGTTGAACCCGGCGTAAATATTCGCTCAGGTGTGCTTTCAAATCTCTCACGCCGACAGTCATTTCACCCATCCCATGATCTCCTTTGTGTGACTATATTATACATAAAGTAGTCATAACGGGCAAGCTGCGCACCCGGCATGCAGGCGGGTGATCTTCGGGTAAAATGGATCAACATCGAATCCTGGATTGTGTTCCGTGTGCTATTGGGAGGTCTGCAATGAACTTGATATCCGGACGGCGCGCCGTCCTGCTTTCTCTTTTCCTGGCTGCAATCGGCCTGGTCCTGGTGTTTGTCTTTGCTTCGGCGTCCATGCTTCCCAAGCCGGCTTCCAGCGCTAACCTGCTTCCCCTCGTCCCGCAGCGCCAGCAGCGCTACACTGCTATCATGTCCGCCTTTGCCCCGGAGATCAGCGCGGTGCTGCAGGGCATGACGGTGGAAACGTCGCGCACGGTGATGGGGACCACCTATTATTTTGCGACCTACCCGGAGACCCCGGGCAGGCATTACCTGGTGTTCCAGACCAACGTCTCGATGGTCAACGCTGCGGCGGCGGTGCAGAAGACGATCATGCTCTTCCCGCTGGATCGCCTGGTCTTTTCCGGCATCGCCGGCGGGGTGGATGACCGGCTGAACATCGGCGACGTGGTCGCCCCGCTGAAGTGGATCGAATACCAGGAGAATATCCTGGGGCGTGAGGTCTCCGGCACATACACCATCAACCCCTGGCAGTATTCCCCGTTCCCTAACTATAAGGAGCGTTTCATTGCCCAGGTGGACCTGGGCAGCCAGGGCCCGGTGACCTGGTTTGATGTGCCGCAGTACATGATCGAGGCGGCCAGGAACGTCAGCGTCACCCTGGAATCCTGCACCACCAGCAATATCTGCCTGGAAAAGAAGCCCAAGTTTTTTGTCGGCGGGCTGGGCGGCTCGTCACAGTCCTTCCTGGACAACGCCGAGTTCCGGGAGTACCTGTGGAACCAGGTCACCATCACCAACACCACCCCCTACACCTATTTTGGCGAGATGACCACCACCCTGCACCTGGATGTGATCGACATGGAGTCGGCCTCGGCGGCGCAGGTGTGCAGGATGAACGGCGTGGACTGCTTCTTCTTCCGCTCGCTGAGCGACCTGGCAGGCGGCGGGCCAGGGGAGAATGAGATGAACACCTTCTTCCAGCTGGCAGCCAACAACAGCGCCAAAGTTATGCTGGCCTATCTGAAGGAGCTGCCTTAGTATTTCCTGTTTTGGGCGATCATTTGGGCATACCAGCGCCCGCTGTCCTTGAGGATGCGCTGCTGGGTGGGGTAGTCGATGTACACCAACCCGAAGCGGCGCGAGTAGCCATAGGCCCACTCGAAGTTGTCCAGCAGCGACCAGACGAAGTACCCGCCGACCGGCGCGCCGTGCTGCAGGGCGCGCCGCACCTGCTCCAGGTGGGACTGCAGGTAGGCGGTGCGCTGGGCGTCGTGCACCTGGCCATCCGGGGTGACGGTGTCCGGGAAGGGGGCGCCGTTTTCGCTGACCAGCAGGCGCGGGTGGGCGTAGTCGCGGTGCAGGCGCAGCAGCAGGTCGTACAATCCCTGCGGGTAGATCTCGCCCATCAGGTTGTAGGCGCTGTCCCTGGCCCGCACCGGCATGGCCTGCAGCAGCGGCAGGCGGCGCACGATGCCGCGCGAGTAGTAGTTCACCCCGACAAAGTCCAGCGGCAGCGAGATGATCTGCAGGTCCCCGGCGGAGATGCCGCCGCGCTCCAGCCAGCGCCAGGCGCGGGTGGAGCTGAGCTCCGCCGGGTAG
>CAIQIV010000090.1 GCA_903871905.1 uncultured Chloroflexota bacterium | reverse complement strand
CCCATATAGACAGAGGGCAGTGAAGGCGGGAAGCTACTCCAGTGGTCAGCTCGACTTCCTTCCACCCCAAATTCACGGCATTTCGGACGACACCGCTTCTTGGGTCCACTTGCCCGGGCGAGCCGATGCCAACCCCCAGGAGCTGCTTTGGCTCAACCATGCCCAGCATTCCATTTACTAACTCAGCGATCCGATCCAAAACGGCGTTGGGCCCCTGATCCGCCAGGGTCATCACCTGTCGGGCGGCCAGAGTACGCCCGTTATTCGAGACCAAAGCAGCCGCGATCTTGGTTGCACCCAGGTCAACCCCGATAGCGCAAGTTTCAAAGTCCTTTTGGTATGTTTCCTGGCTGCCCATTAATTAGAATAACTCCAATTCTTGAGAAAGCACAAGAGCAGCTGCCCCGAGGAGCACATGCTCTGATCCAAGTGATGAATAGCGGATGGAAGTAGCAGTGCAGGCTAAATTAAGCGCACAACGCTCCACTTCTGACCGGATCACCTGTAAAAATGGCTCCCCAAGACGGATAATTGGCCCTGAGATAAATATATTTTGGATGTTGATAGTGGAGACAAAGGCGGCAATTGCCAGTCCCAGGTATCTCCCTGCCTGATTTACAACCTGGCAGACCTCCTGGTGACCTTCCTGATAATCCTGTAATATCGTATCGATGCTTACATATTGGTCATCCTTTAAGATGGTCCGCAATTTCTGCAGCATCGCATGGGTCGAGGCTACAGTTTCCAGGCAGCCTCTATTTCCGCATGTGCAAGGTTGCCCATTATCAATCACCTGCAAGTGGCCGATTTCCCCTGCAGCAAACCCATCTCCGAAATGGATCTGTCCATTGATGACTATCCCAGATCCAATTCCCCTGCCAACTTTGAGTTCAATTAAGTTGGTAGCTTGCTTCATTTCGCCAAACATATATTCTGCTAGGGCAGCCAGGTTGCAGTCGTTAGCCAGGAAGACTGGAACCTGATACCTATCCTGTAGAAGCTGGCGAAGTGGTTGGTCTGCCCAATCCAGGTTTACAGCGCGCCGAATGATCCCATTGGCGGTATCCACTATCCCAGGAGTTGCAACGCTGATCCCCGCAAGAGGGGAATTTGCTGTGGACACTAATTCATCCAATAGTATGTAGACATTTTGAAGTGCAGTATTTCCTGTATCACCCCTGGAGACCAGACTGGATTGGTGGGTGAGGCGACCGCGCAGGTTCACCAGGGCGCCACGAAACTGGTCACTGCTTAAATCAATACAAGCCACCAGCTGCGCATCCTGGCAGAATTTGAGCAGGATCGGCGGTTTTCCACCCGCAGACTCGCCAGTACCAGTCTCTTCTACTAAACCTTGTTCTAGGAGCTCTGAAACAATATCTGATACCGTGGTACGGCTAAGATGGGTCAAGCGAGCAATAGCAGCCCGGCTGATGGATTCGTGAGCATAGATTGTCCTCACTACCAGACGAAAATTATGCTCTTTGGTATGCTGTCGGGTAGCTTTCTCCACAGATTCCTGTTTTCCTTGCGATTAACTGGAGGGACGTTAGATGTTCAGAAATAACTATTTATGGAAGCGCTCTCTTTGTAAGTCCACTGGACTTACTAATAGGATAGCATGAAACTACATCTATGTCAAGTAATCTTAATCAAGTTTGGTTTAGGGTGGTCTCATCAGGGTATTTGTTGTAAACAGACTCAACTGAATCTTGAGAAGCAGAAGTCAGGGATGAATCAGGATCAAATGGGATTAAGTCATTCATCTCTGGAGCTACATGGGAATTCTGAGAGGGAAAGAAATGATGTTCTAATAAGCGGAAGGCGATGAATCCTACCAGGACCTGGAGCCAAAATGTAAACCCGCGGTAAGCCATGACAATTACTGTTGCATCTCCAGCTTCAACATTCATATGGCGCAGAGCAAGGACAAGAAGCCCTTCTACTACACCGATCCCGTTTGGGGTTGGCGAGACAATTAAAAATAAGTAGCCTACACTCCAACCACCGACTACTGCTCCTAAGGTCATTGGTGCCTGAAAGGCCATGAACATCAAAGCCATGACGGCGATAAGCATCAACTTATTAGCTAAAGCCAGTATTAAGGGAAAATAGAGATTTTGATGGCGAGCGCTGATGATCTGAAGCCCGGTTGATGCGTGATGTGCGAAATTTCTCAGCTTTATTTCACTGAGGGGCACCCTTGGGGAAAGAAAACTTGCCAGATAGTTAACCGGCCGGCTCACCTGGATTAACAGATGGGCTAATCTGTTTTCAGAACGAGCGCCGATCCAGAGGGTAAAAACTACCATGAGGGTGGCACAAGCCAGGATCCCTGCAGCTGACAGGATGGCTGTATCTAGAATGGATCTGCGCTCCAGAACGAATAAACCGGCAGTCAGGATGATCAAGAAAGCCAGGTAGTTTACCAGGATGTATAACAAAGATGCCATACTCACACGCCCAGAAGGCAGTGAGCGCCGACGGCCCTCACTGATGAAAACTGCGAGCTGGCTCATCCCCATCGATGGAGCAATAATATTGGCAAATTCACCGGCAGCAGACAAGGTTGTCAATCTCCAGGGGCTTTCCTGCATATCCATAGCAATATAAATGTGATGGTACAACCATCCGTTTACAAAAAACCAGGCGCCCATGGTAAAAAAAGCCAGGACCAGATAGCGCCAGTCTCCCCGTCGCAGTGTTGCCAGGATGGAATTGATCTCAGCCATTTGGTTGTATGTAAAAACCACCCCCAATATCAGGGCTACCAGAACCACCCATTTTCGCATGTTTTAATCGTCTCAGGTCACCGTTTCAACCAGGTGATATGGGCATTGTCTGCTGGCAGCAGGGTGCTGCTGACTGCCTGTGGGCTGAAGTCAGGGGTACGGGCAACATACAGGCCATCCAGGGTGAAGAAGAACAACGTGTTGCCGTCCGGGGCCCAACTGAGCCCCCATACAGCGGCATCAAAGACCTGGCGAAGTTCTTCATCCAACCGGCCGATCCACAAACCTTGCTGGCTGTCCAGCGGGCCGCCAGGCCAGGCCCAAATCTGTCCACCTGGACTGGCAAGAGGCATTAAAGGCAGGGATGACCCAGACTGTACTTCTTGACCATCAGATGTGATAAACACCGGGCGCGCACCAGCTCTGAGGATAAATACGCCTCCGTCTTTCGACCATTCGATCTGCTGAGGCGCCTTATCGGATAAACGATGTATCCCATTGGAATCTTGGAGATAACTTCCAACTGGGTTTGATGAATCACATTGGGCTGTGTACTGATCCACGCCAATGACAACTTTTTTACTGGAGGGATCAAACGCCAGGAGGGTAAATGACGCCGGCCAGATAGTCGCAGCATCCAGATTGGAAATGGAGAATGAGCGCAGGTCCTTATGGCTGCAGTTGGCAAACCATGAGTTGACCAGAAATTCATCCGCCGATTTCCAGCCAACCAGGTTTTCATCCTGGCTGTCTGGCTTATACAGATTGGTTACGGTTCCTTGTTGGTTTACTGCCCAGGCGCCAGCCATTTTGTACCCGGCGCCAGTGCCGAAAGAGGTGGCTCCAAAATGGATGATCTGTGTGCCATCTGGTGACCAGGAAGGGGAAAAAGCCTGTGATGGACCAGAGGTTAATTGCACAATCTTGCCATCAGAGCGGTTATAACTGTAAATTTCGGCACTGCTGCCTTCGAAAGCTGAAACAAAGGCCAACATTTTACCATCCGGCGACCATGCCAACGAGGGCAAATCTCTGATAGCACGGGCGGCTTCAAAATAATTTCCATCTGGCTGGATGGCTGCTGCGGGCAACCCTTCAGGTAATAAAAGCGTGATGGTCTGGAGAGTACCTTCCGGCAGGTGAAGCAATTTGAGCGACAAATTGGTGTAGGCATCTGGATCAGATGAGACATAAGCAAGCACCCCGCCTTCAGGGGCTGCACCGGTTTGTAAATCCACATTCGTGTTGAGGCGCTCATTGAGCACACGGTGGAGGCCGAAGCCGTCAGGCTGGATCACCCACAGTCCATCCTGAGCCGGGATCAAACCCCAGTAAGACGGGAGAGGTGGTTCTGCCAGAGGGGTCACCGGGATAACCGGCGCAGTGGGGGTGAGGGGAATTACCGGGGTCAGGGTAATGGTGATGCCAGGGGGATTGACAGGAAGTATCGGTGCAAAGGAGTTTGCGGTCGGTGGAGAAACCTGGGTTTCTTGTTGTGCTGACTGCTGAAATGGGGTGGTTAAAGACAGTGATGGGGAAACCGGCTGAATTGTAGGTTGGAACCAAGTAGAGAACAAGCCGCAAGCCAGCGTAGACAGGGCCAGCGCTGATAACCCCAAGAAGATTTGGGACTGGTTGAGAGAATAAAATTTAGGATTTTTGTATATCATTTTACCCTGTCCCTTTCCTGGAAATTTTGATTATGTGACGTTTAATCGATAAATCATAGCGTGATTGTACCTCACGAATTAATAAAATCATAGTCAGACAGCCTGGATGAAACCCAATTCAATCACTATTTCAACCAGCTAACGTTTGGGGCAAAAAAGCCGGGAGATTCAGACGAGACGGTTATTGACAAGAAAGATGTTTTCGACCGTGACGAGGATGGGTTTACTGAGTTTTGCCTGTACATGGTCACCTCCCAGGTAATCGATCGCATGGAGATTGGAGTCTGGGATGAGACTGTCAAGGAATATGTTTATGGAGCAAGTGATCAGACAGGTTATGATGGCGAGGAGAATGCCTGCTACCAGTTTTACTCCCGGAGTAAGCGGGCCTATCGATCAAGAATTTGGGTGAACAACTCCCTGGTTGGGGAGTTCCCGTTCAGTGTCCGATTGCAGGGATTCCAGGGTCTCCAGGATGTAATCTGGTGAGGCAGGCGCCTGTGCCAGGTGGCGGCGGCAGGAGGCGCCGGTCAGCACCAGGGCGGTTTTCATCCCGCAGCGGCTGCCCATCAGGATGTCGGTCTCCAGGTTGTCACCGACCAGAAGGCAGTCCTCGGGTGGAAGTCCAAGCAGGCGCAGGGCAGAGAACGCCATCGCGGGGGAGGGTTTGCCGGCCATGCCATCCAGGTCTTTGCGCGTGCTGGCTTGAACAGCAGAGATCAGAGGTAGGGCATCCGGGTCTTCTTCGCCGTTGGCATGGATGATCAGACGGTCGGCGTTGGTGGCAAAGAACAGTGCGCCACGGCGGATTGCCTGGTGCGCAAGCTTGAGCTTGCGATAATGAAAATCATAATCGTTGGAGACGATCACAGCCGAAACGCTCTCGGCGTCCTCCACCGGCTGAAAGCCTGCCTGGACCAGGTCGCGGCGCAGGGGTTCCTCACCGATCAGGTAGATGCGCTGGGTTGAACAGCGTTGGTGGAGCATATCGATCAATGCCTGGGTTGGGGTAAACACGTGAGCTGCCTCGGTGGGGATTCCCATCCGGGTCAGTTTCTGCGCGGTTTGTTCACGCGTCCTGGCAGATTCATTGGTGATAAACATTACACCTTTGCCGAATTGGCGCAGCGAATGAATGGTCGCCTGCGCTTCAGGCAGCAGCTCATCGCCCTGGTAGATTGTCCCATCCAGGTCAAATAAGTATGCCTGGAAGGAGGGAAGGCGGCCGTTTTCATGCATTTATTCTATCTGCCCTTGTTGATGAGACTGGAATGCAGGAGGGTAATAGGGTTGAAGGTGGGGAAGGTCATCAAATGCCTTATCTTATGAAAATAGTGGTGAATATTGGCCGGCGGAGGAAATAAGGTTTTGCTGTTCCTGTGCGTTCATGCGGGTAAAGTTCTGGCAAGCCTGGAGGAAGAGAGGCAGCAGCCGGGTATCGCCTACACTGCACAAACCTGTGATGTCCTGGGAAAGGGCAAAGTTAATGGCGCTTTGGATCTCCTCCTGATTTTCAAAGGGCAAATACCAGGTGTGATACCGTTCAGGCAAATCTCCCCAGGGTTGGCGGGTGATGGACTTAATAACCATCACACCAACATCCCGGGCGCGACAGATTGAAAGTAGCTCTTCAGCTTCCCGGCGGAAATCGGGATTTGCATACTGGATAAAGTTGATAGGGAAAAGGATGCTGTCGAACTCATAGCGCCGCAATGCTTCCATCATCACCCTGGGCGATTGGACACCATGGCCAGTGATTCCGATCCAATTGGTCAGTCCTTGGTCACGAGCCTGGATCATAGCTTCCAGGCTGCCTCCAGGCCGGGTTACCAGATCTAATTTTTCCAGATCATTGACAGCATGCGCCTGATAGAGATCAAAATGATCGGTCTTCATTCGCTCCAGGGAGCGGTTGAGCTCTGCCCAAGCGCTTTCGCGGCTACGTTCGAGCGTTTTGCAGCCAAGAAAAAAGCGTTGTCTTTCCGAGGGGATCCAAGAGCTCAGGCGAGCTTCGGCCTGTCCGTAGGATGGAGCAATATCAATATGATTGACTCCATATGTGATGGCTAGTGAGATGGCAACGTCAGCGTCATCTTGAGATACCTCTCCTAGAGCTGCGCCACCCAAAATGGCAATGGTGCTCATATGTCCTGTGCGACCAAATCGTCGAGTTTCCATCTGTTGTCTCTCCATTCACTTGAATATACCCGGTTAGAACAGGTACTCCATATTATTATACAAGAACACGATGTTTGAGTATACCCAAATTGACTTGTTCTACTCAATGACCCTGGCTTATCTTTACCAGGTTAAACTCCTCTCTCCGTGATAAAATCAATGCAATCCTATAGCAGGAAAATCTTGATGGACTATAAACCTCTTCGAATAGCTGTAGCTGCTGACCAGCCCATCTTCCGGCGTGGGATGGTTTCCTTGATCATGTCTCAACAAGATATGCAGATTGTGGGGGAGGCAACCAATTGTGAAGAGGCGGTTCAACTGTGCAGCCTGGTCCTCCCGGATGTATTGATCCTGGATTTTCACCATCAAATTAGCCATTCGATGAATGCCTGTCGGGCGATTCTCAACCGTTGGCCAAAAATCAAGATCATTCATATGAGTTCCCTGTCGGAGAAAGAGCTAGGGCAGATTGACCTGGATGAAGGCTCAGCTTATGTCATTCAAAAGGAGATCAGCGAGCAAGGGTTTGTCCAGGCCCTGCGTCATATCACCCGCGGCGTTTCCATCACCCAGCATAAGCCCTCGCTGGAGGTGATCCAGGACGAATACCTGCTGCAAATGGTGGAAAGGCTGCAGGCAGTCAGCTTGCAAGGCAGGCTTCCCTCGAATCGTGATCTGATGGAGATAATCCAATCTCTGGCAGTTCAACTTTCAGACAATTTGAATCTCTTCCCGGAGATTACGCGGCGCTCGGAGAATGGGCAGCTTTCGCAGGAATTGATTATGGCGGGGAGGATCCAATCCGATATCCTGCCGGATAAGGAGCCAATGCTGCCTGGTTGGGATATTTCTGCCCGCTTGACCCCGGCACGCGAAACTTCTGGCGATTTTTACGATTTTCTCCCTCTTGCAAACAATCACTGGGGATTTGTTATTGCAGATGTGACTGATAAAGGGATGGGGGCTGCGCTGTTTATGGCTTTAAGCAATACCCTGGTCCGCACGTACGCCGTAAATTACCCAACCCTTCCGGCTTTCAGTATGGGTGCGGTAAACAAGCGGATCTTGAGCGATACCAGGGGGTCCATGTTTGTCACAGCATTCTATGCAGTCCTTGATCCTTCGACAGGGCGCATCCACTATGTCAATGCAGGCCATCCGCCTCCATTGCTGGTCAGCGCGATCAAAGGGCGAGGGATCGATCTTCTGCGGCCAACCGGGAAAGCATTAGGGATTATAGAGGATGCACATTGGACGCAGAAGATCGTAAAAATGACGCCAGGGGATGTGCTGCTGATGTATACCGATGGGGTAACCGAAGCGCAGAACCCGCAGGGGTCGTTTTTTGGCCAGCAGCGTTTGATTGATTTCATGCGCTCCCGGCATGGTCAATCTGCGAGTCATATCTGCGATGAATTATTTGCAGAATTACAATTGTTTACATCTGATTCGCCCCGACAGGATGATATTGCCCTCGTTGTATTGAAACGAACGGGGTAGCCATTTCGTTTGGTTAAAGCTTGAGAAAGTGTTGAACTTTCAGCGGTTACTGTCAGGAAATTCAGAATGCTAACACTGCTGAAAACCAAGATCATTCCCCCAGCGCTGCGGCCAGGATACGTCAATCGCACAAGATTATTTGACCGTTTGAATAGTTGTTTGCATACCCGGTTGGTGATGATTTCGGCGCCTCCCGGATATGGAAAAACCACCCTGGCTGCGTCGTGGCTGCGTTTTATCTCAGCACCTTTTACCTGGCTGACCATTGATCCGGATGATAATGATCCTGCCCGCTTGCTAACCTATATCCAAGAGGCCTTGAAGGTGGTTCAAGTTGAAGCTGGATTCAAGATGGATGACTTACCAGAAAAAAATATCCAGATTCCGGTAGAGTCTTACCTAATTGAGATCTTGAACCGAACGTCCGAGGCTAACCATGATTTCTGGCTTGTGTTAGATGATTTTCATACCTTACTTCCAGGACCAGCACTCAATGCGATTGTATTTCTGTTAGAGCACCAATCATTCCGTTTTCACCTGCTCATCACAACGCGCACCGACCCCCTGTTGCCGTTAGCAAATATGCGTGCGCATGGAGATGTTTTTGAACTACATGTCCAGGAATTGTGTTTTTCCTGGGCGGAATGTGATCAGTTCCTGCGCCAAACGATGGGATTAGATCTGGATGACGAAGCTGTGACAGCCCTTGAGCAGCGCACTGAGGGCTGGGTGGCGGGACTGCAGTTAGCGGCTCTGACTCTGCGTGGCAGCAACCCTGAGGAAGCCAGCCGATTTATCGTCGAGCTTACAGGCGGACATCACCTGATTGATGAGTTCTTAATCCAGGAAGTTTTACTTCGGCAAACAGGGCAAGTCCAGGAGTTTTTGTTAACGACCTCCATCCTCGACCGGCTGAATGGTTCCTTGTGTGATATGGTTACTGGGTTAACCGGGAGCCAGACTTTGCTACACAAGATGGAAGACGATAACCTTTTTATCACGCCAATGGATGAAACCCGCCGCTGGTACCGATATCATCCATTGTTTCAGACAATGCTCCATCAAAGGTTGGAGATGTTGCGTCCGGAAGAAGATAAGGTTTATCATCAACGCGCCAGTAATTGGTACACCAATGAGGCTTATGCACAAGGTGGTAACCTTGCATTGTTGAGTGTGGCAATTCATCACTCCCTGGCGGGGAAGGATTTTAACAAGGCTGGAATATTAATCGAGGACGCAGCTGAAGCAGTGATGATGGGAGGTGAATTAGTCACCCTGCAAGATTGGATGGAACACCTCCCAGATGAAGTCATCCGATCACGTCCGCGGTTGTGCGTTATCAATACCTGGATGCATTTAAGCAGTTCAAATTTTGAACGAACGGCATTTTGGTTGGAACAGGCAGAAAGCTGGCTGGATAATTTGCCTGAGAAATTATCCTCAGGATTCAGTCCTGGCATAACCCGAGAATGGATGCTGGGTAATATCCTGGCTGCGCGCTCTCTACTGGTTCTATACCAGGGGGATATGAATCAATCTGGGGATCTTGCAGAGCAGGCATTGGGCTATCTTAATGACCATGATACCTTTATCTATCACCTGGCTACCTGGGTAAAAGGCGTATCTCAATTGGGCGTGGATGATTATTCTGCAGCCAGCCGCGACTTTTTTGCCAGTATCTTGACCAGCCGCAGGTCGGGGAATATCCTGGTTGTCCTGCTTTCCTTGTATACACTGGGAATGATGCTAATATTGCGCGGTAAGCTTTTCCAGGCTGAAAAAATTTTCCAGGAGGGGCTGCTCCTGGGTGAACCGGAAATTCGTCCAGTTGGCGCTTATGCTCTGAGACCTGGCACATTAAGTAAGTCATTGATGCACCAGGGATTGGGGGAAATTCATCGGGAGCGAGGCAACCTACTCTCGGCAAAGGATCTAATGAAAGAAGCAATTAATCTTGCGGAAGCGTGGGGCAATGCGGAGGTGTTGGCTGATCAATATGTTTCAATGGCGCGCATCTCCTTTTCACTTGGGGATGAGGATCAGGCAAGCTTTTGGTTTGAAAAAGCCCAGATTTTTGTGCGAGAGCAGCGTGTTGCGATCTATACTCGAATGATTGTAGAAGCATACCAGGCCAGATTGTGGATTGCGCAAGATAGGCTTACCGCCGCAATTTTCTGGGCTGAAGGCATTTCTGAGGCTGAGGTAAGCTCTGGTTATGGTCATAACTTTGCATATCCGAAATTGGTACAGAAAAATACAATCATTCGCTTATATCTAGCACAAGGAAAATGGGAAGAAGCCTCAGAACTGGCAAAGAAAAATATTCAGCAGGCACGGGATGGTGGTTGGAGGGGATTGGAGATGGAATCCCTGGCTTTGCATGCCCTAGTTCTGGATGCAATGGGAAGTGGTTTTCAGGCGGAGGAAACCTTGACTTGCTCGCTAAAGCTGGGGGCAACAGAGGGTTATAGATGTCTCTTTGTAGACGAGGGGGAGCCCATGAAACGCCTGTTGCAACGCCTTCTCAAACCTGGCAGGTTCTCACCTGAGCTTCAGGGCTTTGTCCAAGATATCCTTCCTTCCTGTATTCAGGATGCTCGGGGTAAAACCGTGCTTGGTAGAATCAACCCGGGAACAGATGGGCAGCTTTCTGCAAGGGAAGTGGAGATCCTGGAATTGATCACGGCAGGCTTTTCAAATTCTGAAATCGCTGAGCGCCTGGTGATCAGCCTCAGTACGGTAAAAACACATGTGAACCACATCTTTCGTAAGCTGGGGGTCTCAACCCGTGCTCAGGCAGTAAACCGGGGATTAAAAATGAAATCCATTTAGTACAAAATATCTCCTCTGACTCCACCCGAATATCCACCCCAGGGTGGATGACAAAGTTTCTCATTCTGGTTATGCTTAAGATATGATAGCAGTTCATTGGATTAAGGTTCTGCGGGATTTATGGAGCAGTAAAGTCAGGACGCTGCTGATTGTGTTATCCATTGGCGTTGGTCTGACGGCTTTGGGAGTGATTATTGGAGCGCGTTCCATTTTATTATCCGGGATGAGCCAATCCTTTGCTCTTATCAATCCATCTAGTGGGATCATCCGTACGTCGGAGCTGTTTGATGAGGAATTTGTTCGCTCGATGGAGGGTATTTCGGGAGTCTTGCAGGTTGATGCACGGCGAAATATGGTTCTGCGATACCAACGAGGATCAGGAGACTGGGGCAACTTGCGCCTGTTTGCAGTCGAAGACTACGAAAAAATGAGAGTGAACAAGGTTTTTGCTGTTTCAGGGGCCTGGCCACCACCGGATCGAGCAGTATTGATCGAACGTTCTGCATTAGATGTGGTTGGTCTTAAGGTGGGAGATGCAGTATTAGTTCGCACACCAGAAGACAAATTGGTATGGCTGCCAATTGCTGGGGTCGTTAGCGATATGGCTCAACTTCCCGCCCAATTTGATGGCTCGCCATATGGATATGTTTCCTTTGGAACATTGAACTGGTTGGGACAGCCATATGGATTTAATGAGCTGGCAATTATTGCTGATTCCCATGCAAGTGGTGATGATATACAGGATGTGTTAAACCGGGTTCGAGATAAAGTAGAGCGTACGGGAATGACCATCCCAATTACCATGGGAGCTGAACCTGGTCAACTACCGATGCAAGATATCCTGGAGGCGCTGCTGCTGGTGATGGGGTTAATTGGCGCCATGGCGATTTTCTTAAGTATTTTCTTGATCACCAACACTGTTTATGCCCTGCTGGTTCAACAAAGACGCCAGATCGGGATCATGAAAGCGATAGGAGGCAGCATCTCCAGGATTGCCAGGATGTATCTGGTAATGGTAACAAGTTATGGGTTGTGTGCGTTAGCTATTTCGCTCCCACTCAGCCAGGTGGGGGCAGAAAAATTGAGCCTATACCTGGCGCGTATGTTTAATATTGACCCGGTCGACCTGGGGGTTCCTCCGCAGGCATTAGCAATCCAGGTCGTTGTTGGGATCACAGTGCCTATTCTGGCATCCCTGGTACCCTTTGTTACCCAGTTGCGCTTGACGGTGCGTGAAGCAATTTCGGCTAGCGGTTTGGATGGGGGGGAGCGGCGTCCGAATCTGGTGAACCGTATGCTGCTTGGCAGCTGGATACAATCGGGTATCCTATCTCCTCCCATTATGTTATCACTTCGAAATACATTTCGTTCTCAAGGTCGCCTGGTACTGACAATCATCACTTTGACCCTGGCTGGCGCAATATTTATGAGTGTGATCAGTGTTAAAGATTCCCTTGATACGCTGCTGGAAGACCTGATGCGTTGGTGGAATTTTGAGATCATGATTACCTTTGATCGCCCTCAATATAAACAAAGCATTGAGAGCTTGACAAGGCAGTCTAAGGATATCCAGGCTGTGGACTTCTGGTTCCAGCGTACAGCCAGGTTAGTACGTCCCGATGGCAGCCAGAGCCCAACCAACTTCTTGTTTTCACCACGCGCTGATTCACAATTGGCTCAATCGCCGCGTATGCTGGCAGGACGCTGGTTGATCCCAGGTGATGAGGCCGCTGTGGTTGTCGATGCGAACTTTGTTAAAGAGGAGCCTGGGATGAAAGTAGGCGATACCGTTGTGTTAAAGATCGACGGTCGTGAAAGACAATTTAAGATCGTTGGGGTCAGCTTGGGGCTGGGTGTACGCATGATCTATATCACTTATGATTACCTGGCGCGGATCCTGGCTGAACAAGGGAAAGCAGATGCTGTCTTGATCGCATTAGATAATAACGATCCAGCATATGTACTGCAGCGGACAAAAGAGTTAGAAGCCCAGTTTGAAAGTGCCAAAATACATGTGAGCGACGTACAAGTTATGGTGACTGAGAAAGCCGAAGGGGAGGCATCATTTGGGGTAGTGATCAGCCTGTTGCTGATTATGTCATTGCTGCTGGCTATTGTTGGGGGATTGGGCTTAATGGGAACCATGACGATCAATGTGTATGAGCGAACAAGAGAGATTGGGGTGATGCGCGCTATCGGTGCTCGCTCCAGCGCCATTATGCTCTTATTTATCAGTGAAGGTTGTATGATTGGATTGATCAGCCTGGCTTTTGGCATCTTGTTAGCGGTACCGCTGAGCTCGATCTTAGGAGCTGGGGTTACCGCTCCTATTTTGGGGGTAGCTGTATATTATCCCTTTTCATTTACTGGTGTTTGGATCTGGATGGTTATTGTCCTCCTGTTAAGTGCGGTTGCCAGCTATTTCCCGGCGCTCAATGCCGCCCGTCTCACTGTGCGAGAGGTCCTGGCTTATGAGTGATCGGGCTATGTGTGACTCGAATTGAGGCTATGCTGGTTGGGGATTTATCCTCATGCTATAATCGGATTATGGATGGTGATATCGCACTGGAGCATGCCGTTGAAGGGAAGGTTATTTATCTCCTGGCATTGATTATCTTGGTTCAGTTCGGCTACCCAATCACAGCTTATGGGACTGCCGCCTTGGTGGTTTATGAAATCGCGTACGCTTCGATGATCACAGTTGGTGTGATCGTGGGACGTGATTCCCGGCGACACACACTTTTCCTGGCAATGACCGGTTTTATATATTTTACAGCCAGCCTGGTTTATGCGACCAACCCAGGTCTGACATGGGCTGTTTTACTAACCTATATAGCGTTAATCCCTTATCTGATGATGCTGGTCTGGATACTGGCGCGCTTCCTGGCAATTGTCAAAGTAATTACTCGGGATGTTTTGTATGCGGCTGTGGCTATGTATTTGCTGCTAGGTGCTGTTTTTGTCCCACTGTATGGATTGCTGGATATGCTCATTCCGAACTCCTTCCACGATGGGAGCACTGCCGGCATCCCCGTCCAATGGCAGCAGCTTGTCTACTTTAGCTACACTACACTTACATCAACAGGATACGGGGATATCCAGCCACTTTCCTGGTGGGCGCGCTCATTGGCTAACCTGGAGATGATCACAGGGGTTTTATTCATCACAATCATTATGGCCCGACTTGTGGCACTCTATTCTTCGGAGCGAGACCGCGCGAAATAGGGGATGATTGCATTGTAATCTCTACTCCATTGAAATGCTTTGCCAGATTACAAAGCCGAAAGAATAGTGGAGAGCACATCACAAGCCTGGTTTACAAGTTCCAAATCAGCCTGAGTACCCATATGACCCAGGCGAAATACCTTATTGGCAAGTGGTCCATAGTTTCCGCCAGCAACAAGCCCACTGTCGCGCATGCGCCGATCTAACTCGGCCCAGGTAATGCCTTGGGGGACATGGACAGCAGTGATGGTAGGGGATAAGATAGCAGAAGGATCCGGGTACAAGCTAAATCCCAAGGAAACCAAGCGGCTGCAGCAGAGAGAAGCAGCGGCGGTGTGCCGTTGAAAGCTGTTGTTCAAACCTTCCTTGATCAGGGCTTCTGTGGCAGTGTAAAGTGCAGCCATGCCATGCCAGTAGGGGGTGTATGGAAAGTACATATCTCGAACTGCGTGGCGGAATGGCTTCAATGCCTCGTAGCCTGGATAATTTACCTCTTCAACAATTTCCCAGGCCTGTTCAGAGACTGTCAGAAACGACATACCTGCTGGGGCAGATAACACTTTCTGAGACCCACCCAAAGCAAGATCTACGTGCCATTCATCAGCAAGGAATGGTACGCCTCCTAGGCTTGATACAGCGTCAACATACAGCAGGGGAATATGGTAAGCGGCTTTCAACTCACCCAATTTCTGCAAAGGGTTTAATGTTCCCGATGGAGTTTCACAGTGGACCACAGTGATCATTTTGGGTTGAAATTCAGCAATAGCCTGCTCAATGGACAGCCAATCATGGACCGTCTGGTTATAAGGAAAATCAATCGTTCGGACAACTGCGCCAATCGAGCGCGCCATGTCCCCAATACCAGCACCAAACAGCCCGGTGGCAATGGCTAACACCCGATCCCCAGGGACAAGGCAGCTTTTTAAAGCCGTCCACAAGGCAAGCATCCCCTCGCCAGTCTGGATAACTACCTGATTTTTTGATCCGAATATCGCCTGCAAATTTGCTTCAGTTTTTTGATAAAGCTCAACAAAGTCCGGTTCCAGGTCAGCAGATCCAAAATTTGTCAGGTAAGCTTCAAGAACAGCCTGTGGAACTTTTACTGGACCAGGTACCATCGGTATTGGATATGTAATCATGGGGATGCCTCTGCGAGAGATGGAATTCAACCTATTCTGATCATACCATGGTTTTCTTGCCTTTGGTCATTGATTGGATCTGGATAAATAAACATGGGATCCACGAACATCATGTCCATGGATCCCAGCCAGTTATTCAAGCGTTTTATGAAAATAAAGATTCAACAGCCTGCCTAAAGACAGCGGTGTGATAGTCCACATCAGCCTGGGTGGTTGCAGGCGACATCAGCGCCATGTTGTGGAAAGGTGTCATCAGGATTTTGCGGTTTAAGGCAAATAGGTGCATATAGCGGTCCAACTCGCTATCTATCGCAGCCGCAGCCTCACCACCGTTTCGAGGGGGAACCGGCCTGAACCAGTATTCTACCCTGCCCCCCAGGCGCTTCACAATCCATGGGAGCTCCCATTCTTTAATCACAGATAAGACCCCCTGCTCGAACTGTTCACCAAGGGGGATGGTTTGCTGATATGCTTCAGCAGTAAGCACTTTTTCCAATGTGTTGCGCATTGATGCAACCGAAAGGGCATTTCCTGCCAGGGTACCGCCGATGCCTCCTACATCTGCATCTTCTAGCTCCAAGAGAGCCATAAACCGGTCGTTGACCTCTTCAGAAAAGCCATAGACAGCCGCAGGAATACCACCAGCGATTGGTTTCCCAAGTGTCAACATGTCTGGCTTCAGATGGTGAGCAGCTGTATACCCTCCTGGGCCAGTGCAGATAGTATGGGTTTCATCAATAATCAGAATTGTATTGGTGGCTCGCGCGATCTCTCTCAAAGCATCATGGTAACCAGGATCTGGATGAACAATGCCAATATTTGTCATCACAGGCTCTGCCAGGACACATGCAACATCCCCCGGCGCCAGCGCATGTTCCAAGGCGGGAATGTCATTAAATTCGATTACTTTTGTGGTAACAACTGGATCGACGGGAGGGCCAAGATTATTGCGTCTAGAGCCAGGAAGGCCTCGTTCATCCAGGGTAATGTAAGATTCATCAACGGTTCCATGGTAGCAATAATTATAAACAAGCACCTTTGGACGACCGGTTATATGCCTGGCCATGCGTAAGGCAAAGCGATTGGCATCTGTCGCAGTCAAGGTGAGCTGCCAGAAAGGGAGGCCAAAGCGCCGACTGAGCTCCTCGCCAACCCAAAGTACATCTTCGATGGGCAGCATAAATGTGATACCTCTCTCAGATTGTTGGCGGATTGCCTCAAGCGTAGGCTGCGGGGCATGCCCGGTCATAGCGCCGGTGTCTCCCAGGCAGAAATCTACGTAATCAAAGCCATCTACACAGCGAAAGTGAGCGCCTTGTGCCCCCGTCACAAATATGGGGAAGCTGCCGGCCCAACGGACCATCCAGAGCATAGGGACACCGCCCTGCCAATGTTCGCGGGCTTTTTCAAAAAGAGCCTTTGATTTGGGGTGCTCGGCAAGGAAAAGCTGCTCCTCTTTCTTCAAAAGCTCTTCTAGTCTTGAGCGGTCAAGGATACGCATAGAGGCCTCCAAGTTTGAAATATTGGGATATTGAGGAAGGGAAAATTCAACCGGGTTGCACTATCCCTGGATTATAACTGTAGTGATGAGAAATAGTGATGAAGGTTATAATATTCCTGGTCTCTCTATCCTGCCAAGAATTGAGTATACACGATGCAAAAATCAAATCTACCTATAAAGAAAACAAAGATTGTTGCTACCATCGGACCTGCAACAGAATCATTGGATGTTTTGGAGGAGCTAATCTGTAATGGGATGAACATCGCCCGGATCAATTTTTCACATGGCTCCTTTGAGAAGCATGCGCAAGTGATTGAAACGATTCGCACTGCAGCGGAAAAAGTTGGTCAAAGAGTGGCGATCATGGGGGATCTGCCGGGGCCTAAAATGCGCATAGGGGTAATAGAGCGGGAACCCATTCAGCTGGTGAAAGGCCAACCATTTGTCCTCCAAACACAAGAAATGGTTGGAAATGAGCAAAGAGTTTCAATGAGTTTTGCTCATTTATCGGAAGTGGTTCAGCCAGGTGATAAGATATTTATCAATGACGGTTATATACAACTAGAGGTTGAAGAGGTCCTGCCGGGTGAAGTGCGAACTATTGTCCTTGTAGGAGGTGAACTGCGCTCTCGGAAGGGTGTCAATTTCCCTGGTATTGACCTAGGCATAGCAGCCTTTACGGAAAGGGATCGAGAATGTCTACAATTTGCATACCAATACCAGCTGGATGCGGTCAGCCAATCTTTTGTACAGGATGCGGCTGACATTGAAGCTGTGCGTCAGGCAGCCCGATCAATGCACTATGAGCCATTCATTATCGCAAAAATAGAGCGGGCCCGCGCCTTGAACAATTTGGACAATATTATCCGGACTGCGGATGGGATCATGGTGGCGCGCGGAGACCTGGGGGTTGAAGTGCCGTTTGAACAGGTGGCTATTATCCAGAAGGAGATTATCCATAAGGCAAACCTAGCTGGAAAACCTGTTATCACTGCAACTCATATGTTGGAGTCGATGATCACCAACCGGCGGCCAACGCGCGCTGAAGTCACCGATGTGTCGAATGCAATACTTGATGGGACGGATTGCGTGATGTTATCGGGGGAGACATCAGTTGGCCAATATCCGGCTGAATCAGTGGCGGCAATGTCCTCAATTGCTTGTTTTACTGAAATGCACCAGACTGAAGGATTTGTACCCGAGAAACTAAGGGCTATGGAAGCCAATGGTAAACTCTCGCGAAAAGATAGAATCTCATTATCTGTTTATCTAACAGTCGATTCGCTCGAGCCTGGGCTTGTTTTTACCATGACGACCACTGGAAATTCTGCGCGTAAACTGGCTCGCTTTCGCCACCGTCCATGGGTTATTGCAATCAGCCAGGTGCAAAAGATTTGCCAAGAATTATCGTTTAGTTATGGGGTCTTTCCGGTGTTTGAGCCAGAAAAATCACAACACTGGAACTGCTACGCAGCCAATTGGGTGAAGGAGATGAATCTGGATTCCAGACTGGTTATCTTCACTGGAAGTACTGAGACATTACGTAAACGTGATACAACTTCGATTGAGGTGATCGATCTGTCATAGAGGCGACAGAGCTGTTATGGCAGCGAGATTAGCGCATAGCATCTTCATAGCGTAGTTTTTGTTTTTCCAAAGCGATGACCGTATTCTTTAGCAACATCGCTACTGTCACAGGACCAACACCACCTGGGACAGGGGTAATCCAGCCTGCCACATCGCAAGCAGTTCCCATGTCGACATCACCAACAATCCGGGTGTGGTGAACCCCATCAGGTGTAATCTCTTCGATCTGGTTGATCCCAATATCGATGATTGCTGCATCAGGCTTGATCATATCACCGGTAATTAAACCTGGTTTCCCAACTGCTACAAACAGGGCATCGGCGCGGCGGGTATGCATGGATAGGTTGCGAGTGCCATGGTGGCAGATAGTCACTGTGGCAAGCTCTTCAACCAACAGAAGAGCGATGGGTTTTCCTACGATTTCTGAATGACCAACAACAACAACTTCTAATCCCTGTAGTGATAATCCAGTTGAGCGAAGCAGGTAAACTGATGCAAGAGAGGTACAGGGACCAAGTGTGTAATCGCCATAAACAATATTCCCGATATTCTTTGCATTCATCCCCTCCACGTCCTTACTGGGATGGATGGCGTTCTGTAATTGTGAAAGGTTTAATTGCCTTGGAACCGGCCTCTGCAGGATAACCCCCGTTACGCGAGGATCAACATTGCATACCTGGATCGCAGCCAAGAGTTCTAGCTGGGAGACATCATCCGGGTAGGAGCGGTTTTCAAATTCTATGCCAACCTGTTCACATGCCCGTCGTTGATTGTCTACGTAGATGCAGACTGGAGGTGGACAACCGACTGTAATAGATACCAGACGAGGGATCCAGCCGCACTCTTTAAGAGAAACCACCCTGTTTTGGATTTCCTTTTTAATAACTTTTGCATGCATTTTCCCGTCAATGGTTTTATAAGACATGGCAATCTTCTCCACAGGGAATGTCACTATTCTACCATAAGTCGGTAGCGTGAAATTCCTCACAGCGGAAACCTGAATGGTAACCTGGGGAGGTGGCTCTTGTTTTTTTAGATATAATCCACATCAAACTTAAACGAGAGGATAACTGATTATGGATATCTCAAAATTTGCAGATGAATGTGCGGATCAGGTTGCGAAATTAATGGCCGTTTCTGCAATTACGGCTCCAAAAACAAAGGGAGAGAATTTTGTTGAAGTTTGCATCCTGCAAGGATCTGAGCTTATTCAACTGGCAGAATCCATGGATGCCTACGGGAAAAGAACATCCAAGAAGAATTTTGATCGAGATGCAGGCAATGTGAGACGGTCAAATGCAGTGGTGCTAATTGGCCTTAAAGACGCTTCATTCAGTGGATTGGACTGTGGAGCGTGTGGGTTTGATACCTGCGCTGAGATGACCAGTGCTCAGAAGTCCCGAAGTGAATTTGTGGGGCCAATATGTGCCTTAAGAATTCTGGATATGGGTATTGCCCTTGGCTCCGCAGTAAAAACTGCCAGCCTGATGAATGTGGACAACCGGATCATGTACCGCATTGGGGCTGTCGCGCGGGAGATGGGATTGGTTGATTGGGATTTTATTATGGGGATTCCCTTATCCATTACTGGAAAAAGCATTTATTTCGATCGGTGAGGGATAAAGCGAAGAACTGTTTATCCAATGATCACTTCATCCACCCGGATGTATTAAAAAAATTGGTAATGTGCCCGCCGGGTGGATTGATTTGTTCGCAGGCGGTGCGCTCCTCCTCAGACAGGCTCATTTCCAGGGCTGGCAGCAGATCCGTGAGCTGGGTCAATGTCCTAGGCCCAATGATCGGTGCAGTGATCCCTGGTTGATCTTTGCACCACAAGAGGGCAAGCTGCCCCGGTGTTTTTTTGAAATCCAGAGCCATCCGAGTGAATCTTTCTCCAACTGAAATTCCTTGTTGGGTGATTCGTTCGGCATAAATACTCTCTGGCAACCTACCGGCGCGGGAATCCTCCGGAAGGAGCTGTCCAGCCTGATACCTGCCAGCCAGGAGACCCTGCGCCAATGGAGCCCAGGGAAGTAATGCCAGATGATAGCGCTGCGCCATGGGAACTATTTCATTTTCGATCCTTCGATCGAGCAGATTGTATGGGGACTGCTCGCTGACATACATTGGATAGTTATAGTTTTTACTGGTATATATTGCTTCCAGGATCATCCAGGCAGGGTGAGTCGTAGTTCCAATATATCGGACCTTCCCACTCCTTACCAGCATGGAGCATGCATGGAGGGTCTCCTCAACTGGAATATGGGAAGAGGGCCGGTGGATTTGATACAAGTCGATATAATCGGTCTTCAAGCGAGTTAATGAGTCTTCACATGCTTTCAAGATATGACGGCGCGAATTTCCTTGATCGTTGGGGGATTCGCTTGTTTTGTAATGAACCTTTGTAGCCAGAACTACCTGGTTCCGCCTGCCCTTTAGGACCTCCCCTATTATTTCTTCACTTTTACCATGGTGGTACGAATCGGCTGTATCAATGAAATTAATCCCAGCATCAAGGGATGTCTGGATGATTTGCGCAGCAGCTTTAACTCCAGTTTGGTCTCCGAAATTATACGTTCCCAGGCAAACCGGGGATACTTTTATCCCAGTTCTTCCAAAAAAACGGTATTCCATTCGAGCCTCCGAGATGACCCAGGAATAAAAAAGCGCCAGATAGTGAAGCTACCTGACGCAGGAAGGGTGTGAATTCAAAGGTTATTTCACCCAGATGACAGTATTCTGTGGCTCTGTTTCTGCAGAAGTGCATTCCACAAAGGTATCTGTGATTGGGTTGTATCGATAAAGTTTTTCGATTTCTGGCAGCGACTGGCCTTTGGCCACAAAATCATAAGGCTTTGGCGGGGTCAGTAAATAGGATTTCTGGGGTGGATATTGGTTAAAGTATTCTCCCCAGCGTTGGTATGTTTTACATTCAGCGCTAGATGGAATGTAAGTCTTGGGCGGCTTAGGATGCGCCTGGGCCTGTACAGTCGGCAGGACCACCACCATGAGCAGAATTGAAAGCACCACGATTGACAGAAGTCTTCTCAATAAGATAGATTTGCTTGGGTTCATTCTGTTCTCCTTTAACAAACTCAAATATTCCTCCCCATTATATCATCAGTTCAAGGGCAGTCCCGGTTGCTTACAGGACCGCCAGGCATTTTTGTCCTACATAGGATTGCTGAAGCAAGTGCGTCTTCAGTGATTTGTGAGGAAGCAAGATTGGCATCGGTCATATTTGTGCCTGTTAATTTGGCATTATTCAAATTGGCATCAGAAAAATCAGCCCCCGTGAAATTTGCGGTAGTTAAATCCGTATTGGTTAAATCGGCCTGGGATAGATCGGTGAATTGGCAGTTTGCCAGGGAGAGGTTTGCCCCCGATAGGATGGCACCGATCAGCCTGGCATGGCTCAGGTGAGCGCCAGTTAAGTTAGCGTTTGAAAGATCAGCCCCGCTGAGATCTGCATTTTCAAGATTTGCCAGGGATAAATCTACCCCAGCAAATTTGGAGCGATGGAGATCCACCCCCTTTAACTGAGCCTGACTCAGGTTGGCTTCCTGGCATTGGGTAAAGACCTTGATGGCGCAGCCATTAATGTTGACACCCGACATAGCAAGAGAATCAGGAGCACTGGCCATGCGCATGGACCCAATTTTGATATACAGGAAGCCTCCCAGGATTAGCAGAAGCAGGAAAACCAATCCAATTCCTATCCATAATTTCCTCCTGGATTTTGACATTGTGTTTGAATCGTCAATTGGATAATCATACATGGCGCATCTCTCCGTTCAAAAACCCTTAAGGAAT
>CAIQIV010000089.1 GCA_903871905.1 uncultured Chloroflexota bacterium | reverse complement strand
TACACTATAGCCTACACTCTTTCCCTACACGACGCTCTCCGATCTGACCGCATTGCGGAAGACTTTCGCCAGGCCATGCGCCGCTGGGCCAGCGGGGTCAGCGTGGTCACCGCCAAGCTGGGGGAGCGCCTGGGCGGGATGACGGTCAGCTCGTTCACCTCGGTGGCGCTCAACCCGCCGCTGGTGCTGGTCGCCCTGGACCAGGCCAGCGCCACGCACGCCCTGGTGCGCCAGGCGGGGTGCTATGCGGTCACCGTGCTGGGCGCCGGGCAGCATTCCCTGTCAGACCACTTTGCCCACCCTTTCACCGCAGAGGACCGGCCTTTTGCTGGCATACCGGTCTTTTCCCTGCGCAGCGGCGCGCCGCTGCTGGCAGGGGGTGCGGCCTGGTTTGACTGCCAGGTGGTGGGCGCCCATGCCGCCGGGGATCACACCCTGTTCGTGGGCCAGGTGCTGCAGCTCCAGCTGGGCGAGGGGCAGCCGCTGGTGTATTATGACCGCTCTTACTGGCGGCTGGGGGCAAAGCTCGCCTCCCGTTAGCTCGCAGGAACGGATAGAGACAATCGGATGGTGATGGAGAGGTCAGGTATGGAAGAAGTAGAACATCTGAGCCCGGAAGAGAAGATGGTGTTGTTGAAGATAGCCCGCCAATCCATGGAGGCGGCGGTGCGCGGTGAGCGCCTGGCAAGGCTGGACTTGAAATCGCTGACCCCGCTGCTGCAAGCGCCTGGAGCGTCGTTTGTCACCCTTACCCGGCAGGGGGAGCTGCGCGGCTGCATCGGCGCCCTGGAGCCTTACCAGCCGCTGGCCGAGGACGTGCGGGAGCATGCCATCGCCGCCGCCCAGCAGGATTATCGTTTTGCACCGGTCTCCCCGCCCGAGCTGGCGCACATCGAGATCGAGATCTCACGCCTGACGCTGCCGATGCGGTTGGAATACCAGGGGACGGCTGACCTGCTGCGCAAGCTGCGCCCGGGGGTGGACGGGGTGTTGATCCGGGATGGACACCAGCGGGCAACCTTCCTGCCCCAGGTGTGGGACAAGCTGCCCTCGGCCGAGGACTTCCTGGATCACCTGTGCCAGAAAATGGGCGCGCCAGGAAACCTGTGGCGGCGCAGGGATTTGCAGGTGTTCACTTACCAGGTGGAAGAATTCCACGAGTAAGCTTTACACCTGGGTAAATTCCTCCACGTTCAAGACAAATACCGTCGCCCGTTTCACGCCCGGATCCACCGGAGGGGCGGTGTGGGCGCGGATGACTGCGATTGCCTGGTCAATCTTGTCCTCTTCCAGGCCGATCATCAGGGTGCTGGAGCCGCGGCGCAGGACCCCACCCGTGGTAGCCACCCGGGTGACGCCAAACCCGGCGGAGATCAGCGCCTGGGAAACGGGATCGCTGTCACTGTCACGCAGAATGGTGATCATCAGTTTCATAGGATCTCCTCATAACGTTCAACTTTCAGGGTGAAGATGGTTGCTCCGCCGACAGTAACCGCGGTGGTCAGGGGGACCGGGAAGGGCGCACCTTCCAGCGGGGTGGCGATATATTCGGTGCGTTGGTGGCAGGTCCGGGCCAGCAGCCCGATAGCCTCTGCGCGCTGCGCCTCGGCCATGCCGACCATCAGGGTCACATTCCTGCGCCCCAGGAAGCCGCCTGTGCTGGCCAGGCGGGTGACGCTCAGCCCGGCATGGGTGAGCGCCTGGATCGAGCTTTCGGCATCGTTAATCTGCACCACGGCAAACAGCAGGCATTCGATGGCTGGCGGGCCGGAACGCTGGCTGTTTGCCAGGTTGGACCAGTTGGGGGATTCATCGCTGAGCGCCATGTCAATCTCTCCTTTTACTTGAGAATAGATTTCATCCGATATCACGCCTTCGTTCAGCAGGCCCAGGATAGCGCTGCGTTGGGCGTGAAGGGTCTCGCGCCGGACTGCCTCGTATTCGTCTGCGCCCACCCAGGGGTTATCCTGGATGACCTGGCGCGCCGCCTCAGCCAGTGCCTGGGTGTGCTGCTGCATGTTGGAGGCCAGGGACTCCCAGGTGAAGTGGGAGATCAGCCCCTGGGCATAGAGCTGCTCAAGCTGGTTTTGTGCAGCCCTGGCTGCTACCGCCCTGGCGTGCCGCCGTTCATATTCTTGCTGGATGTCGGTGCGCTGCACAAGTTTCAATCGGCTCACCAGCGGCTGCATGCTGAAACCCTGCACCAGGATAGTGAATAATACCACACTAAAGGCGATGGTTTTTAACGGATCGCCGCTTTCAGGGCCCAGGAGCAGGGGCAGGGTCATCGCCAGGGTCAGCGAGAGGGCGCCGCGCAGCCCGCCCCAGAAAAGCACGTGCCTCCAGCGCAATGGAATATCGCGGCTGAACCAGGTGACGCCGTAGATCATCACCGCCCGTGCCAGCAGCACGGCAAAGATGGCAAACAGCGCCGGGCGCCAGTGATAGATCACCTGGGCCAGGTTGACCTCCAGCCCGATCAACAGGAAGACGATGGAGTTCGAGATAAAGGCTGCGTTGTCCCAGAAGTTGTTAACGGCGAGGGTGGTGGTGGGGGACATGGATTTTTGCCCCTGGTTACCCAGCATGATGCCCGCCGCTACCACGGATAGGATGCCGCTCACCTCGAAGCGCTCGGCCAGCAGGTATGCTGAAAAAGCCAGCACCACGGTCAGGGTGGTCTCAATCAGGTGGTCGTCGATGGTGCTGATCAGCCTGGCAAACAGCCAGCCCAAGGCCATGCCGACCGCCAGCCCGCCGCCAGCGGTTTTAATAAAACCCAGGACTGCCTGGACAGCGGCAACCGCCAGGTTGGAGCTGAAATTTCCCAGTGCGAAGTCCACCGCCAGCATGAAGATGACAATGGCGGTACCGTCATTGAACAGGCTTTCCCCTTCAAGCAGGAGCTGCAGGCGGCGGGGGACGCCGATGGAGCGAAACAAGGCGACCACGGAAACCGGGTCGGTGGCGGAGATCAGAGCGCCGAAGACCAGCGCCTCGGCCAGCGAAAAGCCGGTGCCGAAATGGAAAAGATACCCGACCAGCAGCATGGTCAGCACCACGCCCGGCACTGCCAGCACCACCAGCAGCGGCAGGTCGCGGCGTACTTCGCGCCAGTTGAGGCGCACAGCAGCCTCGAAAACCAGCGGCGTTACCAGCACCCCCAGGATGATGTTGGGGGTGATGTTGATCTCAGCCTGGTGGATCAGATCGGTGACCGTGGAGGGCAGAAAGCGGATCCCCGGCTGGCTGATCACACCCATCACCAGTCCCATCAGCACCAGGCCCACGGTGTATGGCAGGCGCAGCCGCCGCGTTAACAGCCCGACCAGGGTGGCAACGAAGATGAACAGGATGATGAACTCGATGGCTGCGTTATCGAAATGCATGCTGTGTTTTAGACCGGTTCAAGTGAAATCAGGCGCGGTTCAAGCCCCTCAATATTGGCGATCTGGCCGTCTGGAAAGATGACCACGCTTTTCTCTTTCTTGCGCAAGATAGTCATCCCCCGGTATTTTATGGTAACCGGCCAGGGAAAGGGGTTCGGACCGCTGAGAGACAGGCGCTTGGGAGAGATCAGGCGCACACCCAGCGCCTCCAGGAACAGGCTGAGTGGGGCCAGCCCTTGAAGGGCATTGCGCTCTCCATATCCTTGTCCGGTGTTTGCGTCATAGCTGCGGCGGAAAGCGCGGTCTCGCTTGAGGGTATCGACGATGCCGGTCATCAGGCGGGTCACCAGCTCCGCCAGCTCGTTGCGAAAACCGTAGCGCGCCAGGCTCTCACCGATCAGCAGGTTCCAGGGCAGGTTAACACTGTAGCAGGTGCTGTTCAGCGGCTGGGCAATATGCCGCGAGCAGGAAGACAGGCCGAAAGGCTGCCAGAAGCGGGCCGGGTTAACCAGGTTCTTTTCCACCATCGCCTGCGCCTGCTGTGCATCGGGGATGCCCGCCCACAGCGGCAGGAAAGATGGCAGGTCGATAAAATTGTAAGCCACGTTATACAAGGTCACCAGGTCACCATCGTCCAAACCCTGGACATCCACCTTTTCGACAGAGCTGTAGACGAAATCCCCGGTCATGGAGCCCTGGCCCAGGTACCAGCGGAAGCGCTCGCTGCCGATTTTTTCCACGCGGTGTTTCCCGGCGGGGTTGACCCCGTGGATAAAAATGCGCGGGCGGCGGGTGCTTTCGCCATCTGTCTGGATGCGCAGGAAGAGGCGCACCGGCTGGGCAAAGTCCCGGTGCAGCACAAAACTCCCTGCTCCCTGCCGCTGGCCCAACCAATCGCCCGGCGTGCTGAAGTGAGTGTCCCGATCCAGCCCCAGGTAGCAGGCTTCCTCTTTGTTCCAACTGGCTTCCAGGTTATTCTTCAGGCGCAGGGCGTAAGGCTCGAGCGCAGAGACCGTTTCCTGAGTCCCAAGTATCCCGGCGATCTTGACCAGGGATTGGTATTCACGCAGCAGAAAAGCACCCAGGGATGGCAGCTCAGCACTGCTGATATCCACGCCCAGGGACCAGTCGTGACCCAAGGAATAGATGGGGTGCTCATCGCTCCCTGCCTGGATGGCATTATCCCATTCCGGGCAGCCATCCTGGTCGCGGTCATGGGCGGGTGAGAACCAGGACTTGAAGAAGGCGAACAGTTTGTTGAAATGCCTGTCCAGCAGGGAGGCATCTCCGGAGGCCTCGTACAGACGCCAGCAGAGCGTGGCAAGGATAGGAGTTGCCAGCTGGCGGCCGCGCTGGCCGGCTAATCCCGGTTTGAGGTCGATATAACCGTTCTCCTCGAAGGTGGAGAAGAAATTTTCGAGGAAACCCTCCACCAGTTTGGGCGAAGATGGCAGCAGCAGGCTGGACAGATAGTATGCCTCCAGGGCGGGCTGTCCGTTCCACAGGTAGTTATAATCGCTGCCGTCTCCGCGCCCGGAGAAACCCTGGTCGGGCTGCCGGGAAAGCACAAAGGAGGCGGCTGGCAGGCGGGAGCCAGGTCCGACGATCAGCGAAAAGGCTGTCATCTGGGCCAGGTGGAATACCGCATCCCAGTCCGGATCGCCGGTGTACACTTCTACTCCACCGCTGTTCAGCAGCTCCACCCGTGCCCGCGCCGCCTCCCATTTCTGCTGGGCTGTGCCGCGTGCCAGTGTGAAGGACTCTTCTGGGGTGGCGCAAGCCGCCTGTGTCCAGCTCACCTGGCGCAGTCCGCCCGGCGCCAGGTCGATGCCCAGGCTAAGGTTTGGGAAGGAGCCCGCTCCGGCCTGCGACCCGCCAGTGATGAAGACCACCGGGCTCAGCCCGCCAGTGCGCCCAACCAGCACCGGGGCGGCCTGGATCACGGATGAAGACATGCGTTCTCCGTCATGGGGTAAAAGATGCCCCACCAGCTCGATGCGGATCTGCCTGGGGCGCGAGCCGGTGTTGATCAGGCGCAGCCGTCCGCCGCAGGTCTGGGATTGGGGAACCCAATACTCGGCTTCGACGTCTAATCCTTCGAAAGGTGAGTAATGAACCAGGATAAAGTTTGGGAAAATCAACTTGACCGCTGGCGGGCGGAAGAAGGCAGCCGGATCACAGGCCAACTGGTCGGCTTCCAGAAAGCGCAGGAAGATGCGCATCGAGCGCGCCCGCAGTCCGTAGCTGGTCTGGAAAGCCAGCGCCGGAGGATCGCCTCCACCCAGGTTCAACTCCCAGATCTGGTCGTTGTGATAGGTGACGGGGACCAGGCGGGCATCCGCCGCGGCCGTCAATACCAGGGGATCGCCGTGTTTCAGGTTCACTTCACGCATGCGCACATTGTATGGTAACTTGGACGAAAGGTCAAAGGATTCGGGCAGGCAATGTGCCGTGTTTTTCCAGCCCGGGGTCCCGGGCTGAAGGATACCCCAAGAAATGACGCTGGGCTGCGGCAGCGGCGGCGATACGGGTATAATTGCAGGGTAGCACGGCATCTTATTGGAACTCTGGAGGTTGAATGAGCACTATCCTGGCATCAAAACGAGGTATGTATTTTGAGCAGTTCGAACCCGGGCAGAAGATCATCAGCGCCGGGCGGACGATTACCGAGAGTGATATCGTGGCCTTTGCCGGTCTATCGGGAGATTATAACCAGATGCACGTTGACGCAGAGTACTGCAAGGAGACCCCTTTTGGCCAGCGGGTGGCCCACGGACTGCTGGGGCTCTCGATCGCCTCTGGCCTGGCGGTGGGAACCGGCGTGTTGGAAGGCACAGTTATTGCATTCCGTGAGATCAACGAGTGGAAGTTTGTCAAGCCGGTTTATATTGGCGATACCATCCACGTGGAGATGGAAGTGAAAGAAACCAAGGAGATCCGCCGGCTTGGTGGAGGTTCTGTGGTCATTGAACTGGATGTGAAGAATCAGCGCGGTGATACAGTGATGAAAGGTACCTGGACGACCCTGATATCCAGTAAAAAGGAATGAGCCAAGAAGACAACAAGCAGCGCTTCAGACGCCTGGCCTCTCAGCAGGAGCCGGATGAGGCCCCGATCTCCGGGGACACTCCGCCTGCCGCTTCTTTGAGCAAGACCCAGTCCCAGGCGAAAAAGCCAGCTCCACCCCCGTCCCAGCTCACGCAGGCAGGAGCGGGGACAGCTGGCAGCCCGGCCTCCGCGGCTGCCGGACCAGACAGGGGATTCGATAAACATCCTACCGGAACGCCTGCCTCTACCGGGGGATGGTATTCTGTCGATGGCACACAGCCGTCGGCCTCCCGGCCAGGGCCAGGCCAGCCGGAATCTGGAGCGGTCACCCGGCCGTCTCGCCCACCGGCTGCCCCAACCGCACCGGCGCCCCGGCAGGCGGTTCCCCCTGAACAGGCGGGCATCACCCCGCCGCGCGGCACCCCTGCCCTGGACCAATATGGTTTCCCGCTGCCGCACCGGTTGGAGGATATGGATGTGGATGCCACGCGGGTTTCCCCGGCAGCCGCCGCACCGCAGCGACAGCCCCCACCCGCCCCGCGTTACTATCCGCCGGCCCAGCCTCCACCTGCATACAGCGGGCGCCCGGTTTCCGCTCCGCCACCGCCCAGGACGCCGCCGGTGGCGAAGAGCTCACGGCGCAAAAAGGGCAGCTCCTCCATGGCCGGATGTTTGCTGCGCCTGATGCTGGTCAGCATGGTCCTGCTGGTGATCCTGTCGCTGTGTGCAGCTTCTTTCCTTGTGTTCCAGTACTATCGTATTGCGAAGGCGCTGCCGGATATTGAAAACCTGCGCCAGCGCGCCTCGCAGTTTGAGACCACCCGCATCCTGGATCGCAATGGCAATGTCCTGTATGAGATCCTGGATCCCCAGGCCGGGCGGCGCACATACACCCCGCTGGATAAAATATCCCCCTTCGTGGTGGCGACGACCATCGCCACTGAGGATAAAGGCTTTTACAGCCACCCGGGCTTTGATGTCACCGCCATCTTCCGGGCGTTTATGCAGAATTATCAGAGCGGCGGCACCGTTTCCGGGGCATCTACCATCACCCAACAGCTGGCTCGCACCCTGTTGTTTACCCCACAGGAGCGAAGCGAGCAGTCTTACCAGCGCAAGCTGCGGGAAGCCATCCTGGCGGCTGAGATCACCCGCCGCTATACCAAGGACGAGATCCTTGAATTGTATTTGAATGAAATCTATTACGGCAACCTGGCCTATGGGGTGGAGGCGGCTTCCGAGACGTACTTTGACGTTCCGGCTGATAAGCTCACCCTGGGGCAGGCGGCATTCCTGGCCGGGCTGCCCCAGGCCCCGGCGGTGTATGACATTTACACCAACCGGGACATGACCCTGCAGAGAATGACCGATGTACTGACTTTGACGGTGCAGGCCAGCCAGGAGCAGGGGTGTATTTTTGCCAGTAACAACGTGCAGCGCATTTGTGTTGACCCTGCTGCAGCAGCACAGGCAGAGAGCGAGATCCGCAGCGCCACCTTTCGCCAACCTGGCGTCCAGATGAAGTACCCGCATTGGGTCAATTATGTGCGTTCATTATTAGAACAGCAGTTTGACGCCCAGACCATTTATCGCTCCGGTTTTACCGTATATACCACACTGGACCCTGGCCTGCAGGACATTGCCCAACAGTTAGTCAAATCCCAGGTGGACAGCCTGGCTGCCAGCCATGTAACGGATGGGGCGCTGGTGGCTGTGCGCCCAAGCACCGGGGAAATCCTGGCAATGGTTGGATCAGCAGATTTCAATGATCAGGCAATCTCTGGCGAGGTCAATATGGCGGTCAGCCCGCGCCAGCCGGGCTCATCGATCAAACCCCTGACTTATGCTGCGGCCTTTGAGAAAGGCTGGACACCCACCACCCTGATATGGGATGTTCCCACTGATTTTCCTCCCTCTGGGCAGCCAGATGACCCTGCGCCGCCCTATCACCCGGTGAACTATGACGGGCGCTTCCATGGTCCGGTGACTGTGCGATCTGCCCTGGCCAACTCGTACAATATCCCGGCGGTCAAGGCGCTGGAGTTTATCGGCATCTACGATGATCCATTCCAGCCAGGGGAGAACGGGTTGATCGCTTTTGCCCGCAGGATGGGCATCACCACCCTGAACCGTTCAGATTACGGCCTGTCCCTGACCCTGGGTGGAGGGGATGTGACCCTTTTGGAGCTGACTGGGGCCTATGCGATCTTCGCCAACAACGGGGTGCGCGTTCCTCCGGTGGCAATCACCCGCATCCAGGATTACAGTGGAAAAACCATCTATGAAGCCCCCAGGCCTGCCGGGCAGCAGGTGATCCGCTCGGCGCATGCCTATCTGATTTCTTCGATCCTCTCGGATATCGATGCACGCATCCCGGCCTTTGGCGCCGATTCTGTGCTGAACTTGCCCTTCCCGGCAGCGGTCAAGACCGGGACCACGAACGATTTCCATGATAACTGGACCATGGGGTACACGCCTGACCTGGCAGTGGGTGTCTGGATGGGCAACGCGGATTACACCCCGATGCAGAATACCACCGGCCTGACCGGCGCCGCCCCGGTGTGGTCTGAGTTTATGAAGTCAGCGGTACCGCTGCTTACCGGCAACAGCCTGTCGCCGTTCAGCCGGCCGGGGGACGTGGTGGAGAAGGTAGTGTGTACAGTGTCCGGGACGCAGCCCTCCCAGTGGTGCCCTGGACAGTCCACCGACCAGTTTGCCGCCGACCAACCGCCGCTGCCTCCTGATCAAGACCTGTGGAAAGAGGCGCAGTTGGATACCTGGACCGGGCTGCTGGTTTCAGAAGCATGCAAAGATTTTTCTGAGAAGCAGCTGGTGTTGAATGTG
>CAIQIV010000088.1 GCA_903871905.1 uncultured Chloroflexota bacterium | reverse complement strand
CCGACAGCCTGGTGGTTGAGGTCGGCGGCGTTGGCCTGCAGGTCTATGTCCCTGCCGGCCTGCGCGACGGCCTGCACCCCGGCGAGCCGGTCACCCTGCAAACCTGCCTGGTCGTGCGCCAGGACTCGCTTTCCCTGTACGGCTTTGAAAACCGCGAGGGCCGCGAGTTCTTCAACCTGCTGCTCGGCGTGGACGGCATTGGCCCCAAGCTGGCGCTGGCCGTGCTTTCGGTGCTCTCCCCGGACGCCATCCGCCGCGCCGTGTTCCACGAGCAGCCAGAAGTGTTCAGCCGCGTCCCCGGCGTCGGCAAAAAGACTGCCCAGAAGATCCTGCTCCACCTGCAGGACCGCATCCCCGCCGAGGCCGGCCTGGAGCCCATCTCCACCCTCAGTGACGTGGACACCGAAGTCCTGGCAGCCCTCACTGCCCTGGGCTACAGCGTGGTCGAGGCCCAGGCTGCCCTGCAGTCTGTTCCCCGCTCCGCCCCCCAGGAGGTCGAGGCCCGCCTGCGCCTGGCCCTGGCTTACTTCTCTTGATTACGAATTCTGGATCCGCGAGAATGAATGGCGGCTGATAAATCTACCTGCTTCCTCCGGCGCCAGAGGCCGCGAGATATAGAAACCCTGGCCTCCCTGGCAGCCTAACTGGCGGATATACTCCATTTGGGCGGGGGTTTCGATCCCTTCGGCAATCACTTCCAGTCCCAGGTCGCGCGCCAGGGTGACAATGGTGCGCACAATTTCGCTGTTCTCCCCTCCCGGCAGGATACGCATGACAAAATCCTGGGCAACCTTGAGCGCATTCAACGGAAAGTTGTGCAGGTAGCTCAAGGATGAATACCCGGTGCCGAAGTCATCCATGTGTACCCTGATCCCCTTATCGCGGCAGGCCTGCAGGATTTTTATGGCGACCGAGGTATCCTGGATGATCGCACTTTCGGTGATTTCAAGGACAAGGTCAGCGGGCGGTAACTGCGCTGCAGCCAGTAATTGGTCGATGCTGTGCATCAGGTCCGGCTGGCTGAACAGGCGCGCTGAAAGATTGACGGCGATCGACAGAGGGATTGCAGGAAACTGCTTCTTCCAGGCAGCCAATTGTTGAATGGCTTCCCCAAAAACCCAAAAAGTAATCGGAATGATCATGCCATTTGCTTCGGCAATGGGCACAAAAGTCCCGGGAGAGATCATTCCATGGGAAGCATGGCGCCAGCGTAACAGGGCTTCGAAACCCGAGACTGTACCATCGACCAGGTTCAGGATGGGTTGGTAATTGAGATGCAGTTCGCTCTTTTCCATGGCAAGCCGCAGGTCCTTCTCCAACATCAGCCGATCCAGGGCGGAGGCGCGCAGTTCCGGGGTGAATACGACATAACGGGCTTTTCCCAAAGCTTTGGCCTCGTACATGGCCAGGTCGGCATCGCGCAAGATGTCCGCCGGTTCAACATAATCGGGGATGCCGGGCACAATTCCCATACTGGCTGCCATGTACACATACTGGGCTTCGACTTCATAGGGTACGGCAAACACATCCATGACCCGCTGTGCAGCATCAACCAGGTATTTCTCCGCCGCGCAGCCATCCAGAAGGATGACAAATTCATCCCCACCCAGGCGCGCCACAGTATCCACCTCTCTCATGCAGGACCTCAGGTTGTGGGCAATCTTGATCAACAGCTTATCGCCCGTGCTGTGTCCCAGGCTGTCATTGACTACTTTGAAACCGTCGAGGTCCATAAAAAGGATGCCGAAAGAGTACTGCGGATCGCGGCGCATGCGGCGAATTGAATGCTCCAACCGGTCGATCAACAAGGTGCGGTTCGGTAAGCCGGTTAAGGCGTCGTGCAGGGCATTGTGCGCCATGCGGGTCTCACGTTCTTGCAGTTCCTGGTTGGCGGCAATTAATGCCTCGGTGCGCTCGACCACACGCCGTTCCAATTCAGCGTTGAGCTGGAAAAGCTGCCCGCTCAGGCGCTGGTTTTCGCGGATCACCAATACCTGGCGGAGAATGACCAGCGACAAAATGAGCGATACCCAGATGGCGATCATCAGCGGGCTGAGCGCCTGCGGTTGGATGAGGCTTAATATCAGGATCCCAAAGGATGCGCCCAGGCCGAGATATGGCATCATCAGGCGCGCTGTTTCCCACCAGCCAGCCAGCGAATACCTGCCAGCCCCCGGAATGGGTTGGCTGAGTGCCAGGAGCTGCCGCAAACCAGCAATACTGATGGACAGGATGCAAGCGCTCAGCAAGATTTCCCGGAGCGTGCCGTAAATGGTGAGGCTGGAAAAACCTTCCAGGGAGGAGGTGATCAGATCATAAGCCAGCAAGAATGAAAATGCGCCAAACAGCCACCATAAAGGGCCAGCCTGCTGTTCGGATAGACGCCGGAACAAAATCATCACCAGCGCCCACAGCACCAGCAAATCGCCGGCTGCATATGCCAGGGATAAAATGTGCTGG
>CAIQIV010000087.1 GCA_903871905.1 uncultured Chloroflexota bacterium | reverse complement strand
GACCCTGCTCAGCGCGGTGGGAATACCAGTCCTCCGTGCTGCAGGCGGTGCAGATGCCAGCCACTTCCACCTGGCGCACCCCGGCCTGCTGCAGCACCAGCAAGTTGGCGCGCCACAGGTCCAATTGTACCCGATCCGGGGCGCAATCCCCGCACGGGATCAACAGCCCGGCGCTGTCCTGGCCAAACACCTGCTGCACGATGGTCGAGACATCCGGGCCGACCTGGTAATGATGCGCTCCAATCGAGGGGCCGATCGCTGCCAGGATATCCTGCGCCTGGCAGCCGTAGCGCTCTTCCATCACCTGCACCGCCGCCGCCGCTGTGCGCTTGACCGTCCCCTGCCAGCCGGCGTGCACCAACCCCACCACCCGCCGCCGCGGCTCATACAGCAACACCGGGACGCAGTCTGCAAAGCGCATAAACAGCGTCACTCCAGGCCGGTCGGTGAGGATGGCATCGGCCTGGAGGTGCGGGGTCGATAACGGCCGCGGCCGGTCCGTGCATACTACCGTGGCGCTGTGCACCTGCCACACATCGTACAGGCTCTCCAAATCCCGCCCCAGGGCACGAAATGCCCGCCGGCGGTTCTCCATCACATGCTGCGCATCATCGCCCACCGTGCCGCCCAGGTTCAGTGACTGCCAATGACCGCCGCTCACCCCGCCGCGCCGGGTGAACACCCCATTGACCACGTGGCAGTTATCCAAGGCATCAAAAGAATAATAGCGCTGCTCATCCGGCTGGTGGTAAGGCATGCCAACTTCCTAGCTCTGCGTCCGGTGCAGCCTGGCCCACTTGCGCAGCATGAAATCCCGGGACTGGACCATCGATTCGTCGATCACCGGGTAAGCAAACCAGGCCGTAGTGATGCCAAACAGGGCGCCGGTTAACACCCGGTAGAAAGGAGTGCTCTCGCGAAAGGCGATCAGGCTCAACGGCGGCTGGCTCACCAGCTGGCTGACCCCGTCCAGGGCAATTGGCAGCATGCCAAGCAGCACCCACAGGTACCACGGCAGGGGCGGGATGCGCCTGCCGGTCAGGGGGAAAATCAGGCCGAACAGCAGGATGCCGCCGTAAATCGCCACATCCCGCTCGCACAGGGCCACCTTGTACCCGACCTGCTCGTTCCCCGTGTACTCCCGCGCCGCCCACAGCGCCTCAGCGTCGCTGCTCTCGCTCAGGCCCGTTGCCTGCTCAAAGGTCTTGACCCCGCGCGGGTTTGCCTCCGCCCGAGGGTAAACATACTGCTCGCCAAAGAGGAAGAACGAGCGAAAACTAAGCTGGTGACACACCAGGCTGAAAAGCCGGTAATTCCATTGAGCCGGGACCTGTGCGCCAACCTTCATCAGAATCGGTGCCAGGAACGCCAGCCCCAGGTAGACCGCGACGATCGCATTGATCACCGCCATGTAATGGCGGTCCATCCAGAAGGTAAACGCATCCGCCTTTGTCCAACGCTCCTGAGCGCGCATTTCGCTCAATGCCGGGGAGTTTTCGACCGCCTCGATCTGGCGCTCCCGGTCCGCCGCCGCCTGCAGCGTCATGCGCAGTTCCTGCAAGGTGATCGGCGCCTTCAGGTGATAGGGACCGATGTCCACCACCGGCACCTCAAACCCGTACTGCCGGCGCAGTTCCGGTGTGCTGTCAACATCCACTACTTCCAGCTCAAACGAAAACTCGGCCTGCAGCAGGTCCAGGTCAGCGCGCGCCTGCTCGCACAGGTGGCAGTCCGCCCGGCTGTAAAGGGTGGCGCGCATTATTTTTCTACCCCCAGTTCTTTTAAGTAGGCAGCCAGCTGCTCCTCATCCAAAGAGCCGATATGACGGTAGCGGATCACCCCCTGGCGGTCGATAAAAAAGGACGTCGGGAAAGCCTGGATCAGGTACTGGTCGGTCACCTCCTCGTCCTGATCCAACAAAACCGTGAACTTTAAGCCCAATTCATCTACAAACTGCTGCACTTCGTCGCTCGTTTCGCCGGCATTGACTGCCAGGACCACCAGGTCTGGCGCATACTTTTCAAAATATCTCTCAAACAGCGGCATCTCCAGCTGGCACGGCCCACACCAGGTGGCCCAGAAATTCAGCAGCACGGGATGCCCTTGCAGGCTCGAAAGCCGGACACTCTCGCCCTTCAGGTTGGTGAGTGTAAAATCAGCAGCCGGTCTGTTCGTCTCCGGCCCCAGCGAGACCTGGATGGCAGGATTAGTGGCTGCCAGGCTGCTTGCCAGGTTGCCGATCCACATCCGGGCAGCCAGGGCCAGCAGCCCCAGGCCAATGCCCACCATTAAACCCGCTCCGATCAGGCCGAGATTCTTTGGCACGGCAAACCCAGTCAATCCGCAGAAGAAACTGGGGACGAGCGGCTGTCATCGGGGGAAAGCGGCTTCAGACGCAGCGCCATGACCAGGGCTACCGGGAACAGCCCCACCCCAAACAACCACCAATCGATAAAACTGCGCCCTTTACGCTGCGCCAGGAATGCCGGGATGAGGCCCAGGATCATCAAGGCAACCAGGCCCACAAACAGGATGATCCCCACCCGCAGCTCATCAATCGGACCCAGGAAGGAGCCCAGGTTGGCCAGCGTTTCAAAGCGGCCAAAGATCAGCATAATGCCCACAATAATCAACAGCACCCCCATGGTCACTTCCACGTAGTGCATCACCCGCCCATAGCGCTTGATCACTGTGGTGATCAGGTGGATCTCCAGCGAGGCAAACAGGAAGGGGATCGCCAGGCCGGCAGAATAGGCCGCCAGCAGCAGGATCCCCTGGCTGATGGACCCGCCATTGAAGGCCAGGGTCAGGATCGCCCCCAGGATGGGTCCCACGCACGGCGACCAGCCCGCTGAGAAAAATATGCCCATCATGTAAGAGGCCCAATAACCCCGGTTGCGGTCGGGAATGGTTTGCGGGCGCAGGTCATATTCTAAAAACGGGATGCGCACCAACCCGGTCATATGCAGGCCAAATCCCACCACCACAAATCCCCCCAGGATAGAGAGCAGGCTGCGCAGGTTGAACAGCACCTCACCGATGGCCGAGGTGGCCACCCCCAGTGCAATAAACACGGTGCTGAAACCCAGCACAAACGCCAGGCCGTGGCTGAAAGTATACCAGCGGTTGGCCGCCTCCGACCTGCCTGCCGAAGCCACCGAGCGCCCCCCCAGGTAGCTGATATAAGCCGGCACCAGGGCAAACACGCAGGGGGAAAGGAACGAAGCCAGGCCAGCCAGGAATGCCAGCCCCAGACCAACTTCATTTTCTATCATTTACCGTCATCTCCTGTCAGGTTTCAACCACGTGGATCTTCGTTCCTACAGCGCCCTGGACGGTCAGGTCACCCGGGTCGTAATCGACCTGCGGGCGTGTCCAGCGCCAGATAAATTTCGCATCCTCAGGGCGGGCGTTCACACAGCCGTGGGACATGGGAACACCATAATTGTTATGCCAGAAGGTGGAATGGACCGCCACCCCGTTGGGTGAGAACAGCGTGGTCCAGCCGATCCCGGGCAGGTCATACCCGCCGCCCGTTGTCCCGCCAGCCATGTGGATCGAAATTAATTTGCGCCAGATATTGTGAACCCCGATCGGGGTCGACCATTTATCCACCGGGTTGCCCTCGGCGTCAAACTTCGCCCCGGTGGACACCCGGCAAAACCGCACTTCATCCTTGCCTTCAAAGCACGACATGGTCTGGGTGGTGACATCTACCACCACTTTCTTATCTTCCACATCCGGGCTGATCGGCGCCACATCTTCGGGCGTGATCGGCTTAAGCGCCTCGCCTGCCACCCAGAAGATATCGCCATACGAGCCAAAGCGGTCATTGATGCGGTACAGCACCTGGCCACCATCGCCGGTTTTGATCTGGTCCACCCAGAAGACCTGGCTGTAATAGGCGCGCGGGGTAGTCGTGTTTTCCAACCAGGGCGCCCGGCCTGGCGGGTTTGCCAGCACCAGGTCGGCATAAGGCACGCTCACCTCGGCCCACATCCCCGACTTGTTTGGCAGGGCGGTCAGCGCCTGGTTGGGCAAGTTGCGCACTTGCTGCACGTTGGGGGCATAGATATAGCCATCCGGCGTTTCCACGTATCGCTGGCTCAGCCACATCGGCCGCCGGCCCACCACCTCTTTGATCCACGGCACAATAGCGTCTTCAAAGAGCGCCCCCACCACCTGGCTCTCCGAATCGGGCCTGGCCATCACGTCCACCTTGCCGGCGCAGATGCGTCCCAGCCGCTCAGCATTGGGAAACTCCGGTAAACGGACAAAGCGTTCCAGCGGGCGCAGGGCAATACCGCCCAGGCTGAGGGCCGCCAGGCGGAGAAAACTCCGCCGCGTCATTTCAGTTTTATATTTTCCAGGCATAATGGCATTAAGCATACCCGCAAACCGGAGGCGGGTCAATAGAGACAATTCGGTCAAGGATTAGAGTTTTTTTAATTGGACATCGCCGTGGGGGAGCGGTAGGTCCCTTGTGCCAGCGCCAGGATATCCTCCCGCCGGTCAAAGACCTCGACCAGTTTGCCGTCGCGCATCTGCAGCACCCGGTCCACGTACTGCACCATGCGCAGGTCATGGGTGACCATGATCCCGGCCCGCTTGTTTTCGTGGATCAGGCTGGCAAAGGTCTCCACCACCTGGAAGGCGCGCTCCGTATCCAGGCGGGCGGTTGGCTCGTCTGCCAGCACCAGGCTGGGGTTGTGGATCAGGGCGCGCGCGATGGCCACCCGCTGCTGCTGCCCGCCCGACATCTGAGACGGCAGGTTCGAAAGCCGCTCACCCAGCCCCAGGCGCGCCAGCAGTTCTTTCGCCCGCAGCCTCCCCACCTTATCCAAACGGTTGTTCAGGCGCAGCATCAGCTCCACATTTTCCTGGGCGGTCAGGTAAGGCACCAGATTGTTGGCCTGGAAGGTAAAACCGATTTTCTCGCGACGCAGCTTAACCCGCCGCCCATCGCTCAGAGCCGACAGGTCCATACCGTCCAGCAGGATTTGCCCGGAGGTGGGCTTGAGCAGCGCCGCCAGCATGGCCAGCATGGTCGTCTTTCCCGAGCCGCTTGGCCCCACCAGGGCGACAAACTCTCCCCGCATCACCTGCAGTGACACGTCATCCACCGCATGGATCTCGCCGATGTCGCTTTTGTAGACTTTCATCACCCCGCGCGTTTCCAGCGCAATCATCTCACTCATTCCCGCCTCCTCAGGATGACAGCCCTAGAGCCCGCAGCGGCTCGATGCGGATTGCATAACGCACCGAGACCAGCCCGCCGATTGGGCCGATCAGCATCAGCACGCCAACCGCCATTAATGTTCGCTGTCCATTGAACACGATAGGTACCGTCGGCGGAAAAGTCAGGGATAACAAAAATGTCCCAAACCCGCCCAGGAGCACACCCATGGTGGTCACAGCGATGATCTGCAGCACCGAGGCCATCCCTACAGTGAAATTCGAGGCGCCGATCGCCTTGAGCACTCCGATCTGCGGCACTTTTTGCAGCACCTGGATCTGGAAAAATCCACCGATCACCAGCACGCCGATCAGCAGGGTGAACACTGCCTGGGTGTTGACCGTGCTCTGCTGGGGGCCATATCCGGGGGTGTTCTCAATGGCCTCCTGGATGGTCGCCAGGTCGATCTTCTGCACCTGGGCCTTCAACCTTTCCTTTACATTCTCCACATCCCGGGGATTGCTCAGCTTGATGGCGATTACATTGGCGATCGCCTCTGCGCGGCGCACCTCCGCCTCGGACTTGGGGCGCACGCGGTCCCAGGTGAAGAACGGAGTAAAAATGCTGGGCTGCAGCGAATACTGCTGCCCATCCGTCAGGCCTACCACGCGCAGGTCATAAAATTCATCCTGCGTGCCCTGGGTGGAGCGGATGGTAATCGTGTCACCCACCTTATACCCCGACCGCAGCGCAGTCCCCCGGTCTATGACCGCCTCGCGCGCCTGGTCAGTGCTCAACTGCCGGCCTTCCACCACCCTTGGCTCACCCGGGCGCCCCGGCTCCACCCCGAGCAGCGAGATTCGCAGCGGCTTGTCATTTTCCGGGATCATTAAAGCCACCGAGGAGGTGCCGATGGCCCCGGCGTCTTGCACGCCAGGCACGCGCCGGATGGCTGCCGCCTGTCCGCGGTCAATACGGCTGATGGGGATGGTCAGCTCCGACCGCTCCTGGTAAGCGACCAGTTGGGCATCCAGCTTGTCCAGGTATTCCCGGTTGCCATTCCCCAGGCCCTCCCCCAGGGCTGCAATAAACAACACCAGCACGGTGATCAGAGCGATCACCAGGCTGAACAGGAGGAAACGGCCGCGATTGCGCCAGATCTCCTTGAAGGCAAAAAATGAGGGCAGTGTAATCATTCCCATGAATGCACCATAACCTATTCGGATGGTTTCTCTTCATGAATCGGAGTGTTGAAGGGATGTTCCCAGCTCATCCCCAGGAAACCCTCCAGCAGCAGCTCAGCCGGTGGATGGTCAGAAATGTCGGAATAATAGTATGGTAAACGGATGCGCCCATCCGTGCCAATGATGAAGACACCCGACATTTGACGGGTCGACTGACCGGGAGGCGGTATCTCTGGCTTATATCCTTTGCGCGCCGCCCGGCGGTTTGCCGCCCAGATGCCCGGGGAAAGCAGCACCTGCCACAGGCTGCCTTTGTCCAGCCCATAAGCCCGGTATACCTTCCTCTCCGGGTCGGCCAGACACCGCACTCCGGGCAGACGCTGCTGGCAAAATGCCAGCGCCTGCTCCGGCGTGCCCTGGGTGACAGCTGCCATCTCCAGTCCTGCCCGATCCATATCCATCTTAGCCTGCAGCAGCACATCCAACATCTCCTTGCACTGCGGGCAGCCAAAATGGCGCACAAAGAACAGGATCAGGACGCGCTCCGACCACAGGGTGGAGAGGCGGATGCTTTCCCCTGCCGCGGTCAGCACCTCCAGATCCGGTGCGAGATCGTTGAATTTGAGTTGAGCTAGCTTTGCCATAGTCTCATTCTACCAAATAAATAGGCTGTTCCGAAAAATTAAGAAATTTCTTGCAATTACGCCTTGCTGCCTTCGAACCAACTTACAGAACTGTTAGGATCCCCATAATTGGGTATTCGCTAGTACAATATTGCCGATAACAATATTACCTGCAAAACCGAAGCAGGTGCAACTTTTATCAACCCTCAGCGTATATGATTTATTAGCATCTTGATGGGGAGGTGCGCGATGGACCTGGCAATCATAATTGCAATGATCTTGATCACGATCCTGATGGTCGCTTGTGCATTGGTGGGTTTTGTGGATCTGGAATCGGAAGAACCGGACCAGACACCTGTTCTGCCTCATACAGCTTAATCTTCTCCTCCGAGCGAACAGGGAGGTCTTGCTGCGCATGCCGCAGTGGGCCTTCCTGTCTCTTTTTTAATTCCCTCTGCCTGGTTTTTCAATGATCACCCCAACCAGCAGTATAATCCACCCTGCCATCTGTATTCAATAATCTTATTGAAACCATGACACTTCACTTCTACCGCGTCTACGGATTATGCATTGAAAGCCAGTTCCCTTTCTCGGAACTGCCTGGAGCAGACCCTGCAAGCAGCCCGGATGTCTCCATTAAGCTGGGGGAAGTCCCCGCTGAACTGCCAGCGCCCCGAGTCACAGGCTATAAATTCGAGGCCATCCCCGACCAGATCCTGCTTAAAACCTACTCGATGGCGAACATTCTGATTTCGGGCGGCCGCGAGATCTGCGTCCAGCCGCATCCTGGCGCAAGGGAAAATGACCTGCGCCTGCTGCTCACCGGCTGGGCAATGGGTGCGCTGCTGCTCCAGCGCGGCATTTTACCTCTGCATGCCAGCTCGGTCTTCACCGGACGGGAAACCCTGGCTCTCTGCGCAGTACAAGGTACCGGAAAATCTTCCCTGGCGGCAGCTTTTCTGCGCCGCGGCTGCCAATTGATGGATGATGACCTGACCGTGATCACCCTGCAGGGAGAGAAGCCCTGGGTCAGCCCCGGCTGCTCTGAGCTAAAGCTTTGGGAACCCGCGATTTCAAGCTGGACAGATCACCCCCCCATAGCCTGGCAGGTGCGCCCGGGGCAGGCTAAATACGCCCTGAATGCGCGCCCATTTTTGCACACCCGTCCAGAGCGGCTGGACAGGATATTTATCCTGGAACGCAGCGGTGAACACTCGCTCCAAAGCCTGCAACTGAACGGCCAGGAAAAACTGCGTACCTTGATAAAACACATTTACTCCTACCGCTTTGTCAAGGCAATGGGCAGCCAGGCTGTCCTTTTTCCCACCCTGCTGGCCCTCTCGAAATCCATACCCGTGGTAAAATTGTATCTGCCAGTGGATTATTCACAATTTGATGACCTGGCCATGTGGATCTCCATTCACGAACTGAAAAATAGCAGTCAAGAACACTGAGAAAGGAGCGGCATGCTTGCACAGATTTCGCCCGGTACCCTGATCACCCGATCCGATGAAATCCTGGCTGGCTTGGTGGACAAGGATTTCATCATGCTAAACATCCAGAGTGGAAATTATCACCGGGTCAACCCTACCGGGGAGCGCATTTGGGAGCTGTTGGAACACCCATGCACCTTTGCCGATCTCTGCACCGCCCTCCAGGCAGAATTTAACGTTTCCCCCGAGGTTTGCCAGTCAGAAGTCCAGGCATTTCTTTCCCAATTATCAAAACGGCAGTTAATCACCCTCACCGAAAACGAATAAGGAGCCAAGATGGACACACAACCCAAAACGGATTGCGTAGAAAAGGTTGACTGGATTACTCCAGTAATTTTCGACTTCGATATCGAGAGCGAAACACTTTCCGGGACCGGAATGAGCTGGGACGGCCAGGGGTATTCTTAAGGAATAACAATAAAATCCTGTGTGCCCGCCTCCCCATCCATGAAGAAAATTTTATTCTGCTGGGAAATCGGAGGCGGGCTGGGCCATCTTTACCGCCTGCTCCCAATTGGAACGGCGTTGCGCAGCGCCGGGCAGCAGGTGGTTTTTGTTGTCCCTGAGAGGTCAAATACTGGCCCGGCACTCCAGGCTCACGGGTTTGAGGTGGTCCCCGCTCCTTTCCGCCCTCCAATCGAAGAACGCCGCCTGTCGCTAAATTATGCCCAGAACCTGCTAAAAAACGGCTTTACCTGCCGCAGTTGGTTGAAACAGCACCTTGTCGCGTGGAATGAAATCATGGCAGCCTATCAACCTTGCGCAGTGCTGGCAGAGCATGCCCCAGGAGCCCTGCTGGCTGCACGCCACCTGGGTCTGCCCCGCATGGCATTGGGAACCGGCTTCACCCTGCCTCCGCTGTCCTCACCCATGCCCGGTATCCAGCCCTGGTTTCATATTCCTGAAGCCTCCCTGCTGCAAATGGAAAGTGTTTTCTTGTCCCAGGTCAACCCGGTTCTAAAAGAGATAGGATTGGCTGAGCTGGACACAGTAGCCAGCATCTTCACCGGAGCGGAGACCATGCTGTGCACCCTGCCAGAGCTTGACCATTACGCAGTCTCCCGCCCGGGCACGACTTATATGGGTCCCCAACTTTTCTCTCCTCCAACCTTGCTGCCTGTGCAGCTTCCCCAGGAGGAACCGGTAATTTTCATCTATGCGAATGCCACCAACCTTTTCCTCCCTTCCCTCTTCCAGGCCCTGCGCCGGCGGCGCCTGCCGGCCCTGGCTTTTATTCCGGGTCTCAACCCGGCCCAGCGCCTGGCCTGGGAATCACCTCAGATCATCTTCGCTGACCGGCCCGTAAACCTGAACAGCATTGCCTCACGCTGCCGCTTCATGGTCAGCCAGGGCAGCCATAACGCCGGGACCTTGATGCTCCTCCAGGGAGTGCCCCTGCTCCTCTGCCCACAGCAGGTTGAACAGGCAATGTGGTCTTTTCGCCTGGACAAGCGCCGCCTGGGCATCATGCTCAATCCCTTCAACCCACTGGCGCCAGTGGAGGAGAAGCTTACCGCCTTTTTGGACGACAACCAGCTTGTGGCCAGCGTACAATCCTTTGCCCGGCGCCATGCAGCGCTGGATGGTGGGCAACCTGCCCGCCACATCATCGAATGGATCGATCAGATCAATTGAGGAACCTATGAGCATAATAACCAGCCTGTCTTCAGCCCGGATTGAAGTCTGCTCCTTCTGCCAGTTGCGATGTCCGCTGTGCCCCACATTTCTCGGTGAAACCACCCCGGTGGTGGGAAAAGGCCGCTTGAAAGCCAGGGATTTTGAGCGCTTCCTGCAGCACAATCCCACCATCCGCAGCGTGGAGTTGGGCAACTTTGGCGAGGTGTTCCTGAATACTGACCTTCCGGAAATCCTACGCATCGCATACGAAAGAGGCGTCACCACCGAAATTGACGAGGGTGCCAATCTGAACGACGCCTCCGACCAGGCCCTGGAAGCCCTGGTGCGCTACCAGGTGGCCGTCATGCGCTGCGCGATCGACGGCGCCACACAGAAGAGCTATGAGCAGTATCGGGTCGGTGGAAATTTAAAGAAGGTGCTGGGAAACATCCAGAAGATCCAGTCCTGGAAGAAAGAATATCATTCGTCGCGCCCGCACCTGATCTACCAGTTCGTTATCTTCAGCCACAACGAACATGAAACCGAACAGGCGCGCCTCCTGGCGGAAATCCTGGGCATGGAAATCTACTATAAGCTGAACTTTTTCCCAAAATCCAGGCCGGTTCAGGACCGGGACAAGGTGCGCCGCCTGGTGGGGTATGCCGATCGTTATGAATACCTGGAGCAGAACCGCACCCATTACAAGCGCTCCCAGTGTTATGAAATGTGGCTGAAACCCCAGGTCAACTGGGATGGTAAACTGCTGGGCTGCAGCCGCAACTTCTGGGGAATTTACAGTGACAATGTCCTGGAGGGCGATCTCTTGCAGGAAGTGAATAACGAAAAAATGTCCTATGCTCGCGCCATGCTGATGGGTCTGCAGCCGCCCCGCCAGGATATGCCCTGCATGCACTGTGGTGTTTTTACCAGCATGCGCAGAAAAGGAACGTATATCACCCAGGAGGAGATTGCTGCCGAAGAGAAGGCCCTGCTCGAAAGGCTCTAATTTATGGGGGGCATCCTGGGCATCTTCCGCCTGGATGGCGCACCGCTTTCACCCAATGAGCTGCTCTGGCTGTCGCAGTCTCTGCTCAGTTGGCCGCCGGGCGCGGTCGAGGTGTGTCGCGCCGGCCCCCTGGGGCTGGCCCGCCTGAAGACCGAACCAGTTGCCCTGTCATCTACCGAGAGCCAGCTGCCACTCAGCGTATCACCTGGCAGGCTGATCCTGGTGTCACACTCCCGCCTGGATAACCGTACAGCCCTGGGGTGCCAGCTTGATCTCCCTGTTTCTGAGCCAGCCAATATCCTGGATGGCCGGCTGATGCTGGCTGCCTACCAGCGCTGGGGGGACGCCTGCCCGGACCACCTGCTTGGCGATTGGGCACTGGCAGTCTATGATTCCCAAGAGATGGAGTTGTTCCTGGCGCGTGACCACTTTGGGAACACCGGCCTGTTCTATTATCTGGATCAAAAATTCTTTGCCTTCTCCAGCAGCCTGCGAGGCCTGCTGACGCTCCCGGGTGTACCTCGCCGTGCAGACGAGATGGCCCTGGCCCGCCGCCTGGCAAACTGGCGCGGCGGGGATGGAACCCAGACCGCCTACACCGGCATCCGCTGTTTGCCGCCTGCACACTGGCTGAAGATCAACCAGGAAGGCCTGCGAGTGCAGCAGTATTGGTACCTCGAAAAAACCCCGCCTCTACGCCTTCCATCCGACGATCAGTATGTCGAGGCATTTACAGAGCTCTTCCAGGAGGCTGTGCGCTGCCGCCTGGATCGCCAGGGTGAAGTGGGTATCCTGCTGAGCAGCGGCCTGGATTCCGGGTCCATTGCCGCCCTGGCTGCCCCCCTCCTGGCCCATAGCGGCAGCAGGCTGCAGGCGTTCAGTTCTGTCCCCATCCTGCCGGCTTCACAGCTGCCTGCTGGCTTCCAGCACGGCGATGAACGCAGCCGCATCCTCTCGCTGTGCGAGTACGTGGGCGGCATCGATCCCCATCTGCTGGATTGTTCAGAGGTCAGCCCGATCCAGGGCATCCGCCAACAGCTCAGCTTGACCGCTGAGCACCAGCACGCCGCGCCCAACGCCTTCTGGGTGCTCAGCCTGCTGCAGGCTGCACAGCGCTCAGGGATCCACTCGCTGCTGACCGGGCAGTCCGGCAACCTGACCATTTCCTGGGATGGGGCGGGCTATTACTGCTGGCTGGCGCGGCAGGGTGAGTGGCAAGCCCTCTTTCAAAATCTCCACCGCCTGGTGAACCGGCAGCACATCTCCTGGGGGCGGGCCGTGGCGGGCAGGCTGATCAAGCCTGCAGTCCTGCCTGCCTGGGAAAAGCTTGTCCACACCCTCAGCCTGGGAAAACCTCCCTGGGCAGGCTTCTCGGCGATCAACCCGGCCTTCGCGGCCCGGCTGCACTTGGCGCAAAAAATAGCAGCTGAAATGCCTGCCTTCCCCCGCCGGTCGCAGGAGCTGCGCCTGGCGGCATTTGCGCCTGGCAGAAGCAGGATCGGCGCCATCTGGCAAAGCCTGGGCTCGTCCTATCAAATTGAAGTTCGCGACCCCACCGCCGATAAGCGCCTGCTGGAATTTTGCTTTGCCCTGCCGGACGACCAGTTCACCGCGGATGGTCTCGACCGCCGCCTGGTGCGCCGGGCGATGGTTAGCCGTCTGCCACAGGAGGTCCTGTACGCCCAACGCAGAGGCCGCCAGGCTGTCG
>CAIQIV010000086.1 GCA_903871905.1 uncultured Chloroflexota bacterium | reverse complement strand
GATGTCCTGGGCAGCAGCATGCTCACTTCCGGCCAATCCTATACAATTACCGGAGTGCCAGCCGATACCTACGACCTGCTGGCAACCGATTGTGACGGCAACGAGCTGGCCTCAGAGTATGGTGTCGATGTACCCACCAATGATACCTGGACCTTATCAGATTCAGGTGGATCGGATGGTACAGGCATGGAACTTTACATTGATAACTACAGTGATTACACCATCTGCTACCTGTACATTTCACCCAGCACAAGCACGGATTGGGGCGATGATTGGCTTGGGTCTGATACCATTGCTTCAAACACCAGTTACTATTTTAGTCAAATGCCGGCAGGCACGTATGACCTGAAAGCAGAAGACTGTAACCACAATGTGATCGCACAATACAACTCTTTTGAGTTCCCGACCTACGATACCTGGCAAATTAATAACCCATAAATCGTTTCCGGATCATCACAGTACTGGCTCAGATGTTTTGAGCCAGTACTTCTCTGAGGGATAGATAACCAATTCCAGATAGAAATTGAGTATCAAATATGAGCAACCTGATCGGTCACACCGTAGGACGGTATCACATCATTGAACAATTGGGGCAGGGTGGAATGGCTACGGTTTACCGTGCCTACGACACCCGTTTGAAGCGTGAAGTTGCCTTCAAGGTCATTCGCAGTGACATCACCACTCAAGACCAGACTGAAATGCTGTTCAAGCGCTTTGAACGCGAGGCTGTAGCCCTCGCAAAATTATCTCACCCCAATATTGTGAGTGTCTTTGATTATGGTGAACATGAAGGCAATCCATACCTCGTCATGGAGTTTGTCGATGGAGGATCTCTCCGCCAGCGATTGGGAAAGAACTTGCCCTGGAAAGATGCCGTCCGCCTCATCACCCCTGTAGCTCAAGCCCTGGAATATGCGCACAAGCGAAAACTCGTGCACCGTGACATCAAGCCAGCCAATATACTGATCAGTGCTTCGGATACACCCAAGTTGACCGATTTCGGCATTGCCAAGATCCTGGAACCGGGCGAGGTGGCGCTTACCGGCACAGGAGTCGGCATCGGCACACCGGAATATATGTCTCCCGAACAGGGGATGGGAAAACCAGTCGATCACCGCTCGGATATTTATTCACTCGGCGTAGTCCTGTATGAGATGGTCACCGGCACAAAACCTTATACTGCAGATACCCCGATTGCAGTCATGCTCAAACATATCAAGGATCCGCTGCCTCGGCCTAAAAGCATCATGCCTGATCTTCCCGAGGAATTGGAGCGCGTCCTGTTTGTCGCGTTGGCAAAGAATCCGGAGGATCGGTTCCCCGACATGGAATCGTTCGCTCATGCCCTCGAACGCCTTCTGGCATCGGATGGATCCCTCTCAGCGACCCAGGAACCTTCCACGCTGGTTCAACCTGCCGGTGTACCTCAAGCAGGAAGGACGGTCACAGCCAACCAGCCTGCGGGCACAGCCACCATGACAGCCCCGCCCACTCAAAGCCAGCCTATCCCTGCGCCAGTGATGAACTATCAGCAATACCCCCCTTCGGGCAGCTATCCATCCACCCCCCCTTCAACCGCCACACCGTACCCTGCTGTTCCTGCAAAACGGTCCCGCTCAGGATGGTTGTGGGTATTGGGAGGTGTGATCGTCGCACTTCTTTGCCTGGTGATCACGGCATCAGGAGGATATTATCTATATCAACAGAAGCAAAGCCAGGATAAAACCGCCACAGCTCAAGCCCGCAGATCCACAGAGCGTGCCCAAGAAAAAACTTCGGAAGCTGCTACACAGGAAGCCCTGCGGGATCTCTACGTTTATAATGACACGAATGTCAATATATGCTATTTTTATCTGGCTGATTCTGTAAATGGCGATTGGGGAAATGAACTTCTCGAAGGTAATATTATCTATCCGGGCAGTGGTTATACATTTGAAAAAATAGAACCCGGGAACTATGCCTTCATCGCAGAAGATTGCAGCTATAACGTCATCAATACCCAGGAAAACGTGGATTTCCCGGATGACACGGAGAGCTGGGATGTGGTTGCCACAACCTATTGTGGAGACGGCTATTGTGACCCTGGCGAAGATTCTTCCAATTGTCCCTCAGATTGTGGAGGGGGCGAGATAGCAATCGACCTGTATAACAACACTTCCAATTCGATCTGCTATGTTTATTATGGGCCACCCAATTCAACCTCCTGGACCGCAGATATGTTGGGTAGTTCCACTATATCCTCCTACACAACATTCACTGCTTACATTCCAGCGGGTGATTACGCCATACAGG
>CAIQIV010000085.1 GCA_903871905.1 uncultured Chloroflexota bacterium | reverse complement strand
TGTGGTTGAAGGACTGCGCCAGGCGCCCCAGCTCATCCGTGGAGCTGACCGCCACCTGCTGCTCTAACTGGCCGCTGGAGATGCGGTCGGCAGCCTGGGCCAGGTCGTCCAGCGGGCGGGTCAGGCTGCGCGCCAGCAGCACGCCCAGCACCAGCGCCAGCAGCACGCCGCCGGCGGCCCCCAGCAGCAGCGCCTGCCCGGTGTTTTGCAAAAAGGCTCTCTCGGCCATGGAAAACTCCGGCGGGGCGGGGCGGGTCAGGATGTAGCCGATAGTCGCGCCGTCCACCACCAGCGGATCCCCATCCTGGTAGCGTTCCGGCGGCAGGGTGTCCCCGGTGCCGGATTCCGGGCTGACCGGCAGGATCACCCGGCCTGCGGCGTCCACCAGGCCGAACAGGCCCTGTGGCAGCGGGCCAGGCTGCGGGCGGAGGGGGAGCTGCTGCGGCTGGGCTGGCTCGGCCGGCGGCGTCCCTGCCTCGGGTCCACCGGGGGGCCGGGGCCTTTGCGCCCGCAGGACTTCATACAGCCCGTCCAGCGTGCCATACTGCTGGTAGTAGTCGATGACCGTGAACCTGAGCTGCGAGCGCCCCTGTTCCACCAGCAGGCGGCTGAGCTGCGCCGGGCTGTTCAGCCACACCACCAGGGCCACCAGGGCTACGGCGGTGACGGCAGTTAGCAGGAAGGCCAGGGTGAGCTTGACTGCCAGGCTGGTACGCATGGCTATTTCACCGGAGGGCGGGTCTCAGACCCGCCTCTACACTTGTAGCCTACCCCGAACACGGTCAGGATGTGCTGCGGCTGGTCCGGGTCGTCCTCAATCTTGGTGCGCAGGTTGCGCACATGCACGTTGAGTGTGCTGGACAGGCCGCCAAAGCCGTGCTGCGCCAGGTGGTCCACCAGCTGCTCGCGGGTGAAGACCCGCTCGGGCCAGGTCATCAGCAGGCGCAGCAGCTCGAACTCGGTGGGGGTCAGGTGGGCCGGCTGGCCGCGCAGCAGCACCTGGTGACTGGCTTCGTCCAGGCTGATCTCGCCGGTGCGCAGCAGGCGGGGCTCAGGCTCGCCTGCCTCGGCGCGGCGCAGCACTGCCCGGATGCGCGACAGCAGCTCGCGCATGCGGAAGGGCTTGATCACATAGTCGTCGGCCCCCAGGTCCAGCCCCAGCACGGCGTCTTTTTCTTCTTCCAGGGCGGTCAGGATGATCACCGGGGTTTTCTTCTCGCGGCGGAACTGGCGCAGGAACTCGTAGCCGTCCATCTGCGGCATCATGATGTCCAGCAGGACCAGGTCAGGGGGAAAATGGCGGGCGGTGTACAGCGCCTCACGCCCGTTGGCGGCAGTCTGCACGCTGAAGCCCTGCTCACGCAGATATTCCTCCAACAGCAGGCGCATGCTGGCCTTGTCGTCCACTACCAGGATGCCGATCATACTCCTGATCATACCCGATACTTATTCAGATTTGATTAAGAGCGCTGAGCCTGTCGAAGCAGCAGGGATTTGGGCGGGCAAGATTTACGCGGATTTCACCTGCCCTGAAGCAAATCTGAATAAATTGCATCTACAATGGAGACAGTTATCCATTAGAATGGGTCAGCAAAAAAGGAGATGCCGATGCTCAATTCAATCCAGGGTTTTTCATCCATGCAGGGGATGGAGATGATGGGGATGCGCCCCAGGCCGCAGGCGCTGACCGATGACCAGAAATCCCAGGTCCAGTCCATCCTGTCCCAGTACGATGCGTCCAATATCACTGAAGCGGATGCTAAGGGGATCTTCCAGGCTTTCAAGGATGCGGGCATCCAGCCCGGGCCGGGGATGCGCGAGACGATCGAGGCGGCTGGCTTTGATGCCGAAGACCTGCGCACCAAGGCCGGGATCGGCGGTCCGCAGGGTGGGCCGCCCCCAGGCGGTATGTCGGGCATGTCCCGCCAGGACAGCCTGTCTATGCTGAAGTCGATGCAGTCGATCCTTGGCCAGTATGACCTGACCAGTCTATCCTCAGACCAGGAAGATGAACTGTTTTCTAAGCTGAGCGAGGCCGGGCTGATGCGCTCTGGCTCGCTGTTTAATATTGGCGTCTAGCCGCGTACCTGCTGCCTCGAAGTGGGCTTCCAGGGCTCCCTGATCGGCGAAGACGCCAGGCCGGATTGGATCCCCGGCAGCCCATTTCCTGCGGCACGTGTGCCGGCGGCACACGTGCCGCAGGTATATACGCTGTGGGGCACGT
>CAIQIV010000084.1 GCA_903871905.1 uncultured Chloroflexota bacterium | reverse complement strand
GAAGAGGATAATGACCTGGAGGAAGATCTGGATTTATCAGATGATGAGGAAGCACAACTGGACTACGATGAAGAATATTTGGATGAATACCCGGAGGATGAGGCCTGATGCAGCCGGGAAAGACCAACCAGTTGATTAGAGAAACCTGAGAGAAAATCCTGTGAAGAGGACTTTGAGGGTAAAATATAACCTCATGGATTGATAGTATTTACAAGGTAGGAAGAAATGGCATTGCGAGAAATTGTCACCGTTCCTGATCAGGTCCTGCGGCGAAAAGCCCGAAAAGTGACTGATTTTGGACCCGATCTGCAGAAATTGATAGATGACATGGTGGACACGATGCGGGAGGCGCCCGGCGTTGGGTTGGCTGCGCCTCAGGTGGATGTACCAATGCGGGTTATTGTTGTAGAATATGGAGAAGAGGATGAGGAACCCAGGCTGTATACGCTGGTAAATCCCGAAATTATTCGAGCGTCGACGGACCATGAAACAGGCACCGAAGGCTGCCTTTCTATACCAGGTTATGCCGGAAATGTTGATCGCCCCTTAGCCGTGACGATCAAGGGCAGTAACCGCCGCGGACAGCCGGTGAGGATCAAGGCTGAAGGTTGGCTGGCGCGCATTTTTCAGCATGAGATTGACCACCTGGATGGTGTCTTGTTTACGGATCGGGCAGAGAACGTATGGAAGCTGGAGGAGCAGGACCAGACTGTAGCTCTTGCAGATTGAAAGGACCCTTAGCAGGCAAATGCGCCTGACACATCTTTCGCTCTCAAATTTTCGTAATTTCTCCCGCCTGGATAAAGATTTACCGGGCGGGCCAATTTTGTTGGTCGGGGGCAATGCCCAGGGGAAGACCAGCCTGTTGGAGGCGGTGTACTACCTGGCGGCGCTTGAATCTTTTCATGCGACCCAGGAGAGGCAGTTGATCAATTTTCTGGCCTGGAATGAGCCCATCCCGGTAGCCCGCATTGTGGCAGACTTTGAGCGGGAGGATGCGCCTGGAAAAAGCGTTAATCCTCTGGCAGGGCCTGGGTTTCACCGGCTGGAGATCCGATTGTACCGGGAAGGGGAAGATGTAAATGGGGGAGCACGGCTGCGCAAAGATATTCTTTTTGATGAAACGAAACGCAAGGCGCATGAGGTGCTGGGTGCCTTTAATGCGGTCCTCTTTCTCCCGCAGATGACACGGGTGATCGAGGGCAGCCCCGAAGATCGGCGGCGCTACCTGAACCTGTCTCTAAGCCAGGCGCTGCCGCAGTATGCGCCAGCAATCTCTGAGTACAGCCGGGTCATGACGCAGCGAAACGCCTTGCTGAAGCAGTTCGCAGAGAAAAGAACCAGCGCCAGTCAGGTAGACCAGGAGTTGTCATTCTGGGATGAGAAATTGGCTGCTGCAGGGGCGGCGATTATCCAGGCCCGGCTGCAGTTTGTTCAGGAGTTGGAAAGGATGGCTGCCCGGATATACCGGGACCTGACTCGCGGTGAGGTCTTGCGTTTGGTCTACCAACCTTCCTATGATCCCACACCACTGCCGGAAGGGCAGAAAATGCTGCGCCTGGATGCACCGCTGAGGGGAAATCGCATCTCGTTGGATACCATCCGGCAGGGTTTTCAGGAATGTTTGCTTCGGCTGCATTCAGAAGAAATCTTCCGGGGAGTGACCACGGTTGGTCCTCATCGGGATGAGCTGCGTTTTGTCAGCGATGGGCATGACCTTGGTCTGTTCGGCTCGCGCGGCCAGGTGCGGACTGCCATCCTGGCTTTGAAATTGGCGGAGATAGAATGGATAAAAGATAAAACCGGCCAGCGTCCGGTCCTGCTTTTAGATGAGGTCCTGGCTGAATTGGATGCCAACCGGCGTGCAGATTTATTAGACCGACTCGTCCAGAGTGAGCAAACCTTGATGACCACAACCGACCTGGAGCAGTTCTCACCGGAATTTATCAAACAAGCCCGCGTCTGGCATGTCCAACATGAGCAGATAACAGAACAAGGATAGGAGATCCCATGGAAAGCCCTCAGCCCAAAAGTCGTTTGTTCCAAATCAATGCCTCTACCGGCGGTGTTCCAAAGCTGGCCTGCCTGGAAGTGGAAGTGACCACCCTGGGGCTGGCTAACGACCGGCAGCGTAACCTGAAAGTGCATGGAGGTCCGGAGCGAGCGCTTTGCCTGTATTCGCTTGAGCGCATTTTGCAGCTTCAGGCTGAGGGCCATCCGATATTTCCTGGGGCGGCAGGGGAGAACCTGACCCTGTCTGGCCTAGATTGGGATGCCCTCCTGCCTGGCAGCCGTTTGCGTATTGGAGAGCAGGTGTTAATTGAGTTAACCCGCTATACCGTCCCCTGCAATGCCCTGGTATCCTTTTTCATCGATAAGGATTTCTCCCGCATCCATCAAGAAAAGCACCCTGGTTGGGCAAGGTATTATGCCAGGGTGCTTGAGACAGGTTGGATCAAAGTCGGCGACCTGGTACAGATCGTCTGAGCCCGGTCATTTTGCCAGGGTAATCACCGCTGTTCGGGCCGCGCCTTTGGAGGTGGAGGCAATCAGGCTCAGAGTGGTCTGGGTGATTTTGTTTCCATCACTCCAGGCGCTTGGGATTTCGAACTCAATCCGGGTTGCTCCGACAGCATTCGTTTTACCTTTGGCTACCGCGGTTGCTTCTTTGACACCATCCGCGGTCAGCATCAGGTTGATGTCCTGGTTAAGAGGCATGCCCCTCAACGTGGCTACTGCTTTTTTCCCATCCATGGTCACCCACAAGCCGCTGTTCCCGGTATGAGATGGGATCGAAGCCGTGGCCGTGATTTCTGCGGCAACGGTAAGGCTGGCAACCGCGGTGGAGGGGTAAACGTTGAGGGCATAGATCCAGCCATTCATCCCACCGGGCAAGGTCGCTGCGACCCACATATTATCGCTGCTCCGTCCGCCAAGCAGCAGAGTCTGGCAGCGTTGCAGGCTGGTCAGTGAGGATGCATCGGGTTCTGGAGAGCTCTTCAAGGTGACCCAGGGTGCCGCAACATACCCGATAGGCGAACTGCCATAGATTATCTTGGGGCCGCAACTACCATCAGCATTGGCCACTGGCAGCGTTCCAGCGATGGTGGAGCCGGTAGCGATATTCAAGAAAGAAAAGGTGACGATAGGTTGCTGGCTGAAGAAATCGCCGGCTCCGATAATGATCCCTTCCTGGTTGATGGGCGTCCCGGTGCCTGGCCAGGTAGCAGGTACGGTTAATGGTGATTTGAAGGTCCCATCTGTACCGACCGGGATATTAGCAAGCTCCCCTTCGCTCATCATCGCGTTTTGGGTGATCAGGCGGAACGATGCCGAGCTGCTGGGTGGAAAGCCGAACCCACTTACCTCTATCTGCGCGCCTGGCGGTGCAGACAGCGGGTTGTAACTCAGCAGTGGTTCGATGATCGTTTGGGGGGAGATGGTGTAGGTCATGGTTGTGGCAGCCTGGAAGCTTCCATCATCATTGCCAACCAGGACGATTAATGAACTCTGCGTTACAGGCGTGCCATCCGGCCAGTAAGCGGGCAGGGGGAAAGCAGTTGAGAGATTTCCATCATCATCCGCGGCTGCCTCGGCGTAGAATTCTGCTCCGATACCTAATTCCATTGAGCCCAAGTACACATTTCCTTTGAACTTTGCCGGAAAACCTTTTCCCGTGATATTGATCAGAGCTCCGGCTTCGCCAGATTTAGGGGATACAGAGATGTCAACTGTGCCTGACTCTACCTGGCTTGTCTCCTCCCCCCCGAATAAGCTGCAAGCTGACAGCCCCAGGAAGAGAGCGGTCGCCAGGATAGCAAACAGAATGCGTGTAGTTTTCTTCATGGTCATTTCCTTAAAGTTGAAGTCCCTATCATAGGTCCAGAATGAGGGGTTATTTTAACACATTTAGATCTGGGTTCCAGGCCAGACCGGGTGAAACATTGCCCACTGCCGGGGAGCTTTGCGGATGATTCCGGCAGCCGCTTCAAGGATTATTTCGGTATTTTGTAAGATCTCCTGGCGAGCATCTGGCATACGATTGAGTGGGAGTGGACCCTGGGCATCGACCTGGTATAAACCAGAAGAAATGCGAGTGACAGCCAAAATTACCACCGGTGCGCCCGTTTTCAAGGCCAGGCGGGTATGCAGGGTGGGCAGAGGTGCCGGACGGCCAAAGAAACGCGGCTGGAAATTGGCCTCTGCTGCTGGCCAATCCAGGCTGGTCAGGATGACGCCGCCGGCCTCTAGCCTGCGGATTGCCTGCTTTATAGAATGGGCAGAAATAGGGGTGATTTCCAGCCCTGTCTTGACCCGCAGCTCATTCTGTGCCTGGACGTTCTCTTTCGGGGAAGGCAGCGTGAGCACCTGGGCCTGGACGCCTCGGGCGATGAGAGCGCGCCCACCCAGGTCAAAGTTGCTCAAGTGAGGCCAGGCAAATATCACAGGTGAATTATGCTGTACACAATGCTCAATCCATTGGCTGCAGGAAGGGGTGATAATGACATTTTGGTCCTTGATTTCAGCCTGTTGAAAGGTGTGAAAGTAATCGTACAGGCTGTAGGCCTGGTTGGTAAAAACAGCGTTCACCGCCTGATCCAGGGTGGTTCCATCCGAGAAGTCCTCCAGCAGTACCTGCTGGTTGCCATACACCGCCCTGACCGTATAGGAATTTTTCTGGGATGCCACCAGCTTGCCAACAAGGCTGGCAGCTGGGTAACCCAGCTTTGGGGGAATCAGGCCGAGAAGCCATGATGCCAGGCGGATGACCAGACCATCGGAGCTAAAATTCTTCATATCTTGCGCCCGGTAGAATTATACTGCATGGCGCATTGACCAATTACTTTCGTCATGATATATTTGGCTGGAAACGGGAAACTCGGCAATGAACGGCAATAAACAAACTTCCGGAGGAATTGTATGTCTGAGAAATTGTTTGAAGCGATGAAGCAGTCCATTATTGATGGCGATCCAGATCAATCTGCGGCATTAGCAAAACAGGCTTTGGCTGATGGGATGGATCCGTTAGATGCGATCAACCAGGGATTTGTTCTGGGTGTCAATGAAGTGGGTTACCAATTTGGCTGCGGTGAGATGTTCCTGCCGGATCTGGTCCTGGCCGGTGAGGCAATGAAGGCTGCAGTGGCTGTGTTGGAGCCGGAAATGGCCCGGCGCGGCACTCAGCGCCAGATGTTGGGGAAAGTGGTCATCGGTACCGTTGAAGGCGATATCCATGATATTGGCAAAACCCTGGTAGGCACGATGCTTTCAGCCAGCGGTTTTGAAGTATTTGACCTGGGGGTCAACGTATCGATCAGCAAATTCATCGCTAAGGCCCTTGAAGTCAATGCGGATTTGATCGGCGCCAGCGCCCTGCTCACCACGACCATGGTGAAGCAGCGGGCACTGATTGAAGAGCTGGACGCAGAAGGGCTGCACGGGCGGATTAAGGTAATGGTTGGCGGCGCCCCGGTGACCCGCGAATGGGTGAAGCAGATCAGGGCGGATGGATACAGCGAAGATGCAATCGGCGCTGTGGATATAGCCAAGAGCCTGGTGGAAAAGTAGCGTTATTGACGCGGTTGGATGGACCCCCGTTGCTGGAAAAAGCAGGCGGGGATCCAATTCCTTCCAAATTCACCGGATTTTTATCTTGACTTAACCTTTGATGGATGGTATGTTCAGGTTATTCGTTGACGAACGGATTTGACCGCTATCAAGCATTGTTGAACACTCACTCCACTCTTTTTATGTTCCGATCCTGCCCACCACGAACGGCAATATGTGTTTGAGATTGATTGGGGGAATGTGTATGTTATTTTCTGGTTCGTGGCTCACGGTTATCAACCGGAATGAAGAACCTTAGGAGTTTATTCAATCAGGAGGCGCCTGGAAAAAATATTAAACCCACCTTCATTGGATGCTGACAAACAGTTCGAATATTCTAGATATGAGGAGAGAGGTAATGCGTTCCAAACTTGCAATGGGACTCAGGATCGCGGTGATCCTGTCAATTATGATGACGGCAGCTTTTGTTGCCTTTCCGAACCAGAAGACTGCGCTGCAGACCTCTGCCATACCAAAACTGCCGCGCATTGCCATTGGCGCGCAGCCGATGAATGGCGTGCACCTGGTTCCCCCGCGCGACGATGTTGTATTTAACACCCTGCAGTCCGAGGGAATGCTCCCGTTAAATGCTACCGCAGAGCAGAAAAAGGCTGCTTTGAATGATTTCAAGTTCAAATTTGCCAAGCAGTCCGATACGTATGTCAATCCAATGATCCAGGAAAAGGCGGATCTGCGAGAGCGGGATTTGAGCTTTGCCACCAGCAGGGCACCCCTGGCAATCCAGCCGGTGACGGCGACGGTGTTTGCCCTGGCGGTTGATTTTGGCGCCACCGAAACCTTCACCATCCCGGTGGATGATGGGAATGGCAACTGCGTTACCCAAACTGTGACCATCACCGGCCCGTTGAACGGTGACATCCCGCATCCTGGTCCGTTGGATAACAACACGATCTGGTACTCGCCCGAGCTGACAGCAGACGCCACCTTCTTCAAGGATCTGATTTTTGGTTACGCGGGCATCGGCCGGGCGCGCTTTGACCTGCTCGATCCGGTGGATGGCCAGCCGGGTATTAACCTGGCGGGTTATACTGTGCAGGATTACTACGATCATGTGGCCGGCGACGGCAATGTAATGATCACCGGTACCGTTGAGAACTGGGTGACCGTGCCCCACTCTGAGGGCCTGTACGGTGCAGATAACTGCTCCACTGGCGGCCACGGCGGCGGCGCAGGTGTGCCCGTGGCGCAGATGGTGATCGACGCGGCCAAGGTGTTCAGCGACACCCACCCCACGTACTACACGGACACTTCTCCGGATGCCTTTTGGCCCAAGTATGACGCGGACCACGACGGTGTTGTAGACACTTTCTGGACCATTCACGCTGGTATGGGCCAGGAAGGCGGCGGTGGAGCCCAGGGCACTTTTGCTATCTGGGCGCACAGCTCTGACCTGCGTTATTATGCCCAGTGGCCGGAAGGCTATAAGATCTACGAAGGCGATCCGAACACCACGGATGATGATATCGTTGTTGGCCCATACACCATGCAGCCAGAAAACCTGGACATGGGCGTGCTGGCGGAAGAGTTTGGTCATAACTTCTTCGGCCTGCCGGATATGTACACCACGGACGTGGAAAACTCGATCGGCTTCTGGAATATCATGGCTGCCGGCGCCTGGGGCGGCCCGCTGGGCGGTACAGCCCCGATGGGCATGCCGCTGTGGTTCCGAATGAATGCCTGGTGCGGTGTTGGCTACTGCAACTGGCAGGAGCCTATGGTCCGGCGTAACTTTGACGCTGCCTCGGAAGATATCACCATTGGCCAGCTTGAGAAGACCCCACAGGATGTGCTCAAAGGCGTGCGGGTCAACCTGCCGCCCGAAGCAGTCAATATCCCCAACCGCGCTGGCACCGGCAAGGCGGCTTACACAGGCACGGGACGCGATGGCGTTGACCTGACCCTGACGCGCACGATTACCGTGCCCACCGGCGTGCAGACGCCGACCCTGACCTTCGATGCCTGGTGGGAGATCGAGGATGACTGGGATTACGGCTATGTGATGATCAACGGCGAGCTGCTGCGGGATATGGATGGGATCTTTGTCGACACCAATCCCAATGGCAACAACCTGGGTTGGGGTTTGACTGGCGCTTCTGGCGAGGCGATGCCGCTGAACTTTGACCTCTCGGCTTATGCCGGGCAGGCAGTGACGCTGACCCTGCGCTACAAGACTGACACTGCGGTCTCCTACCAGGGCTGGTGGATCGACAATGTAACCGTTGCCGGCACGCTGGTGGATGACTTTGAGCAAGCGGAAGACCCGGACTTCCCGGGGTGGGTGAACTCCAGCCCCGGCTATTACGTTGCGCCCATGGACCGGCTCTACACCCGTTACTACCTGGCCGAGCTGCGCTCGGATACCAAGTATGATGCCATGGCTACCACTGCCTACGTCACCACCTACTCAGATGAGGACGAGTGGAACGTGGAGCGCGTGCCGTACAACATCCCGGCAGTGTTGCTGTACTTCCGCAATACCAAGTACGGCGGCTCCTATGCCTTGCGCCCCAACTCCGGCGATCCCCCGAGCCTGGGTCCCAAGTACCAGCTGCTGGTGGTGGATATGCACCCCAACCCGCTGCGCTTTGTTGACGCGGATGGTGTCGTGCGCACCCTCAACAACCGCTCGGCCTCGTATGACTCGGGCCTGACCCTGCAGGACACCCAGCCATTTACCATCACCCAGGTTTTTGGCGCTACGGGTGGCCCGTACTTCTTCCCGGCTCGCGATGCAGTGGCCAGCTTCGATGATGGCATCGGCTACTATCCCGGCTTCTACTTCGGGGATCCCTGCCCGGCGGGTTATGTCTGCTATGTCCAGCGCGACAGCAGCGCCGTCCTCCCTGCCCAGGACCTGTACTCGATCCGCATCACCGACTTCGATTACAATCCTATCTACGGCTTGTATGGCGCGGGCTTCAGCCCCTCCTGGCTGGGCAGCGGTAACCCGAGCGAGAACAACACGCAGTTCGGTGTGCACATCGACCTGCTGGAAATGAATGGCTCGGACTACAACACCACCGCAACCCTGCGCTTCTTCAACTCCAAGATCTCTGTGGATGCCACACCAAGCAAGGACGCGGTGACAAACTTCGGCGCCTTCAACGTTGTCTACACCCAGACGTTGGAGAACACCGGTACCGAGGCGGTGGATGGCGTGGAGCTGATGTTCTTCCTCGATCCAGCCTTGAAATTCGGCTCCATTGAAGCCGCCAAGGGTCAGTTAAAGACTGGCACCGACGCGGCGGATGGAACGGTCATCTTCCTGCTGGGTCACATGGAACCGGGTGAGAAACAGGTGATCACACTGTCGGCAGTAGGGAATGCTGGCGGCGGCGGCGGTTACCTGGAGACGGATGTGATAGGCTGGGATGGAACCAAGGAGCTTGGTCCACACATGATGTTCACCAGCCTGCCGTTTGCAATCTTCCAGCCCATGGCCTTCCAGGTTGGAACACCTCCTACAAAGTAGGATCTCTGACCTGACGGATAAGCGCTGCTTATCATAACCAACGGCTGGAGTGAGCCTTCACTCCAGCCGTTTTAATTTGCCTCCCACAGAAATCTGCTTATTCCTGACAATATTGATGCAAGATGGTACTTTTTAAGACCGAATGATCAGCGCCCATCTGGTAAAATAGGATAGTGGGATGTACCGAAGAAATTTGGGCGCAAAGGGCCTGTTGTGCTGGATATTTTGCTGATGTACAATCATACAGAGGAGAATAAGACGATGAGGAACTCGTTGTTCAAGTTGATCACCATGATGGCATTAGTCTCAATGCTTGCCGCACCGGCCTATTCCTTGACTGCACAGGGAACTGCGGTAAGTGAAGCAGTGAATCCCGGCGCGACGGTTCTGCGCCTGGCGGAAGATCAACCCATCATTGCCCAATCTGCGAACGATTCCCGTCCGGTGCGTAACGAAGTTAAAGGCGAGAGCGGCGAATCCCGCTATATCCTTCTGCTCCGGGAGGCGCCCCTGGCAACCTATTCTGGAGGGGTGGCCGGGCTGGACGCTACCAGCCCGCAGGTCACCGGCGCAGGGAAGCTGGATGTCGAATCTCAGGCCAGCCTGGCATATGTTGATTACCTCCAGGCAGAGCAGGCCAGTTTTATCTCTTCTGTATCATTCAGCCTGGGGCGCAGCGTGGAAGTGGTCTACCAGTTCCAGCATGCAGTAAACGGCATGGTGCTGGTGCTGTCGCCTGCTGAAGCTGCCCGGTTGGCGCGGCGCCCGGATGTGGCCCTGGTGGAGCGGGAAACGGCCTATCCGGTCGATACGGATACCAGCCCGGCGTTCCTGGGGGTTCCCAGTTTTTGGGATGGCACAAATGTCAGCGGGGGTGTTGGCAATCAAGGTGAGGGGATGATCCTGGGGGTGATCGATACGGGGATCAACATGGACCATCCCTCCTTTGCCAGCCCGGGGCCGCAGGATGGCTATGTGTTCACTAACCCCAAGGGGCATTTCCTGGGGGTGTGCGACCCGAACAACGCACAGTATAACGCGGCAATGGTTTGTAACAATAAGCTCATCGGCGCCTACGATTTTGTTTACAGCGTCACCCCGGTTGGGAAAATCGATTACCCCACGCCCGAGGATGAGGATGGACATGGATCGCACACCGGCAGTACCGCCGCCGGGAACAGCCTCGATGCGGTTATGCTGGCGCCCACCGTGGCTGTTACCCGCGCGATCTCGGGCATGGCGCCGCACGCCAACATCATTGCTTACGATGCCTGTTACCATGACCCGGTGGCAGGGGGTGGTTTGTGCCCGAATACCGCCACCCTGGCTTCCGCCAACCAGGCTGTGCAGGATGGTGTGGATGCCATCAATTATTCAATCGGTGGGGGGGATACCCCATACAGCGATGCGGTTGAGCTGGCTTTTCTAAACCTGGTGGAGGCGGGCACATTTGTATCGACCTCGGCCGGGAACAGCGGTCCCGGAGCGGGGACTACCGGACACCGCGGCCCCTGGGTTTCCGCTGCCGCTGCCTCGACCCACAACCGCGTTTTTATCAATCGCCTGGTTGACTTCCAAGGAGGCGGCGTCCCACCGGTGAATATGACGGGTAAAGGGTTCACCAGCGGTTATGGCCCGGCGCCCATTGTGTATGCTGGAGACTACAACAGCACTATTCTAAATGATGGACTGTGTTTGCACCCCTTCCCGGCTGCTACCTTCCATGGTGAGATCGTGGTTTGTGATCGCGGCAATAACCCACGCACCGAAAAGGCAGAAAATGTAAAAGCTGGCGGGGCAGGCGGTTTTGTTTTGACGAACAACGCCCCAAACGGGAGCTCGCTAAGCGGGGATGCTTTTGCCATCCCAGGGATCCACATTACCTATGATAGTGGTGTGGCGTTGAAAAACTGGTTGTCAAGTGGAACGGTTCACACCGCGACCATCAGCGGTATCACCTCGGATACTTCTGCCGCAAATGGGGATATCCTGGCTGCGTTCAGCTCAAGGGGGCCGAACACGTCTTTGGATGTTCTCAAACCCAACATCAGCGCTCCCGGCGTAGATATTTGGGCCGCCACGCTCACCCCCGATCCTGCGGTTCCCTCAGCCTCCCCGGAATTTACCTTTCTCAGCGGGACCTCCATGGCCAGCCCGCATATTGCCGGGATTGGCCTGCTGATGAAGAAGCTGCACCCCACCTGGTCGCCGGCGATGATCCTGTCGGCGCTGATGACGACCTCCAAAACCGGGCTGCTGAAAGAGGATGCTGCGACCCCGGCTGATCCATTTGATGTGGGCGCCGGTCGGGTGGATATGACCCAGGCAGGCAAGGCTGGTTTTGTGTTGGACGAGACGGGAGCCGCTTTCCTGGCTGCCGACCCGAGCCAGGGCGGCGATCCAAAGACCCTGAACCTGGCCAGTTTCATGAACAGCGCCTGTCTGGCAAGCTGCGACTGGACCCGCACGCTCAGCAGTACTTTGAACGTCTCCGTAACCTGGACAGCCAGTATGACCGCCACCCCGGGTGTGACCCTGACCGTCTCCCCCTCCAGCTTCACCCTGGGGCCTTTTGGAGCGCAACAAATCCAGGTCACCGCGGATGTCTCCGGCATCCCTGTCGGAACCTGGGCTTTTGGGCATGTGATCCTTTCTCCGGGAAGCGCAGGTGTTCCAGGCGCGCACCTGCCTGTTGCTGTGATGCCTATCTCCAGCTTCTTCCCGGAGCAACTGTTGGTCAATACCCGACGCAATGCCGGTTCTTACTTGGTGGAGGAATTACGCTCCCGGTCAGCCAGCAGTATGTCCAGCCAGGAGTTTGGATTGATCCAGGCCGAAACTGTGGTGAGCAGTCTGCCCCAGGCCAATGCGCCGGATAATCCGCTCTTGCTGCCGGATCTCGGCAAGCTGGTCGTGACCACCACGGTACCCACCGGCAGCAGCCGATTGGTGGCGGAGATCACCCAATCCCATGCCTCGGATATCGACCTGTACGTGTACCGGGATGCCAACCAGGATGGGACGCCGGCGGCAGGCGAGCTGGTGTGCCAGAGCGCCACGGGGGAGTTATTGGAATACTGCAATGTGTCCAATCCAGTCCCGGGCAGTTACATTCTACTGGTAATTAACTTCCATGCTTCAGCCAGTGGGGTGAAGGACACCACGGTTTTGGCGTATGGGGCGGTAGCCCCTGATGATGCCGGGAATATGAGCCTATCCACTCCCGTCTCGGTGACTGCCGGCGTGGATTACAGTGTCCGTCTATTTTGGGATATCCCCACCATGAAAGCAGGAGACCGCTATTACGGTGTCTTCAGCCTGGGCTCGGACCCGGCCCATCTGGCAAACCTGGGAACTGTGCCGGTTGATATCCGCCGCGCGGAGGATGATGTGGTGAAGACTGCCAACCAGCAGAATGCCAGGCCTGGTGATACGCTGACCTACACCCTGGACATCCGGCAAAACCTGGATCAGGCTGGTATGCTTTATACAATCACCGATACACTCCCCTCAGGACTGGCTTATGTCACGGGGACACTGACTGCCACCAGCGGGGCGGCTTCGGTAGTCGGGAATACTATCCGCTGGCAGGGCAAGCTCAGGGCGTCAGACCTGGGGCTCAGTCCGGTTGCCGGCACATTCCGGGATATTTCCAAGATATCGGGGGTTTCCCCGGCCCCCTGTTTGAGCGCAGAGTGCGATGAAGATATCCTTACCGTGAACGGCGTCGATTTTTATTATTACGGAATTCATTACACCTCGCTGAAGATGGCGGTCAACGGTTTCTTGATCCCGGGTAGTCCAAATACGATTGGCGTGGACATTGCCCATAACCAGGAACTGCCGGATAATACCCTGCCCAACACCGTGATCGCCCCTTGGTGGACGGACCTGGACCTGGCTGGCACTGATCCTGCCGGGGCTGGCAACTGGTACATTGTGAACCTGACCAATGGCGTCAGCAATTACTACGTTGCCCAGTGGTCAGGCGCTCAACTGTGGGGGGATCCGACCTCGGTTTATACTTTCCAGGCGTGGATCCAGAAGGGCACTGAAAACATCTGGTTTTCGTATGACACGGCCAGGGGGAATACTTCGGTTGCCACGGTGGGCATTGAGGACGAGCAGGCCACCCATGGTTTCACCTATTATTACAACGGCGCCGGTCCCAATCCCTTCAACCCGGCGAATGACTTAAATGTCCAGGTAATTCCTGGCGCTTCCGCCCAGGTGATGTTCCAGGCCAGGCTCACCCAGCCAGGACCGCTGACCAATATTGCTGTCCATAATACGGACATGCCAGGCAGCAAGTCTGCGCAGGCGAAATCTTCTCTGGGTTCCAGGTCTTTCTACCCATTGATTGAGCTAAGGACCTCGCCTTGAATAATGCGGATTGATCCCCCAGGCATTTTCATAAAGTTATAGAGTACCGGAGGGTTCCAGGAAAATGTAAGGCTGGAACCCTCCAATTTATTTGCCTGGCAGCTTTTCACCTGCAACTTTATCCGCCGGTCTTTATCCGCCGGGTATGATACAATTGCCATTTGACCATGGATGAAAAGACTCTCCATACTTTGGAATATTTTAAGGTTCTCGAAAAACTGTCAGGGTACACCGACTTTCCGGTGTCGGCTGAGATGGCGCACACCCTGCGGCCAACCACCGATCTGGAGACAGCCCAGCGCTGGCAAGCTGAGACGCGCGAGGCGCTCCAACTGCAGACCATGCACTCTGACCTGACCATTGGCGGGGCGCGCGATATCCGCAGCAGCATCGACCTGGCCCGGCACGCGGGTGTCCTTGCGCCGGTGGAACTGCTGGACATCAAGTTCACCCTGCTGGCTGCCCGTTCCCTGGCGCGCAGTTTCGGCCGCATGTCATTGGAGTATCCGACCCTGGCAGCCATGATTTCACGGATGCCGTCTCCGCCGGGTATTGTCGAAGCCGTCAGCCGCACCATCTCCGAGCATGGCGAGATCCAGGATAATGCCTCGGATCGCCTGGCGCAGATCCGGCGTGAGCTGCGCGTATCGCACGAGCGGCTGGTGTCCAAGCTGCAGCGCATGGTGTCCGACCCGCATAACGCCCCATACCTGCAGGATGCCATCGTCACCCAGCGGGATGGGCGCTATGTGCTTCCACTGCGCGCTGAATTCAAAGGCCGCATCCGATCGATCGTCCATGACCAATCCTCCTCTGGAGCCACCCTGTTTGTCGAGCCCTTGAGCGTAGTAGAACTGAACAACTCCTACCGGGAGCTGCAGTTGAGCGAGAGGGATGAGGAACGGCGCATCCTGGCCGAGATTTCACACCTAGTTGGTGTACATGCGGACCTGGTGGAACAGGTATTGTATGTGGTGGCTGAGTTTGACCTGGCACTGGCGCGCGGACGCTATGCCGAGGCGCTGCGTGCGACCCAGCCGGTGCTGCGCGCCTTCCGCCCACAGCCGCCCGGCAGCCGGCACCCGGGCAGCCTGATCCGTATTAACCAGGCGCGCCACCCGCTGCTTAACCCGCGCAGCGTGGTGCCCATCGATGTTGACCTGGATGACCAGACCTACGTGATGATCATTACGGGTCCCAACACCGGTGGAAAAACCGTGACCTTGAAGACCGTTGGGCTCTTGGCCTTGATGGCGCAGTCCGGGCTGCATATCCCGGCGCACAGCGGCTCGGAGATCAGCCTTTTTGACCAGCTTTTTGCAGATATCGGGGATGAACAATCGATTGAGCAGTCACTGTCCACCTTCTCCGGGCATATTACGAATATTATTCAGATTTTACAGCATGCGGATCAACACAGCCTGGTGATCCTGGACGAACTGGGGGCAGGCACGGATCCTCAGGAGGGGGCGGCCTTGGCGCGGGCGATCCTGGCGCATTTGCTGGAGCGTGGCATTACGACTTTGGTGACCACGCACCATCCCGAACTGAAGGCTTATGCTCACTCGGCGGCTGGGGTGGTGAATGCCAGCGTGGAATTTGACCTGGATACCCTGCGCCCGACATACCACCTGACCATTGGGCTGCCGGGGCGCTCGAACGCCCTGGCAATTGCCCAGCGCCTGGGCCTGCCTGAGCCTATCCTGGCAGATGCCCGCTCTGAGATCAGCCCGGACGATCTGCGGGCGGAAGACCTGTTAAACGAGATCCATCACCAGCGCGACCTGTCGCGCCAGGCACGGCGCGAAACAGACCGTGCACTGCAGGAGGCTGAAGCGCTGCGGGTGCAGCTGGCTTCACGCCTGGAAAAAGTGGAGGATGAGCGCCGGGCCATCCTGGAAAAAGCGCGCCAGGAGTCAGAGATGGAGATCAACCAGCTCCAGGCCGAGCTGCGGGAGGCCAGGCGGGTGCTGGCCCGCGCCCGGCAGCCCCTGGACGCGCTCCAGGCGGTAGAGGAGAAGGTGGATGCCCTGGAGGAGCAGGTGGAAGCCCCGGTAGAGCGGCGCATCCCGGACATTGAGCAGGCGCGCAAGCGCGCCATACGCCAGGGGGATAAGGTCAGGCTGCGGAACCTGGGGATGCAGGGGATGGTCACCTCCCTGGCTGGCGATGAAGTCGAGGTGCAGGTGGGTGTGCTGCGCATTCGCACGCATCTGGCAGACCTGGATCTGCAGGGTGGCGCGGCAGGGGGTGCAGCAGCCGCCCGGCCGGCTGCGCCAGCAGTAAAAACCGAGAGGAGCGAGACCCGTCCGGCTCTCACGGAGGTCAGGCCTGTGCGCAAGCTGGATAGCGCGGTTTCCTCCCCGGGTTTAGAACTCGATCTGCGCGGCCAGCGCGCCGAAGACGCCCTGGATGCTCTGGAGCGTTACCTGGATTCAGCATTCCTGGCTGGGCTGCCGTTTGTGCGGATCATTCATGGTAAAGGCACAGGCAGGCTGCGGGAAGTGATCCGCCAGGCATTGAAACAAAATGACCAGGTTCTCTCTTTTGAAAGCGGTGGTGACAAGGAAGGCGGCGAGGGTGTCACGGTGGCCAAGCTGGCGCCGAGTTAGGAACTGGCACTGCATGTCTGGTCAAAGCAGCGTGCACCACTCAACCAGACATTGCCGGGGCGGCAAAACCTGGCTGTGGCTGATGCCAGCCTGTTTGGGGATCATCCTGTATTTGACTTCCTGCGGAGTTTTTCTCCAGGATGCCGAGCCAACGCTCACGTCTACCTCCACCCTCACCCCGTTTCCATCCTATACTCCTTTGCCCTCGGCCACCCATACACCTTCACCGACCTCAACTCCCAGCCCAACTCCCGCCTTCACCCCTCCTCCTACGTCCACCTCGCTGTTCATGGTCCTGCCCAATACACCTATCCCGATGCCCCTGGCAACCATTGGCGTGTCTAATGCGCTCCAGGCCTCCTGCCTGGCGCAGTGGGTGGGTGAGCAGGTGACCGATCTGGAATGGACACCCGAGGAGAATATGCTGGCAGTGGCGCATCCTGCCTCCATCTCTCTTTATGATTACCAGTCCCGGCTGCTGCTGCG
>CAIQIV010000083.1 GCA_903871905.1 uncultured Chloroflexota bacterium | reverse complement strand
GAGCGCGCCCACCGCCGGCAGGAGATCGGTTATGTGGATGTGGTCGTTGACACATTGGAAGAAGCGATGACCCTGGCGGAAGAAGCGCGTGACCAGGGCTTGCCTCGCTCCATTGGCCTGATTGGCAACGCTGCCGAAGTCTACCCGGAAATGGTTCTGCGCGGCGTCATCCCGGATGTCGTCACCGACCAGACACCCGCGCATGACGTTTTGTTTTACGTTCCCCGCGGGCTAAACGTAACTCAGGCCGACCAGCTGCGCCGCTCGGACCCGGAAGAGTATGGCAGGCGCTCGATGGAGTCGATGGCCCGGCACGTCGAAGCCATGCTGGCCTTCAAGCATGCTGGCGCGGAGGTCTTTGATTATGGCAACAACCTGCGCCAGCGCGCCTACGATTACGGTGTGAGCGACGCATTTGAATTTCCCGGGTTTGTGCCAGCCTACATCCGTCCTCTGTTTTGCGAAGGCAAGGGGCCTTTCCGCTGGGTTGCGCTTTCCGGCGATCCGGAGGATATCTACCGCACAGATGAGGCGATCTCGGAATTGTTCCCGGAAGATGAACACCTGCAGCGCTGGATCAAGATGGCGCGGCACAAAATTCCGTTCCAGGGTCTGCCCTCCCGCATCTGCTGGCTGGGTTACGGGGATAGGGCCAAAGCCGGGTTGAAGTTCAATGAGATGGTTGCCCAGGGCATCGTGAAAGCGCCGATCGTCATTGGCCGCGACCACCTGGATGCTGGATCGGTCGCTTCCCCCAATCGCGAGACAGAAGCCATGTTGGATGGCACGGATGCTGTCAGCGATTGGGCAATCCTGAACGCCATGATCAATGCGGTTGGCGGAGCGACCTGGGTGTCGTTCCACCACGGGGGCGGCGTGGGGATTGGCTACAGCCAGCACGCCGGACAGGTGATCGTCGCGGATGGCACCCCGGCTGCTGCCCGGCGCCTGGAGCGTGTCCTGACCAGCGATCCCGGGATGGGCGTGGTGCGCCATGCGGATGCTGGCTACCCTGAAGCCATTGCCGCAGCAAAACGTACCGGAATTAAAATGCCCATGCTGTCCTGATGAAGAATGGATCGACCGGGTAGTTCACTGCCCGGTCGAAATTCAAACAGGAGGAGTACATGCCCAGGTCATTAGGGCCGCGCTATTGGATTGAAAAAAAAGCCCAGCGAAAAAGCCGCACGTTTCCTGTCGGCACCATCGCCTATTATGGCCCGGATGACCGCTTTGCGTCCAAAGTTGTGGCTGGCATCCTGCTCCATGAAAACGATGAGGATGTCACCGATATGCGCACCTGGTTTTGCAGCGAAGGCGTCGATGTGCGCCTGGATATGCAGATCAACCAGGAGATCCTGGACTTTCTCGATCAGTACCAGGTTGGCTCAGTCGGGATGATGGATCGCATCATAGGCTGCCCGCACCAGGAAGGGATTGATTATCCTGAAGGCGAAAAATGCCCGCAGTGCCCGTTCTGGGCCAATCGCGAGCGCTGGACAGGAGAGATCATCTCCTGACTGGAAGCAACGGCTCTCATCAAACTATGAAAAAATTGGTTAAACCTTTTCGTGCATTTCTGGGCTTTATCCTGGCTGCGGTGTTGTTGGCTGCATTTGCGCCTGTTGAAAAGACGCTTGGCGTCAATGCCCGGCTGGTGTATTTCCACGGCGCCTGGGTCTGGGTGGCGCTCCTGTGTTTTGCCGCCGCTGCCCTCGCCGGGCTGGCCGGGCTGGTCACCCGGCACGCCGCTCTGCATGCCTGGTCCCGCGCCCTGGGGCGGGTCGGCCTGCTGTTCTGGATCATCTTCCTGGGGATGTCGCTCCTGGTGATGCAGGCTAACTGGAACGGACTGTACCTGGACGAGCCGCGCTTCCGGGTCCCGCTAAACTTCGCCATCATCGGGCTGCTGCTGCAGGCCGGGCTGTCCTTTTTCCCCAATCCCGCCTGGACTTCCCTTGCCAACCTGATTTTCGGGTCTGCCCTGCTGTACACAATGAGCGGAGTGCAAACGGTCCTGCACCCGGATTCTCCCGTGCTCCAATCTCAAATCTCTGGCATCCAGATTTTTTTTGCTGGTGAGGTGCTGCTGCTCTGCCTGGCAGCCTGGCAGCTTGCCTGGCTGTTATTGAAACTTGAGCAGAAGCGGCGCGGATGATCAACCTGCTCAGGTTTTTGGCAATCCTGGCGGCAGTATTCCTGATCACCGCCTTCAGCCCGGCAGAAAAAACACTGGGGACCAACGCCCGCGTGGTTTACCTGCACGGCGCCTGGGTTTGGACGGCTTTGGCCGCCATCCTGGCAGCCGGAATTACCGGCACTGCCGGGATATTGACCCGGCAGGTTAGCCTGCAGCGCTGGTCGCGCGCCCTGGGGCGTGCCGGCTTGCTGTGGTGGATCACCTACCTTCCCATTTCATTATGGGCCATGCAGGCCAACTGGAACGGACTTTTCCTGTCTGAGCCGCGTTGGCGCATGGCGCTTATTTTTGCATTGGGTGGCCTTGTCCTGCAAATTGGGGTGTCGCTGATAGAAAACCCGGCCTGGGCTGCCCTGGCCAATCCCATATTCGCCCTGCTTCTGTTCCTGGGGATCCAGACAACCGATAAGGTTCTACATCCCCAGGCGCCAATGCTGCAGTCGCATGCCCTGGCGATCCAGGTATCCTTTGCAGTACTGCTCGTCCTGCTGCTGCTGGCAGCCTGGCAAACAGTGCGCTGGTGGCTCAACTTTGAAAAATAAACTCAACCTGCACATTGCATTATTTATCCTGATCCGCATCGCGATCAGCACCATGTCGCGCATGGTTTATCCCTTTCTGCCTGCCCTGGCACGCGGCATGGGTGTCAGCCAGTTCGACATCACCTGGGCCATCAACCTGCGGTCATTGACCGGGCTTGCTGGCCCATTTGTCGCCACGATTGGAGACACCCGCGGCCGCCGCTTTGGCATGCTGTTCAGCCTGGGGATGATCGTCATTTCCCTGGGGCTGATGGCCGTCTGGCCTTCATACCTGATGTTCATTGTAACCCTCATCACAGGCAGCCTGGGCTACCTGAGCTTGAATCCATCCATGCAGGCCTACCTCGGGGATCATGTCCCATACGAGCGCCGGGGGCGGGCGCTGGGGCTGGTGGAACTGGGATGGTCGCTCAGCTTTATCATCGGTGTACCGGTTACCGGGCTGGTGATCAGTACATATGGCTGGCAGTATGCCTTCCTCTTCCTGGGGATCCTGTGCCTGTTTGGTTTCCTGGCCTTGCTGATCGTTATTCCCGATGATCACCCTGAGAAAACCGCATCATTGAGCTTTCTGCACAATATGCGCCAGGTGATCACCAGCCGTCCTGCACTGGCTGGATTGGGATTGGCAATTGCCTGCACGGCTGCCAACGAGATTATCAACATGGTCTTTGGGGTATGGATGGAGGATTCGTTTGGATTAAAAATCGCCCAGATCGGCGCGGCTTCAGCCATCCTTGGCGTTTCGGAGCTGGGAGGCGAGGTTATTGTTGCCGGGATTTCCGATCGCACCGGCAAATCGATCTTACTGGGGGCCGGGCTGGCGCTGAACTGCGCGGCAGTGCTGCTGCTGCCGCTGCTGAGCGGCAGCCTCACCGGCGCACTGGTTGGGCTCTCTTTGTTCTACATCACCTTTGAAATTACCATTGTCAGCAGCATCCCAATGATGACCGAAATCCTGCCTTCTGCCCGGGCGACTCTCTTGGCTGCATATATCTCGTGTCTCGCAATCGGGCGAGCCATCGGCGGGGCGCTTGCGCCAGTGCTCTACGTTATGAGCCGCAAACCCGGGCCCCTGAGCGGCATGGTTGGCGTTGCCCTGGCCGTCATTCTGTTTAACCTGCTCGCCCTGGCAGCCCTGGCTTACTTGCGACGCCAACACCACGGGATTTGAGCAACCGGGGCGCGATTCTTGTTTTATAATTACGCTTGCTATGTCCAAGAAATCATACTCTAACCCGATTCTGGTTGCTCTACTGTTTCTACCAGGTTTGATTGGCCTGGCAAGCGCAGCCCTGGCCCCCGCATTGGCTGCCCATCCAGCCCAGGTGCCCATTTACACCCCCACGGCCCAGCCCGATGGGCGGATTATCTGGGTCGTCAAAGCGAATGAAACCCTGCTCAGCATCTCGCTCATATCCGGGATCCCCGTGGATAAACTGCGCGGGCTGAACAATATGACCGGTGACACGATTTACGAAGGTCAAAAGCTGCTGCTTGGCCTGGCCGGCCCGGTCGAAGTGACCTTCACCCCAGGACCCAGCCCGACCCCCACTCCCTTCGTCCCAACCCCCACCCCGAAGCCGGGAACGGCCAACCTGTGTGTCTTGCTTTTTGAAGACCGCAATGGCGATTCAATTCGCCAACAGGAGGAGCCGTCTATTCCTGAGGGCGCCATCAGCCTCAGCAACCGCTCTGGCTCGGTTTCGCTCACCGCCACCACGGGCGGCGGGCTGGATCCAACCTGCTTTGAAAAAATCCCGGAAGGGGATTTCACCATTTCAGTAGCTATTCCTGTAGGGTACAACCCCACCACAACCACCAGCTATTCGCTGCACTTAAAAGCAGGGGATGAGACCTACCTGGATTTTGGCGCTCAACCCAGTTCAAAAACTCTGGCGGAAGCCCCTGCACCGACAGGCAGCGGGCGCTCCCCACTGCTGGGCATCATTGGCGGTGTCTTCCTGGTGCTTGGCCTGGGCCTGGCAATCTTTGCCGGCCGACTGCTCAAGGGCCAGAAATAACCTGCTGGTACATTTTTAACAATTGGCGCCGATAATCCTCTATCCGCCAGGCAGTGGCTCGCAGCCTGGCGGCTGACACCAGTTCCTGGGCCAGTTGTTCTTCAACCACCACAGTGATCAACGCACCGGCCAGGGAGCGGCAGATTTCGTGTTCCTGACCAGAGGCAGAGACCAGGTAGGCAGACGGCCCAACCAGCGCATCAGACCATGGACCATCCACCGCCACCACTGGCCCGCCGCATGCCAGCGCCATGCGCAGGGGATCCCCCCAGGGAGAGGGGCTCAGCGGGTAAAAAAAAGCTGCACACCGGCGATAACAGGATGCCAGTTCCTTAAAAGGGAGATATTCCAGTACATGGAAAGTTTCTCTCCTGATACCGGCCTGGGCTGCAAGCTGAGCGAAAACCTGCTTTCCGCTTTGCGAAAGCCCTGTCAGCAGGAGAGGATGGCTCTCACCAATCGTGTCTGCCGCCCAACGCCAGGTTTCCACCACGCGCCGCAACACAGGCAAAGTATCCGGACCATGATACAAGATAAAGGTCTCTGGCGGTTCTGTTTCCTCTCCCCCAGACAGGCCGTCTCTGCTGCTGCTGAAAAACGGGTGGATGACTGGAGCCAGGCTTTGTGTATTCAACCCTGCAACCGGCAGCAAATCAGCCGGCCAGCACACCCGGGTGCGCGGCAGACCGCCCTGAAACAGCGCCTGGCGCAGGCGTAGAACGATTCCCGCGGGGTGTTCCCGGTTGGCAGGCCTGGTGGCATAAGCTTTCTTGCCAGGCGCATGCATCCCATCCATCCATGCACTCATCCCCCAACCTGCCGGGCTGAGAACAACCGGTAATACACCTATCAAGGAGCGGCTGCTGCCCACCAGATGCAGCAGGTCGGCACCTGCCCTTCTTCCTAACCTATCCAGTATGTCCTGCTCCCAGGCGAGGCGCCCGCGGCCAATATTTGCCGTAGACCACAGGATTTGCTCCACTTCGCCTGACAGAGGAAAAGGCGATTCCGCAGGTAATGCCAGAATGAGGCGCGCCTCGGACTGCAGGGCGTGAATGATTTCCTGGACATGGACAGCAGCAGGGCTGGACAGCTCATAGGCCAGCGCCCAGCCATCAAGCAGGACGGTCAGCACCCACTCCCTACCTGCTCTATCTTTGCCGCTACCCGGCGCAGAAAGCGCGCCTGGTCAATCACAGCCCGCTGGTGCTCACCTTCACCCACCTGCTCAACCGGATCCCAGGCCTGGATGCGAAACGTCACTTTGCTGCCTTCCACCGCCGTAACCTCGCTGCGAATGCGCACCTCCGCGCCGCAGGGTGTGGGCGCCAGATGCCGGACAATCACCTGGATCCCAACACTGGTCAGTCCTTCATCCAGGTGATGAGCCAACAACTGGTGAGAACAGCGTTCCATCATGCCAATCATCACCGGGGTAGCCAGTACGCGCAAGGAGCCGCTCCCCACCTGGCCCGCCGTCTGGTGTTCCTCGACACGGAATTTAAATTCCTCTACCATCCCCGGTTGGATCAATTCAGCCATGTCCATCAGTCCTCCAAATGTCTCCAAATTTCTTTGCAAAAACTATTTTCCTCAACCGGGCAGAGAAACTAGGCGGCAAACCACCATTCCTGCCCTTCGACCAACCCCAGGGGCACAATGCGCTGCCTGACCAGGGGGCGGGCGCCTCGTGACCCCACAGCTGCCAGCAAAACCGGCCGGGCAAATCGGCGCAGCTCACCCGAGAGATCGGCCGGTGAAATCACCGGGAACCCGTAACGGGTACGCCCGATCTTGAGCGGATCAATATCCACATATCCAGCCAGGGGAGCATTCAGTTGCAGCAGCTGCTTGCCTAACCGGCGCCCCATCATCCCTGCCCCCCAGATGAATACCCCATCGCAGCCCGCCAGCGGCCCGCGCATCAGGTAATAGGCCTTAGCACGGAAAAAATTCTCCAGAGAGTAGCGCCGGTCGATGCGCGTCAGGCGCCCGGGATGCTCCCGCCATTCTAACAACACCCCTGGCAGCCGGGCAAACAATACATCATTCAAATACAACCGCAGCCACAAATCATAATCCTCTGGCCAGCCATGCTCCTGGTAAGCGCCAGCCTGGAGGATGCATTCCTTGCGAAAGGTCACACTTGGATGAGGCAGCGGGCTTTCGACAAATATCTCACGGCGGAAATCCTCCGGTGTGGTTATGGTGTTGATCCATTCGAGGTAAACCGCAAACCCCTGGCGTATATGGTCCGGCGGAAAACCAACCACCCGGCAGCTGACCACCCCCACTTCAGAGTGAGCCGATAAAAAATCTACCTGCTGCGCCAGCCGGTCCGGGTGGGAGCGATCATCCGCATCCATGCGTGCTACCAGGGGCGCCTGGCAGCATGCAATTCCCCGGTTGAGCGCCGGGATAATCCCCTGGTGTGACTGGTGCAGATAGTGGAAACGGGGGTCACGATACGCCCACTGCTGCAGGACGGCCGCAGAACCATCCTCCGAGCCATCGTCCACCATGATCACTTCAAAATCGCTGAGCGTCTGGCAGTCCAGGCTGTGCAGCGCCTCCGGCAGGGTGGTAACAGAATTATAGCAAGGCAGCAAGACAGAAACGGCAGGCATCTCCCAGCAGAGGCCTCCTGGTTGACAATTACCAGCGGCAGATCAGATCCCGGCGCCGCTCACAATATCCAGCGCCTTGCCGATGGCCAACGTCAGATCAGGGTGCTTCTCCTCGAAATGCAGCACGGACTTCTCCAGGCGAACGCGCAAAGAACCGTGAGACTCCTTCTCATCTTCTTCATCCAGCAAGGCCTTGATGTGCTGCTCCAGATCGGCCAACAGGGCCCGATCTTCAGGGCTGTCAACCTTCTCAACACGCGCGATCTCCGCATTCAGTTCCTCTAAAGCCTCGCGTAACTTCTGATCCTCCATAAATTCCAATCCTTTCTCGCAAGAATAACCAATTTTCGTGTACAATCATAACCCTAACATGGTAAGATGTCCAACCTTTTGGAGGCAGCTTGATGAATCCGCTCGAACATTTTGAACTGTTGCTGGACGCTGAACAGCGCGCAACTTTTACCAGCCTGGACAGCCCGCTGGCGATCCAGGCTTTCCTGGACAGGACACCTTACAGCACTGAAAATGCGAACCGCTGTCCCCGGAGCGTTCTCCAGGATGGCGTCGCACACTGTCTGGACGGGGCGGTGTTTGCTGCAGCCGCACTGCGCCGCCTGGGATACCCGCCCCTGCTGCTAGATATGTTTCCAGATCCCGGTACCGATGATGACCACGTCCTGGCAATCTATACCCGGGATAGATGCTATGGGGCAGTCGCCAAGTCCAATTTTGCCGGCCTGCGGGCGCGTGAGCCCATCTACCGCAACCTGCGCGAACTGGTGATGTCTTACTTCGAATTCTTTTTTAATGTCCACGGCGATAAAACACTACGCAATTACACGCGGCCGATCAATCTCTCATCCTTTGACCACTTCAACTGGTTGTGGGAAGATACCGGGGTGGACCAGATTGAGCGCCGGCTGTTATCGCTCAAGCGCACCCCGCTGCTCACATCCGCTATGGTACAGTCGCTGGCGAAGATGGATCCCCTGACCTACCAGGCAGGCATGCTGGGCGTCAACCCGGAGGGGTTATATAAACCCCATTGATTGAATTTTTTCCGCGGCGTTGTTCTTTGTTATAATCTACAAAACAATGAGCGCACAATCACCATCTTTATCGATGATTTAGAGAAGGAATTCCTTATGACCAAGAAAATCTTGTTCACCGGTATGCTCGTCCTGCTGGTGACCCTCTCAGTCCTGTCTACCATGGCAGCCGGTCCCAAACCGCCTCGCCTGCCCGGCGAATCGGCCAGGATCATGATCCCTTTCGTGAAACGATCCAGCGTCAGTACGGAGCCGCTTCCAGTGATGATCAGCGGCGTCGTCCGGGATACGTACAATAATCCTGTTCCTGGTGTGGAAATTACCACCCTGGAAGTCTATGGCCCGCCAATCAAAGCCACCACCGACCAAAACGGGAACTTCTTGCTGTCATTTCCCGTGAACGGAAGCTACACCCTGGTTGCCAGCCTTGAAGGCTACCGTTTCATGCCAAGCATCCAGGGAGTGAACATTCCTGGTGAAACTGGCACGATCACCTTTCGCGCCGTCTATCTAGGGGACCAGGTCCCGGTTTACATGGGCTACTTTGAGATGGGATGCGAGCGCAGCAACCCGGATAACTTCTGCCGGGATACCGAACTGCCGCTCCACGGCGTGCCGCTTACATCTTACTATATCGACCGGCTTGAGGTCACCAATGCGCAGTACATGACCTGCGTGCTGGCGGGGGTTTGCACCCTGCCACTCACCAGTTGGTCAAACACCCGCATGGATTATATCTATATTCCATCCTACTATAACTTCCCGGTGATCAACGTCACCTGGTACCAGGCGAACCAGTTCTGCCAGTGGGTGGGCAAGAAACTACCCACCGAAGCGCAGTGGGAAAAAGCTGCGCGCGGCACGGGTGACCTGAGAGTCTTCCCCTGGGGGTTCTTCCAACCCTCCTGCCTGTTGATGAATTACGACGGCGCCAACTGTTTCAACGACACGGTCCAGGGCGGCAGTTTCCCGCTGGGCGCCAGCCCTTACGGTGTTCTTGACATGTCCGGAAACGTGGCAGAGTGGACAAACGACTGGTTCAGCGAGCAGTATTACAACACCTATGCTGTTGAAGAATGGCCTTACGACCCCACAGGGCCGGCAAACGGCACGCTGCGCGCCTTCCGTGGCGGATCCTGGAACGATAGCGTGGTTCCCAACCGCCTGGTCTACCGCTCTGGTTTGCAGCCGATCCAGGCTCGCAACGATATTGGCTTCCGCTGCGTTTCGCCGTAGCATACCAACTGACCGTAAAACACAGCACCTTCCCTTGCAGTATGACAGGGGAAGGTGCTGTGTTCTAATTGGACAAGAACGCCTTACTCATCCTCTCCGGATGGGTGTACGGGATGATCGATCACAGCTTGCGCGGGCGCCAGGGTGAAAGGCGTCCCACAATACTGGCACAAGCGCGCATCCGGGAAATTCAGCCGGTCACACTGCGGACAGACCTTTCCAGGGGTGCGCGAAGTTTCAATCACCAGTTCTGGAGGCCGCTGGCGCCGCTTCAACTGCGGCTTGGGAAGTTTTTCTACCAGGCCTCCAGCCAGGTGCTTGCCGCGGGCAAATGCCTGGTGATACAGTTCATTCATCTGAGCCCGGCTGACATGACGCCCCGTCAGGTACCACTGCAATACCACGTGGCCTACCACGTAGGTCCCGGCATAGGCGATTCCAATCTTGGGGACAATGCCCCACAGCGGCACCAGGCCGATCAGGCTGCGGGCTAACTGCCGCCACAAGAAGCCGCTTCCCAATACCCCCCCAAATTCGGTCACGTAATCCTGCCATTGGGTAGACAGACCCAGCGCCAGGCCAATTTTGTAAACCAGGAAAGCCTGGGTCTTGGTCAGAACGATCATATCCGTCAAGGTGAGCGGGATATCCAGGACAGGCACGATCTCGGCCATCCCGGTGCTTAATGAATACACAGCGTTGGATGTGCAGGTTTCCTGGATTAAAGCGTTGGCAACCGCCACACGAAACAGCGGATAGAAACGTCCCAAGGAGATTAATCGATCGGGGAAAAGCTGCATCACTGCCGGCACAAAGTCATGCTTTAAGAACGCCTGGTTGAGGGGCGATCCATAACAGACACGCCGCGTCCCCCAGCTCAACCAGGGATGGATTGGTTGAACCGGCCTGTCGTGACCGCCAATATCGATAATCACTACAACCTTGCGCCGCGCTTCTGCCCAGGAGCGCGCCAAATCTTTTTCCCGACTGAAGTCACCGGCTTCTAATCCATCCCAGGCATTCAGGATCAACACAAGCAGATCAGCTGAGGCGGCCTTATGCGCATCATCCAGGCTGAGCAGCTGGATCGGAGTGCGCAGATAAATGCCGGGACGCCCTGGATCCTGGCGCATCAGTTCAACCAGCCCTCTGCCAGAATCTGCCGGGCCAATCACCGCCACGCGCACCATGTTCCCACCCTGCTGCGCCAGGGGACGCAGATCGATCTCTTTAATCGTATCCCAAATATTGACCATGTCTGTGAGCTTGGGCATCTGGTTATCCTGAGAAAAGTTTCAAAGGCTGTATACAGTAGGTCTGATAACTCTGATTATAACCTGTGGAGAAGAAAGCGGATGGATCAGCCTGAATCCATGCCCCTATCCAAACGGGAAAAATCAGCTCCCAGGCGGATCTGTCAGGCCTATCCCGGAAATATTTTCCCACAGGCTCAACTGCTGCCCAGGGGGCTTGAAACCGCTGACCCCCAGCCCGATCAGGCGGACAGGACGCCCTGGCGTCCAGCAGCGGGACAAGAGCAGCAGCGCTGCCTGGTATATATCCTCCTCCCGGTCGGTGGACTGCGGCAGGGTGAGCTGCCGGGTAAGGGTGGTGAAATCTGACCAGCGCAGCTTGAGCTTGACTGTCGCTGCCCCTGTTCCCAACTCATGAAGCTGCCTGGAGATAGCGCCAGCCTGCTCATGCAGCTGTGTTTGCAGCTGATCGCCAGCGCTGACATCCCGGCGAAAGGTTACCTCCTGACTGATCGACCTGGTTTCATGCCAGGTAACCAACGGGCTGTCATCGATCCCCTGCGCCCGCAATGCCATGGCAGAGCCATGCTTCCCAAAAACACCTACCAGGCTGGCAGGGTCCTGTCGCGCAAGTTCACCAATTGTGTGAATGCCCATCTCCCCCAGGCGGCCTGCGGTCTTGGGCCCTATCCCCCACAAGGCAATCACCGGCAGCGGCGACAGGAATTCCGCCTCCTGGCCCGGCGCTACGACGGTAATCGCATTCGGCGGACCTTCCCCGCGCGCATTAGATTTGCCAAAATCATTGGCGATCTTGGCAACCAGCTTGTTGCTGGCTACCCCCAACGAGCAGGGCAAACAGCACTGCTCACGGATCGTTTGCTGCAGCCGGTGCGCCAGGCATTCTCCCCCCTCCGGCAAGCTGCTAACATCCAGAAATGCTTCATCGATCGATATCTGCTCCACCCGTGGGGTCACGGCAAACAGGTGTTCCATCACCTGGCGCGAGGCCTGCGCATACCGATCATGATGGGACGGGACGATAATCAACCCCGGGCACATTCGCAGGGCATGCGCCATCGGCATGGCTGAACGCACACCCGAATGTCGCGCTGGATAGGAACATGAGGCCACGACCCCACGATCTGAGGGGCGTCCCCCTACAGCAAAAGGCCGGCCCTTTAAGTTCGGCTGCGCCAGCTCCTCTACAGCACAATAAAAAGCGTCGAGATCCAGATGAATGATCGTACGAGGCATCAACCAGTCCGCATCAGGGCGATCGGTCGTACAACTGGCGATAAATGGTGTAGACCTCGTAAATTCCCCGGATATAACTGCGCGTTTCCTCGTAGCGGATCAATTCCAGGAAGAGGTCCACATCACCGTTGGCGTTCTTCAGCCACTGCTGGGCATTTCCAGGGCCGCCATTATAAGCTGCCAGCACCGCATACAGGTCGCCGTCAAACGCCCTGCGCTGCGCGTCCAGGTAATCCACGCCAAAGGTCAGGTTGACCATCGGGCGGTACAGGTCAACTTCCTGGTACCCTGGCGGCCAGTCCAGCCTGGCGGCAATATCTGCACCCGTGGCAGGCATGATCTGCATCAACCCGCTTGCTTCCGCAGAAGAACGCACAAAACTCTCGAACAGGCTTTCCTGGCGCACCACGCTGAACAGGAAAAGCGGATGAAAACCGTACTTCTGCGCCAGGGGCAGGATCAGATCATTATAATGCGTGCCAAACCGCAGATGATTGAAATAAGCTGGAGCGCCCAGCGAGGTCGCATCATTCATTCCCGCCAGTGCCAGTACCTGGCGTGCAGCCAGCGTTGCCTGCCGGTGCAGACCCAGCTCATCCAGGTAATTTGCCAGGCGGTAACTGTTTTCAGCATCCTGCTGGAGCGAGGAACGCAGCTGCTCAAACTCCCCACGCGCTTCGCTGTACAAGCCCAGCTCCCACAGCTCGGCGCCGCGCGCCAGGTATGGGTCCTGCGCCAGGTTGCCCAAGCCAGACAGGTCCTTGTCCGCTGGGAGGTTAAAGGTGGTT
>CAIQIV010000082.1 GCA_903871905.1 uncultured Chloroflexota bacterium | reverse complement strand
TGGTCGCCGTGGGTGCCCCAGCGCGCCGCCATCACGTCCCCCTGCGAGGCGCTGGTCGGCTGCCCGGTGCTCGGCCCCAGCCGCTGCACGTTGACGATCACACACGGCACCTCGGTCATCGCCGCATAGCCGATGTGCTCCTGCATCAGCGAGAAGCCCGGCCCGCTGGTGGCGGTCATCGACTTCAGCCCGCCCACCGAGGCCCCGATACACGCCGCCAGCCCGGCAATCTCATCCTCCATCTGGATAAACTTGCCCCCCACCTTGGGCAGCTCGCGCGAAAGCATCTCAGCGACCTCGGTCGATGGGGTGATCGGGTAGCCGCCAAAGAAGCGGCAGCCCGCTGCCAGCGCCCCCCACCCGATCGCCTCGTTCCCCTGCATAAATTTGATGGCCAAGTTGTCCTCCTGAAGGTTAGATGGGTTTAATCACGATCGCCAGGTCGGGGCAGTGCGTATCGCACCAGTGACAGGCGGTGCAGCGCTCCGGCGCCACCACCACCGGGATGCTGTCAGCATTCAGCCGCAGCACATCCGTCGGGCAGAATTCCACGCACAGGCCGCAGCCCTTGCACCACGTATCAAAGATCACCACCAGGCCGCGCGGCTTGCGCTCGGCTTTGGGGGCTGCGGCAGGCGCCGCCGCCTTCACACCGCTCACACCAGGGTCTATCGAAACATCCGCTTGCATCATGCACCTTCCCAATTAATATCAACCTCGTATAGACTGAACAAGCTGCCCTAAAAGCACATTGCCACTTCTTTTTTCCTTTTCTCAGGAACTACTGCACGGCCCGTGAGTGTCAGTGGTGAGTTGCCGGCTTTCAGGACAGCCCGGATATGTCTTGCATTTTAATTGTAACCTGTGACCGGTTAAAATAAAGGTGACAAGTATCAGTAGATTTGGGTGTATATCTGCCCGCCCCAGCCGCTCCCCCGGTTCTCAGCCTTTGACCGCCCCGGCGGTCAGCCCGCTGACGATGAAGCGCTGGAAGACCACCGCCAGGATCACCGGCGGCAGCGCCGCCAGGATGCCCCCCGCCATCATGGCGTTGATGTCCGTCACGTAGCGCCCGACGAACTCCGCCAGCGCCACCGGCACCGTCTTGGCCGCCAGCGAGTTGGTGAAGATCAGGGCAAAGAAAAACTCATCCCAGGCGAACAGGAAGACAAACAGCGCCGTAGACACCAGCCCCGGCGCCGACACCGGCAGCACCACCCGGAACAGCGTCTCCAGCCGCGTGCAGCCGTCGATGCGCGCCGCATCCTCCAGCTCCATGGGCACCCCCTGGAAGAAAGCCGCCATCAGCCAGATGGCGAAGGGCAGCGAGAAGCTCAGGTAAGTGATCACCAGCACCGCCCGCGTGTCGATCAGCCGCAGGCTGGAGGCGATGATGAACAGCGGGATCACCAGCGAGATCTCGGGGATCATGCGCGTCCCCAGGATGCCCACCAGCAGCCCCTGCCCGTGGCGGAAGGGCACGCGCACCAGGGCGTACGCTGCCAGCGACCCCAGCAGCAGGCACACGATGGTCACCGCCGTAGCCACCACCAGCGAGTTGATCAGCGTCAGCCCGATGGTCTTCGACACCTCCGACGAGGCCGCCCCCGGCGCCAGGATGTCCAGGTAGTGCTTGAGCGTCGGGTGCTGCGGGATCCAGTGGATCGGCACCGACAGCAGCTCAGCCCGCGTGGAGAAGCTGGCGCTCAGCAGCCACAGGATGGGGAAATAGACAAAGGCCAGCGCCGGCAGGGTCAGCAGGAACAGCGCCAGCCGGCTCAACAGGCTGCGCCGCTCGTTCACTGCTCTACCTCCAGCGGCCGGTACAGGAACTTGATGTACAGGAAGGCCATCAGCAAGGTGAACAGCGAGATCAGGAAGGACAGCGCCGCCCCCATCCCCAGCTTGCCGTAGGAGAACGTCTCCAGGTAGGTCAGGTAGGAGATGGTCACCGTGCCAAAGGCCGGCCCGCCCCCGGTCAGGATGTAGACGAGGTCAAACACGCGGAACGCTTCCACCGTGCGCACGATCAGCACCACCAGGATCGCCGGGCGCAGCAGCGGCAGGCGGATGTAGAAAAAGCGCTGCCAGGCATTGGCCCCGTCCATCTCCGCCGCCTCGTCCAGCTCGGCCGGCAGCGCCGCCAGCGCCGCCTGCAGGATCAGCGCCACGAAGGGCATCACGTGCCACAGGTCCGCCAGGATCACCAGGTTCATCGCCGTGAAGGGCTTCACCAGCCAGGCCACGTAGTGTTCGATCAGCCCCAGCCCTGCCAGCAGCCCGTTCAGCGCCCCAAAATCGGCGCTGTAGATCCAGCGCCACATCGAGCCGTTGACGATGGTGGGAAAAGCCCACGGGATGATCAGGCTGGCGCGCAGGAACTGCCAGCCGAAGGGCCGCGAGTGGATCAGTTGGGCGACCGCCAGCCCCAGCGCCAGTTCCAGCGCCACCGAGACCAGGGTGAAGTAAAAGGTGCGCCCAACGGTCGGCCAGAACACCGGGTCCTGGACGATCTCCAGGTAATTCCCCAGCCCCAGGAAGGTGCGAACCCCGCCCATCCCCGACGAAACATCAAACAGGCTGAGGTACAGCGTGCTCAGGATCGGCTGCAGGGTCACCCCCAGCAGCACCAGCAGGCTGGGCGCCACCAGCAGCCAGGCGAAGCGGGCGTCCTTCTCCCGCAGGGAGAGGCCCCGTCCCGGGCGCGGCCGTGCGGATTGCGCACCCATCTCTCAATCCATCCGTTCTACGCTGGTTTGCCCCACGGTTTGCCCCGCGGGGCAAACCAGCGCCAGGTCTCAGCTATTTCTTGGACAGTTCCAGCCACTTGGCCGCCGCCGCATCCAGCGCCTCCTTGGGCGATTTCTGCCCGGTCAGCGCCTCCTGGAGCGCCAGTTGCAGCGCCGTCGAGCCCTCCATATAGTAAGGGATGTTCGGGCGCAGCACCGCAAACGGGAACTGCTCGGCAAACGCCGGCACCGTCACCGGGTTCGAGCGCGTCGCCCCCTTCAGCGTCTCCAGGTTGGCCCCCTGGTAGGCCGTCGTCCAGATCGGCAGCTGCTTCGCCGAGTACTTCAACTGCACCGCTTCGCTGGTCAGGTAGGCCAGGTATTTGTACGCCGCGTCCACCACCGGCGAGCTGGCGGCGATGGAGAAGCCGCTCGAGCCGTCCACCGAGGCGCTCTTGGGGCTGCCGCCCACGCTCTGGAACACCGGGATGTTGGTGATGCCCACCTTGCCGGTCACCTGTGACTGCGCCGTGTCGTAGTTGGCGATGTCATACATGAACAGCCAGTTCAGGGCGAAAGCCGCCTTGCCCGAGTTGAACACGTTGAGCACGTCGCCTTCCAGGTCCGAGGGGGAGGCCGGGTTGGTCAGGCCCTCGTCCAGCGTCTGCTTCATCCAGCTCAACACCGCCACGCCTTTGTCATCATTGAACACCGGCTTGCCGCTGTCATCCAGGAACTTGCCGCCGTTGCCGTACAGCAGGGCGGTGAAATCGCAGATCGCCGCCTCGGCCTGCTTCCAGGACCAGACGATGGGATACTCAGCCAGGCCCTTCTCCTTGATCGCCTTGGCCTGCGTTACCAGTTCTTCCCAGGTGGCGGGCGGCTTGTCGAAGCCGGCCTGCTTGAGCATATCCATGTTGTAGTACAGGTACTTGGTGTCCAGCAGCCAGGGGATGCCGTAAGCCTTGCCGCTGCGGGTGACTACATTCCACGCCGCGGGGAAGATGTTCTTGCGCATCTCGGGGGTGGCCTTGTCGGTCACATCCGCCAGGTAGCCCGCCTTGACGAACTCGTCGTACCAGATCACATCCACCATCACCACGTCGAACGCCGGCGGCTTGGCGGCCATGCCGGTGACAAACTTGTCGTGCACGTTCTCGTAGGGCACAAAGGTGATATCGACCTTGATGTCCGGGTTGGCGGCCATGAACTCGTTGGCCACCGCCTTCATATCGTCCACCGACATGGCGGCCTGGTCCATGGTCAGCACCTTGACCGTCACCGGTCCCGCCGGCTGCTTTGCCTGGCAGCCAACCGCCCCCAGCACCAATGCCAGGACCAGCGCCAGCTGGGCAAGCTTGTGGAATGTACGCATACGAACCTCCTTAGTAGTCGACTTTTTATTTTTTTCCTGGGGGCCGCGCCCCCAGCCTATCACCACTCTACCTTCAGACGTTACCGCCGGCATCCAAAGTTTTTCAAACACCGGATGTCTACCATCCTTGTTCAACGGTTAAGTGTATCCGATTTTCAGATTCCATGGAAGTGCCGGTTTCCGGACTTCCCTATCTTCTCTTTACCCTCTATGCTCTCTTTACTCTCTTTACTCTCTGTGCTCTCTCTGTGCTCTGTGGCAGTCCTCTTATCCTCTTTATTCATAATTATTGCAAATTCTCCACGCAAAAGC
>CAIQIV010000081.1 GCA_903871905.1 uncultured Chloroflexota bacterium | reverse complement strand
TGGCATGAGCGAAGGCACGATCAACCTGGCCGCCGGCATCGAAGACCTGAAAGAGTTTAAGGCTTCTGCGGGTACGCTTAACACCGTAACGCGGGCACTGGCCGCGCTGCCCAGCCGTACCGTTGCCCGCGCCACCCGCGGCGCACTGGCCGGCCTGGATTCTACCCCCAGCCTGCCAGGCAGTGTCGAGTCCTAAAAAAAACAGGGGTATGGGTTCATTTATGCGAGCACAACTCGCATAAATGAACCCATACCCCTCTTTATCCATAAGGAGCATGCCATGTATACAGACTTCCCAACCGCTGTCCTGGTCGCTGATTTGGGATACGGTGACGCCGGAAAAGGCAGCGTGATCGATTATCTCGCCCGCCTTACCGGAGCGCATACCGTGATTCGCTATAACGGCGGCGCGCAGGCTGCTCACAACGTCATCACGCCCGAAGGCCGCCACCACACTTTTGCCCAGTTCGGCAGCGCCACCCTGCTGCCCGGCGTCCGGACCCACCTCTCGCGCTTTATGCTCCTGCATCCCCTTGCTATGCTGGCGGAAGAACGGCACTTACAAAGCCTGGGCATTGGCGACGCCTTCGCCCGCACCACCATCGACCCTGGCGCTTTGATCATCACGCCATTCCAGCAGGCCGCGAACCGCTTGAAAGAAATCGCCCGGGGCGAAGCCCGCCACGGTAGCTGCGGCCTGGGCATTGGCGAAACCCAGGCCGACGCTCTCGCTCACGGGGCTCAGGCGCTGCGCGCCGCTGACCTGGGAGACCGCCCCACTGTGATTCGCAAACTCGGGTGGATTCGCGATGCCAAAATTGCCCAACTGGATGACATCCTTCGCCAACCGGCCCGCGATGCCAGTGACGCAAAAGAACGCGCCCTGCTGCACGATCCCCACATCATCGACATCACCGCGGATCTCTTCCAGCACTTCGCCAGCCTGGTCCAGATCCTTAGTCATGGCGAATTGGCGGCACGCCTCAACCAGCCTGGCGTAACCCTCTTTGAAGGCGCTCAAGGCGTGCTGCTGGATGAGTGGTGGGGCTTCTATCCCTATAACAGTTGGAGCACCCTGACCTTTAACAACGCCGCTGTGCTGCTTTCTGAAGCTGGCTTCCAGGGTGAAACATGGAAATTAGGTCTGGCTCGCGCCTACGCCACCCGCCACGGCGCAGGGCCTTTTGTCACCGAAGATCCCGAACTCACCACCCGTATCCCGGATGATCACAACCGCGACAACCCCTGGCAAAGAAACTTCCGGGCTGGTCCCCTGGACCTGCTAGCCCTGCGCTATGCCCTGCAAGTGACCGGCGCGGTCGATGGGCTGGGCATCACCAATCTGGATCGCCTGGAAAAGCTGCCTGACTGGCGCATCTGCGAGGCTTATCATTATCCAGGAGACCCACGGGAATTAGAGGGCTTTTTTGAGCACCACGGCAGCCGCGTGACTGCCATTTGCGTGCCGCTCGATCCTACCGACTTGCCCCGTCAGGAAAAGCTCACCCGCCTGCTGCTAACCATGCGGCCCATCTACACCTCCTGCATCCACGATCGCGCCGCTTACCTGGAACTGATCAGCCAGAAACTGGGACTGCCGGTCACGCTCACCTCCTGGGGACCAACCGCGCGCGAAAAGGCCATCTTGCAAGCTGAGCGGATCCCTCTCAGCAAGGTGGAAGCGTCCAGCGCGACCACAACAGAGAGCAGCGCGAATCCCCCGGCGTTTTCTGATAATAAACCGTTAAAATACTGCCATCCTCCAGTTCCACCGAAGCCGGGTAGCCCAAGTCTCCATCCGGTCCATCATCCCGGATAATCCAATCCAGTTCCCAGGTAGCCCCCTGGTCGCTGCTCAACATGGCGCGTTGGCCAAAACCAGGCTGGCGGTAACCATACACGCATACCAGCACGCCAGAGGAATGCAGCAATAAGTGGGGCGGCGAACCATGAAACCCCAACGGGCGCGGTATACTCCAGGTCTGCCCCTGGTCATCCGATTCAGTCTGCATCAAGCTAAAATTAACCAGTCCGGCCTGTTCCAGGTCAGGACCATGATTGTTTTCCACCCGGATCATGCCCACCAGGCGCCCACCGGGTAGTTCGAGCACGTGCGGCTCGTGGTAATTGCCCGCTCCCGTACCCGGATACAGCGGCACTGTGCCCGTTACCGTCCAGGTCTGCCCTTCATCCTGGCTGCGCGCCGCCAGAATCCGCCCTTCACCCAGATGATTCGCATCTTTACCCAGGTAAAGCAAATCGCCGTTTACCAGCCGCGCCGGGCCATGCGGGCTGGAGACCGGCGCGCGCACCGGTGTACCCCAGGTCGCGCCGCCGTCCTGGCTGTGGATGATCCACGATCCCAGCCACCGCCGGACGATTTCATCCGTCCAGGTAATCATCTCGGCCTGCCAATCGGCCAATTCTGCCTCTCCCAGCCAGCGGCGCACCCATTCTTCGCCCGCGTACTGGCGGGTATCCGAAGTGAACCAGGTCACCAGCACGCGCTGCTCACCCAGGTGCACAATCCCGGCATCGCGGTCATCGATCGGCGAATTGTGGATCACGCGCGGCGCGGACCAGGTGCGCCCACCATCCTGGCTGGCGTTGAGTACCGTCTTACCCCACGGGCAAATATGCTCAGAGCGCAGCCCCGAACTGGCGACCAGCAGCGTGCCATCCTGCAAACGCGCCACGCTGGGCCATCCAAAATAACTCAATCGCTCGCCCGCCAGCCGGCAGACGATCCCATGTTCAGCGCTCAGGTAGTGGCCCATCACGATTCCTCCTCTGTATACCCCATTTCCCTCCAAAGCGCGCGGGCGCGCTCCACTGCCTCGCCGTCTGGCTCGATCAGCCCGCGGATCGAAGGCGGCGGCTGCCCTGGGCCGGCATGCTGCGGCCACGGTGACCAGTGATCCTCTTCATAAGCAGCGCGCGCGGCCTCAGACCGGAAATCCGGCACACTATAAGGCGCGCCATTCTCTAACGCGCTTTTCCAGGCCAGGATTCCCACGCTGCTCATTGCCACCCCCCGGTATACGTCCAGATAGGGCGGCTCTCCCGAGCGAATAGCCTGGGCAAATGCGTGGTTGGTCCAGAAATCTCCCCCGCCATGCCCGGCTTTTTCGGCCAGGTCGCCATATTCGGGCCATTCCGGCGCGTAAACCCGTTCAGCCGCCTCGCCGGGGCGCAAATCCCACTCTTCGTGCCACACCCGCACCTGCTCAGGGCCAAAATACCCCGGCCCGCGCGTGATCTCCACTGCCCCGCGTGTGCCATGCACCCGGTACCAGCAGCTATGGCCGGGCAGCCACACGCCAAACAGCCGGTAAATCGCGCCGTGATCCATCCTGCACAGGATCACTGCGCCGGGATCGTTATAACGGGGCAGCCCATCGCTTACTTCCGGGGCCGGTATAGACAGCGCATTCACAGATACCGGCATTCCTCCGGCAATGCACATCAAAGGCGCCAGCGCGTGGGTGCAGTAGTAAGTAGAGGGCATCCAGTTGCGCCAGTGCTTGCGTCCCGGTGAAAGCCGGTTCAGCGTCTCAGGGTCGATCGGGTGATTATATTCTCCTTCGGCATAAGTGACTCGCCCAATCTCGCCCGACTGGTATACACGCCGCATTTCCAGGTTAAATTTGGTAAATGGGTAATTTTCTGCCAGCATATAAATCTTGCCGCTGCGTTCTACCTCGCGGCACAGCGCCACACCCTCGGCCAGGGTTGTATTGGCAGCGGTTTCGCTCATCACATGCTTGCCGGCCCGCAGCGCCTTAATCGCGAAAGGCGCGTGCTCATTGAAATAGTTGGCCAGGATAACGGCATCCATATCGTGTTCCAGAAAACGATCATAATCCGTATAAACCGTCACCCCAAACTGCTGCCCGGCCTGCTGCAAGCGTTCTTCCCGGCGATCGCACAGCGCCACCAGTTTCATCCCAACCAGGTCGTTGGCTCCCTGGGCAAAACTAATCCCCCGTCCCACGCCAATCACGCCAACGCGAATCACTTCCTTTTGTGTGTTTTGCACAAGATCCTCCCCAACGCTAAATCCATAATCCGGCGCAGCCCTGACCGGGTGGAATATACATCATCCGGGCGCACCTTGCCATAACTCCACAGACCAAACGCCAGCAGCGCCAGCGCCAGCATGAACAGCACGCGGTAACCATCCACCACCATTCCACCAAGGTCCACCTGCCACCCTGTACTGAACGATAGAAAAGCCCCGGCCAGCAGCGGAGCAGCGCCGCCCGTCAGCCCCATGCAGGCATAGTAGATGGCCGTATAAGCGGTGCTTTTGTGTTCAGGAATCACGCTGTTAAACAGCAGCCGCCCGGCCCCAATGGCTGAGCCGGTCGAAACCACCCCGTATACAAAATACAACACCGCGCACCACACTGCCGACTCCGGCGACTGCCTGGGCAAGATGATCCATCCCACCGGCAGCAGAATCCCCAATATCAAAGCCCACATCATTACCGGGCGGCTGCCCACCCGGTCGGCAGCCCAGCCCCAGAAAAAGCTCGAAAGCGCCCCACCCACCATCACCACGGTATCCAAAACCACCACCGTTCCGGATGGCAAACCGACCTGCTCCTTAACGTACAACGGCAGGAAGCTGATGAGCAGCACCGACCCCACCATGATGCCCCCCATGCCTTGCAGATAGGCCCCCAGGTTAGGATCGCGCAGCGCCTCAGCCATATTGGCAAAGTGCGTCCTGGGCGATTCGCGCGCCGCAACCGGCGCGCCGCCCGGAACCCACTTCATCACAATAATCCCGGCCACCCCAAACACCGTCCCAATCCCCAACAGCCACAGGTAGCGTGATAAGCCAAGGCCCGACCCAATCACATACCCCCCCACCAACAGGGCTATCCCCGATGTAAATGTGCCTACCAGGGATGAAGCCGCTGCGAACCGGCCCCGCACCCCGTTGGGGATGAACTCCTGCGACCAGGGATAATAAGCGGTTTCGCCCATCGCGCGTAAAAGCGCCACCAGCAGCATGACCACGAATAAGAACGTCACCCCGGCGGCATGACCGGCGCGCTCCAACACCCAGGGCAGCAGCAGCAGGCTCGAGATGACTACATAGCGGCTGCTATAACAGGCCAAAAAAACGCGCTTGCGCCCAAGCCGGGTAGCATAAGGCGCAAACACCAGCGCGACCAGCCCGCTAAAAGGGAAAAACGATAACAGTGTGCCAATCTGACCCTTGGGCAGGCCCAGTTCACTCAAGAACAACATGAAAATTGATCCTCCAAAAGTCCACAGGAAGAAAATGCTGGTCAGCCCCCCGTGCAGCAGGTTCCACGGCAGGGCGCGCAGTTTTTCCTCCTCGGTTGGAGAAGTTCGCGGTGTGGGTAGACTCATGCGATTACCGCTTTACGGCTTGAGGCGGCTGTGGCCGTTCTTCTGAACTGTAATACAAAACCCTCCAGGCCCCCTGCGGAAAGGCTGCATTCATAAACAGGGGCTGAGGCAGCCATACCCGGAACAGGTTCTCTTCACTGTAAGCATTCCCCGCCGAGGCATAATCATACAGCACCAATGAGCGAGCCTGCTGGTTAAAAAAGTGAGTTGGGCGGTACAGGAAGGGCGCCTCAAAAGCCATCCATACCCCTTCTGCTTTCGTTGCGCAGGGCGTCAGTTCGACGCGAAGAGGATGGCCTGCCTCCCAGGCCGGTTCTTCAGGTACCACATAATCCACATGAAGCTGTTCGTCATGCTTCCAGCGCATCTGATCATGAAGCAGCCACAGGTTAAGTTTCTCGGGCGCAGCAGCGCGGCTGTCCAGCGCCAGCACCACCGGGCCACGCATTACCGCCATGTGATTACAATCGCCAGGGGCCATCACCACCCGCCCACGCAGATCCAGCACCAGGGTGATCCGGTCTTGATCATGCCACACCCTGGTGATTTCCAGATACCTCCCCGGCTTGCACGGCACACTTTCTCCATTGACCTCAACCCGCGTATTCTCACTCCACGCGGGAATGCGCAGCCGCAGGGTATAAAACGCCGCTTCTGCCTGTTCAAGCTGTAGGGTCACCGTATCCGCCTCTGGGTATTGGGTTTCCTGCCGGATAAGCACCTGCAACCCGCTTGCCAGCGTATACTTCCAGTTTCCACTGGCATACAGGTTCACCACCGGCCCGGATACGCTGCTCATCACCGACCAGGCCGGGACGGTCAGCAAGCCGCGTGGACCGTTAACCACGCAGCAGCTTGATTTCACCAGCGGCACTTGCAGCGGGCTGGGAATGCGCTCGCCTACCAGCGGCGAGAAATACGCCCACCAGTTTCCATCCGGCAGCATCGCGCCCAGCAGGGCATTATACAGGCTGATTTCCATCTCATCCGCCCACACCGGGTCGCCGGTCAGCCGCAGCAGTTGGTAACACAGTTTAACCCAGGTGGCTGTGACGCAGGTTTCCATGGGCTGCTCCAGCATCATGGTCTGGCGAGCAGCGCCATCACACCACAATTCCGCGCTGGAACCAGACCCAACAATCATGATTTCCTTCTCGCGCACTGCCTGCCCAAACCGCACCGCCGCATCCAGGTACTGCTGCTCACCAGTAGCACGGTAGAGTTCACATACCCCCTCGTAGCACGACATCATCTCGTAGCCCTTGCGCGAAGAAATTTTCGACGGCGCCACCCCCGCCAGCGCGTCTTCCAGCAGGCGGATGCCCTTGCTGGTATAACGATTGGGTTCACTCCACAATGACACCAGATACCTGGCAAAATCCAGGTATTTTTCATCCCCGCTTCGCTGGTAGAGCAGCACCACCGGCTCCAACACCGAGCAAGAGGCTAAGGCCTCTAGCACCGATAAGCCGGTTTCCGTCAATTTAGTCTTACCCGGCCCGGCAATCGCGATCAGGTGATCCGCCGCGCGCGCCGCCGCTTGCAGCACCTCTTCCTTTCCTGTCAAATCATAATAGGCGATCATCCCCAGCAAAGCATACTTTCTGCCCCACACATCCCAATACCCAAAATCCTGGCGGCAGCTGCTTAAGCGCCCATCCGCTTCCTGCGTGCTCATCAACCCCTCAACAGCCTGGTCCAGGATTTGGCGGTGCATCTCCGTGGACTGATAACGGTAAGCCAGGGCCGCTGAGGTAAACCATTTACCCCAAAATTCTCCCCCCCATTCTCCGCCATCATCCGTCTTGTCGCGGAAAGGGGTGATATAACAGGCAAAATCCGCCGCCATCACCCCGTTGCGGATGCAGGCATCTAATTTTTCGCCCAGGTAACCGCCAATTTCAACAGCCCCCGGATTCGCCGAAATCAAAGCATCCCGCGTTTCCATTTTTTCTACTCCTTTGGCGTAATCGCCGCCCAGCGCCGCCAATCACAGCCAATCGCGGGATCGGCGCACAGCGTGGGCAAGCCCAAAATAATCCCTTTATCCTGGCCCTCACCCACTCGAATAGCCCGGATTTCCAACGAGTTCATCATATACTGGCGCGCAAACACCACTGTCTCACCATCTGGCATCCAGCGCGGTAGAGAATCTACTGTCCCCCTCGGTGGATGCGTAAGCGCCGGCATACTGCCGGTTTGAGGGTTCAGTAGATAAATGCCTGCCCGCTCAAAACCCTGCACCTGCAACCGCGGAATCGCCGCGAAAGCCAGGCGGCTGCCGGAGGGGTGCCAGTCTAACCCGCGCGCTTCGATGCCCTCCGGGAGGGGAAAGGTTACCTGGCCACTCTCAAAATCCAACAAGGCCAGGGTAGCTATGCGGCTTTCCGCGGACTGGATCGCAATAAATGCCAGCGCCAGGCTGCCTGGCCGCCAGGCAAATTCCGCGCTCCAACCCATCGGCGCATAAGCCTCCAGGTCTGCACGCGCTCCGGAAGAAGCATCAATGGTAAACAACTGCCCACCCTGCAGCAAAACTGCATTACCCGGAGAACTCACCTGCCCCAACACCAGATCCTTCCCCGGTACCCACCCGATTAACTGATAGAGACGATCCGTCGGCTGTCCTTCTAGCTCAAAGGACTGCTCCGCTTGCCCATCTTTTTTTACCAGCAGTTTCAAGACCCCATCCGGTTCTGTATACAGCCTGGCGCTGTCTCCCTCTCCAGAACGCACTTCTCCCTCGCGCCCCAACGAATTATCCGGCTGCCAGCGCGGGCGAGTCATGCGGTCAAACTCCTCCACCAGCTTTCCAGATGCATCATACACCCGGTAATGATAATCGCCCAGGCCAACCAATAGTTGATCCCCACGGGGAGACCACTCCAGCAGATCTACCTGCCCACCCGCAAACCAGCCCTGGTGTTCTTGCAGATCCATCATCACCACAGCGGGCATGCCCGGGAGTGAAAAAGCCAGGCGCCCCGCGACCACCGGAGACTGAGGATCACAGCCTAACCACCCCATCCTCAACTGGCAGTCTGTCCACGGCTGCGCCTGGGCAGATACCGAGACTGGCCCGGGTGCGGGGTACAATTGGTTGAAATTCCCCCACGGAGCCGGATAAGACTGGCTTATCCACGGAGCCGGGTAATCGGTTCCTACCGTCGACGTGGTTGGATTCGCCCACGGCGCCGGATACCCCCCTATCATGCCCGAGTCCGGCGAATCGGTTGATGCTGGCACCAGCGTTGCCACCACCGGTGTCGACGTTGCCTGGAACGACGGTTCTAAAGGCGCTGGATATGCTTGAGTCGCAGTTGGCCTGGCTGTTTCCACGGTCGAGCACCCCCCCAGGACCACAGCGACAGCCATGGCAATAATGATCACAACCCATCTAATACGCATGACCATGATCCCTTCCCTGAAACTTCGCAATCAGGCTAAAAAAACACCCCTGGCGCAAACCAGGGGTGTCTGAACAGGTTTTAGCGTGATCCGTCCTCAAAAAAAGCAGAGTCCAGGATACCGCCGTTAGGGTTCTGAAACGGCCACCGTGTCAAAGTAGATCACGACCG
>CAIQIV010000080.1 GCA_903871905.1 uncultured Chloroflexota bacterium | reverse complement strand
TCATGCTTGACCCCGATATCCACAAAAGCGCCAAAATCCACCACGTTGCGCACCGTGCCTTTGAGGCTCATCCCCACCACCAGGTCGTCCATGGACAGGACATCACTGCGCAGGATGGGCACCGGGGTGTCCTGGCGTGGGTCACGGCCAGGGCGAGCCAACTGCTCCAGGATATCCGCCAGGGTTGGGACGCCGGTCCCCAGCTCTGCCGCCAGCTTTTCCAGCGGCTGGCGCCCCCGTAGGGCATCCAGGGCTGGTTTGCGCTCTGGCAGCGGGGCATGCGGGGACAGACCCGCCCGGTCCAGCACTTTCTCGGCCACGGCGTAGCTTTCCGGGTGGATGGCGCTGGCGTCCAGGGGATTGTCTCCATCCCGGATGCGCAGGAAACCTGCAGCCTGCTCAAAGGCCTTAGGGCCCAGCCCGGGTACTTTTTTCAACGCCAGGCGGTTGGGGAACATCCCATTCTGGTCACGGTATTCGACGATCTTCTCAGCCAGTTTTGGCCCGATGCCAGCCACATAGGTCAGCAGCGATGCCGAAGCGGTGGAGGCATCCACGCCCACCTGGTTGACCACGCTCTCCACCACACCGTGCAGCGTCTGCGAAAGCTGCTTCTGGTCCACGTCGTGCTGGTATAGGCCAACCCCAATGGACTTAGGGTCAATCTTGACCAGCTCCGCCAGCGGGTCCTGGATGCGGCGGGCGATCGAGACCGCCCCGCGCAGGCTGACATCCAGATCGGGCAGCTCAGAGCGCGCCAGGGGGCTGGCGCTGTAAACGCTGGCGCCAGCCTCGCTGACGATCAAATACTTGACCTGCGGGGCATGGGCCGCGATCAGCTCGGATACCAGCTGCTCGGTCTCGCGCGAGGCGGTGCCGTTGCCGATGGTCACCAGGGTCACCCGGTGCTTTTGCACCAGGGCAGCCAGGATCTTGAGTGACCGCTCGCGCTCCCGCTGCGGCTCATGCGGGTAGATGGTGGCGGTTTCCAGCAGCTTGCCGGTGGAATCCACCACAGCTACCTTGCAACCGGTACGGAAACCCGGGTCAAGTCCCAGCACGGTATGCCCGGACAGCGGGGGCTGCCCCAGCAGGGCGCGCAGGTTGGCGGCAAACACGCTGATGGCGTGCGTCTCAGCCGTTTCTGACAGGGTGCGGCGCACGTCGCGCTCGATGGCCGGCAGCAGCAGGCGCTCGGCGGCATCCTGAATGGTCTCTTCCATCTGCCCGGCCAGGGGAGACTGGCGGTCAGGGCGGAAGACGCTGTTTACCGCGTGGCGCCAGTCGGGCTCTGCCACCTCGACCTTGAAGCGCAGCACCTTCTCCTGCTCGCCGCGGTTGAGCGCCAGCATCTGGTGCGGCCTCAGGCGGCTGATAGAGGACTCAAATTCATAATAATTCTGGTAGACGCCCCTCTCATCAGCAGCGCCCTCAATTTTCTGGCTGCGCAGCACTGCCCTTTGCATGGCTTTGTCGCGGGTCTGGCGGCGCACCTCGGCGTGGTCGCTGATCGTCTCGGCCAGGATATCCCGCGCCCCGGCCCAGGCCTGCTCCACGTCGGTTACCTGATCACTGAGGAAAGGCCGGGCCAGCTCATCCAGGTCGAGGCGGCCGCGCCCCTGTTTCAAGATGAGATCGGCCAGTCCCTGCAGGCCCTTCTCGCGGGCGGCAGAGGCGCGGGTGCGGCGCCTGGGCTTATACGGCTGGTACAGATCTTCCAGGACAGTCAGGCTCTCTGCCGCCAACAGCTGCTGTTGCAGCTCAGGGGTGAGCTTCTCCTGCTCCTGGATGGAGGCAATCACCGCCTGGCGGCGATCATCCAGGGCGCGCAGCTTTTCCACCTGCTGGGTGACCTGGCGGATCTGCTCCTCATCCAGGCCTCCAGTGGCTTCCTTGCGGTAGCGGGCAATGAACGGCAGGGTATTACCGGCGTCTAACAGCTCAATGGTGGCTGCCGCCTGCGCTGGGCGGATTTTCAGGCTCGAAGCAATTTTCTCAGCATAGTTCATTTCAATTCCTTGCGGTTGTAAGGGGATCAAGGCACTTTAGAAGACCGGTGTGCTGCCCAATGTCCGGATCAGGACCGGGTAGCAGGCGCCCGCGCCAAAGATGCCTTCCATAAACTCAATGTAGTCCTCCAGCTCCTGCTGGGGGATAAATGCCTGGATGGTGCCGGCGAAACCGCCGCCGTGCACACGCCAGGCGGCAGGGAGAGCACTGCCGGGGCGGCGCTCCGCCCACTCCCGGGTTGCCGCCTGGGCCAGGGTGATGCCCTGGTTAGTCGGGCAGCGCGGCGAATAGCCGTTCTGCAGCAGCATCCATGAACTGGCGCCGGAGGCGTTGACCAGCTCCAGGAAGCGGGGAAAACATCCTGCTTCCAGCGCCTGCACCTGGTCGATCACCCGCTGGTTATCGGCAAAGAAGTGCAGGGCGCGCAGCACTGCCCGCTCATTGACCGCACTTTTCAAGGCGCCCATGTTTTCCACCACCTGCTCCCGGCTAAACGGGCGCAGCACCTGCCCGCCCAAGGCTCGCGCCACGTTTCTCATTTCCTGTTGGACGCTGGCATAATCCTCCGTCAGGTCGGCGTGGCTTCCACCGGTCTCAACGATCACCATGGCATAACCGCTGGATGCGAAATCATAGTCGACCTTGTGCACCACAGGGTGCTGGAAATCCTGGAAATCGATGGTGACAAAGCCGCCCACGGCGCAGGTGGTCTGATCCATCAGGCCACAGGGCTTGCCAAAATATTCATTCTCGGCAAAACGGGCGATCTGCGCCTTGGTCAGCGGGTCGATGGGTTCCAGCTGGAGCAGGTGCTCCAGGATAGTGATGACCTGCACCTCAAAAGCTGCAGAGGAACTCAGGCCTGCCCCGGTGGGGATGCTGCTGGTCATGCAGGCAGCAAAACCGCCCAGCGGATAGCCGAGCTGCTGCAAGCGGGCGCACACGCCGCGCACCAGGGACGGGGTGGTACCGCGCTCCCCATCCACCATTCCCAGGGAGCGGGTGTCCACCTGCAGGGGCGGGTAGCCCTCGGAACAAATGGTGACCAGGCCGTCCCGTGTAGAGCTGGCTGCTGCCAGCACATCACGGTTCACTGCCGCCGCCAGCACCCGGCCGGCGTTGTGATCGGTGTGGTTGCCGCCCACCTCGGTGCGGCCAGGCGTGCTGAACAGGCGCACGCCGTGCACCGCAGCCAGCTCCGGGAATTGAGACTGGAAACAGTCCAGTAGGCCAGCATAACGCTGGCGCTGAGCGGACAGTGCGCCGGGCTGTGAGCCATACAGCTCAACAAAACGCGCCTCGGCTGGCGCCAGGGACAGGAGTGTTCGTAACTGCTGGATTGAGCTCATAACCATTCCACGCTTCCTGGGTGGCATCCTCTCCAATGATCCGGGGGGAAATCTTCGCGGTGAAGATTATCCAGAAAAATCCCTTCAAATTATACAAAGCCTGGGCAAGAATGAACAGTCAAATTCCAGCAATAGTCCGAGACTCTGCATTTTCCATCAAATGGGGCGCAGCTGTACCAGCAGGGCACCCAACCCGGCCAGCAGCATCCCCAGCACCTGCTGCCAGGACAGGCCCTCTCCCAGGAAGAGCCAGGCCAGCAGGGCGACCTGCACCAGCATGGTTCCGTTGATGACCGAGGATTCCACCGCAGACAGCTGCTGCAACGAGCGGTTCCACAGGGTGAAAGCAAAGGCTGTGTTGACAACCGCCAACCAGGCGATCAACAGCCAGGAGCGCCAATCCAGGGACGGCAGCTCCTGCCAGGCAAGCCCTGCCGCCAGGAGCAGGCTGGCTCCCACCCCCATGCTGACGATCGTGACAACCAGCGGCGACACCCCCCCATCCCGATTGACCGCCCGGCCCAGAACGGAGGAAACAGCGTTAGCCAGCACTCCAACCAGCACCACCAAAACACCCGCAAACTGGCCGGATGAAAAGCCCAGCGGGTAGAAATAGACGCCAGCGCCGGCGATAAACACCAGCACGCCCAGCCACTGCAGCCGTGTGGGAAATTCTGCCAGCAGCAGCATGCCCAGGAAGGCTACAACCAGGTTGGTCAGATTGAGCAGCATGCTGACCGTCACCGCCGGCAGGTAGGCCAGGCCAATAAACTGCGCGCCCTGGGTGACGGCGTAAAAGAGCACCCCCAGCCCTGCCAGCCGGCCCCAATCTGCCCGGGTCAGCCTGCCAAAGGCCCGGCGCCGCGCCGGGTGCAGGGCGACCGGCAGCAGGCAAACAAAAGCCAGGGAGTAGCGCAGCCCGGCAAACAGGACCGCCGGGATCTCCTGTAAACCCAGTTTGATCAACACCCAGGAGGTGGACCAAAGAAAAGTGACCAGCAAGGCCTGGAGGGCCGCCCGGGTATGAGAAGACCAATGTCCAAACTGGATAGAACTCTTTTTCATAGGAAAAAACTGATGGCAAGCAAACTGTTTTGGGCACCTTGAATTATAATTCCAGTGGTCTTCGACCTACCAGTTCAACTGGATTCCTGCTTTCCTGGAGATGTATATGATGGACCTGACCATTCACAACGCAGTCCTGGACAAGACACTGGCACCGGTGAACCTGGCGATCAGCGCCGGGCGCATCACCCGCATTACGGCTGAGGACATCCCCGCCGGTGACCAGTCGATCGACGCCGGGGGTGCCATGGTTTCCCCGGCTTTTGTCGAATCCCACTTCCATCTGGAAAATGCGCTGCTGTGGGACACTCCCAACACGAGCGGCACCCTGCGCGAGGCGATCCAGATCTACGCCGGGATCAAGCGCGCCCTGGACACAGAGGACATCGTGCGCCGCGCCACGCTGACACTGCGCCAGGCCGTTGCTCATGGGACGCTGTGGATGCGTAACCACGTGGACATCGACCAGGTGGCGCAGCTGCGGCTGTTGAAAGGGAT
>CAIQIV010000079.1 GCA_903871905.1 uncultured Chloroflexota bacterium | reverse complement strand
TGAGCAGCAGCAGGGTAAACAGGGGCGAACGCGAGAGTTTGAGCGGGGCAGGGCGCATCGTATTCCTCTTGCCTCTTGACAAAAAACGCGCTTCCCCTTATTATATGAGTAATAATATATAGGACTAAGCATATATAGGATGAAACATATGTCGCTGGACCATGCTATTCTCGGTTTTCTTAATTATGGCCCGCTCACCGGCTACGAGCTGAAGAAGATCTTCGATAACTCGGTGCAGCATTTTTGGCCCGCCGACCAGAGCCAGATCTACCGCACCCTGGGGCGCCTGGTGACCAACCATCTGGCGGAGGTGGAGCGTGTGCGCCAGGAGAGCCGCCCGGACCGCAAGGTGTATACCATTACCGACGCCGGGAGGCAGGAATTCCGCCGTTGGATGACCACCACCCTGCCTATCCAGGATAACCGCAGCGCCGAGCTGATCCAGGTCTTTTTCGCCGCCCAACTCAGCGATCAGCAGGTGTTAGACCTGTTCCGCCCGCACGCCGAGGGCCTGCACCGCCTGCTGGAAGTGTATGCGCATGTCCCAGAGGCGGTCGACCAGAACGTCCTCCCGGAGCAGGCGGAAGATTTCTGCCCTACACAGCGTGACCAGTTTTTTTGGATGCTGACCCTGGAGTGCGGCATCACCATGGCTCGCGCCGAACTGGAGTGGATCGAGTCGGTGATCCAGCGTATTGAAAACCACCAGATCCCTGCTCAGCAGGATAATGTCAATGGTAAAGTAAGTGGAGAGAACTATGCTTGAGAAATCTGTGATCGTGATCGGCGCCGGCATCGCCGGGCTGTCGGCGGGCTGCTATGCCCAGATGAACGGCTATCGCACCCGCATCTTTGAAATGCACACCATCCCGGGCGGGCTGTGCACTGCCTGGAAGCGCAAAGGATACACCATTGACAGCTGCATCCACTGGCTGGTCGGCTCGAAACCGGGGCGCAGCATGAACCGCTACTGGCAGGAGGTCGGCATGGTCCAGGGGCGGGAGTTCCTGGACCTGGAGGAGTTTGTGCGCGTGGAGGATGAGCAGGGACGCACGCTGATCCTGTACACGGACCTGGACCGCCTGGAGCAGCACTTGCTGGAACTGGCGCCGGAGGACGAGAAGCTGATCCGCGAGTTTGTTTCCGCTGCCCGTCGCCTGGTCAATTTTGATTCGCCGCCGGACCGCCTGCCGGGGATGAAGGGCATGCTGGAGTATGCCGGGGAGATGCTCAAGCTGGTCCCGGCGCTGCCGGTGTTCCCGCGCTGGGGGAAGCTATCCATGGGCGAGTTCAGCGCCCGCTTCAAGAACCCCTTTCTGCGCCAGGCGATGGCCAGCACCTGGGGAGAGGATTTCCCTGTGATCGCCTTCATGATGACCCTGGCCTGGCTGCACGATCACAACGCCGGCTACCCCATCGGCGGGTCGCTGCCACTGGCCCTGGCGGTGGAGAAGCGCTTCAAGGACCTGGGCGGCGAGATCCACTACGGCAGCCGGGTGGAGCAGATCCTCACTGAGGGCGGCCGTGCCGTGGGCATCCGCCTGGCGGATGGGCGCGAAGAGCGGGCGGACATTGTCATCTCGGCGGCAGACGGGCACGCCACCATCTTCAACATGCTGGATGGGCGCTATCTCGATGACCGCATCCGCGGCTGTTACGACCACTATAAGCTGTTTCCTCCGATTGTCTACCTGGCCCTGGGGGTGAAACGCAGCTTTGAAGGTGAGCCGCAGATCATCTCCGGTACAGTCTTCTCCCTGGACGAGCCGCTGCGGGTGGGGGATAAAGACCTGCAGCGCCTCGAGGTGCGCATCCAGAACTACGACCCGACCCTGGCGCCCAGAGGGCACTCGGTGATCTACATGATCCTGGAGACGGGCTACGAGTACTGGAAAGACCTGTATGCCGAGGACCGGGAGCGCTACGATGCCGAGAAGCAGGAGCTGGCTCTGCGCGTCATCCGCCGCCTGGAGAAGCGTTACCCCGGCCTGGAAGCGGATGTGGAGATGGTGGATGTCGCCACCCCGGTCACTTTTGAGAGCTACACCGGCAACTGGCGCGCCTCCTGGGAGGGCTGGCTGCCCACCCCGGACAACCTGATGGCGCGCATGAGCCGCACCCTGCCCGGCCTGGAGAACTTCTACATGGTAGGGCAGTGGGTGCAGCCTGGCGGCGGGCTGCCCTCCGGGGTGATGACCGGGCGGGAGGTGGTGGGGATGATCTGCAAGCAGGACGGCCGGCGTTTTTCCACCAGTCTGCCGTCTGAAAAACACCCCGCCGGCCAGACAGCGCTGCACCAGGCCGGCGCGGACTAACCATTTTGTTAAGAAAATTGCAGCCAGCAGGCGGGCGATCCGGTGTATAAATGTTATGATCCCACGGCGAAACGCTGCGGGAGATCCTGACCGCCAGGTACGCCTGAATGAGAACCAGAAGACTGCTGATCGGGATGCTTTTCCTGCTGGCTGCCTGCGCTCCGCTGCAGCCGGCGCTTCCGGCTGGGGAGGCGCTGGTTGTTTCCCCTGCCGTTCCGGCGGAGGGGGTGACGGCGCAAATCGCCTCGCTGCAGGCCGCGGTATCCCTGCCTGATGCGCCGCCAACCGCGCAAACTGCCACGCCGGAAAGTCCGCCGGAAACTGTGCTGCCCGTCTCCTCTACGTTCACGCCTGAACCGCCTCCCCTGCAGCCTTCACAGGCGCCTCTGCCCACGCACACTGCGCAAGCCACACCCACGGAAGTGCGCGCCTACCTGCCTGATCAGGGCGCCGCGCCTGAGTTGGAGAATGAAACCTGGTTGAATACGGAGCAGCCGCTGCACCTGGCTGACCTGCGCGGCAGGGTGGTGATCCTGGACATGTGGACTTTCAACTGAGTGGACTGCCGTGAGGCGCTCCCTTCGGTGAAGGGATGGCATGAGCAGTACCAGGACCGCGGCCTGGTGGTGATTGGCAACCATTATCCCCAGACGCCTTACGAGCGGGACCTGGGGCATTTGAAGCAGGCCGTGGCTGACCTGGGGATCCAGTACCCGGTAGCCCAGGACAATGAGGCTCGCACCTGGACGGCTTACCGCGCTGGCTATTGGCCCACCTTATACCTGATCGACAAACGCGGCCGCCTGCGCTACACGCACGTGGGGCAGGGGCGCCCCGTGGAAGTCGAAGCCGCCATCCTGGCGCTTCTGGCGGAGACGCCTTAGCCCACGGCTGGTTTATTTCCCTTCTTGCAATTAAAATTCATTGCCTGTAGAATCGGCATCATGAAAGAAAGACAAACTGCAATACAGCTTGCCCGGGTCTACTACCAGGCGCGGCCGGTGTACCTGGATACTGAAACCACGGGTTTGAATGATTGGGATGAGATCGTGGAGATCTGCATCCTGGACCATGACGGCAGCGTGCTGCTGGATACGCTGGTCAAACCCCGCCAGTCGATCCCGGTGGAGGCGGTGCGCATCCACGGCATCAGCGGGGCGATGGTTGAGCAGGCGCCTGCCTGGCCCCAGGTCTGGCCGCAGGTCGAAGCCATCCTGCGCGGCCGCTACGTGGGCATCTACAACGCCGAGTTTGATAAACGCATGCTGCGCCAGACGCACCAGGCACACAGCCTGGAATGGGACCCGCGCGGCATCTCATTCTTCTGCATCATGGACCTGTTTACCCGCTATTACGGCAGCGGGCGGATGCAAAAATTGGAGACGGCCGGGGAGTATTTCCGCCTGTCCTTTCCGAACTCACACCGGGCGCGAGCGGATACCATCCTGGCGCGGGCGGTGCTGGAGCGCATGGCGGGTGTTTGAGACCCGTCCACAATAAAAATTGGGCGACTCAGGAGGAATGCTGATGGTTGAAAAGGGCAAAATTGGCCTGGCGTTAGGCGGCGGGGGCGCCCGCGGCCTGGCGCATATCGGCGTGCTCAAAGTCTTTGAGCGGCACGGGATCCCGATCGATCTGATCGCCGGGACCAGCATGGGCGGCCTGGTCGGTGCGCTGTATGCCTCTGGCGTTAAGCCGGAGGACATGGAAAAAGAAATGGTGCGGCGGGGCAGGGTGACGGAATGGGTCAAGCTGGTCGATTTCACCATTTCCACCCGGGGCATTGTCAAGGGGGCGCGAATTTATGACCACCTGGCCATGCTGCTGGGCAAGGATCTGACCTTCGACGATTTGCGCCTCCCACTGTCCGTGGTCTCCACCGACCTGCGCTCGGGCCGGGAGGTGGTTCTGCAGCAGGGTAAGATCGTGGATGCTGTTCGGGCTACGATCTCCATCCCTTTGGTGTTCCTGCCCGTTGAACGAGACGGTATGAAGCTGGTGGATGGCGGCGTGGTTAATAATGTGCCGGTGAGCGTGGCGCGCCAGATGGGAGCGCAAAAAGTGATCGCGGTGGACGTGCTGCCGGCTTTCAGCCAGAACCAGCCGGGGGAGGCGCTGGTTGTCCAGCCATTGAAGACCCCGGGCGTTCCCCGGCCGGTGCGGGATACCTGGCATGTGATCCTGGTAATGATTTCTGAGTTGACCACCATGCGGCTGCGAGAGGATCGACCCGAGTTTATCTTACGTCCCAGCCTGCCCACCAACACCGACGTGCTGGTGGGGTTTGACCGCCCGGTTGATATCATCCGCCTGGGCGAAGAATGCGCTGAAGCCGCTCTCCCCGAGCTGCGTGAGGTTCTAGGAGGATAGCCTGTTCCCCAGCGACTGGAAAAGGCGATGAACGGTCCACTGGCTGACCCCTAGGTGAAGAACGCCGGCGATGCGTTCTTGCAGGAGCTCTAGGTGTTGGAAATCTAAATTAGGAGAACATCGATGTTGAATGAACTGCTGCCTAAGCGAAGTATTGCGGTGTTGACCAGCGGAGGGGATTCGCAGGGGATGAACGCCGCGCTGCGTGCGGTGGTGCGCACGGGACTGAGCCGGGGCGTGGAGGTGTACGCCATTCACGATGGCTACCGCGGCATGGTCGCCGGGGGAGAAGCGATCCGCAAGATGCGCTGGGATTCGGTGGGCGGCATCCTGCATCAAGGGGGGACGATCATTGGGACGGCGCGCTGTGACGAGTTCCGCACCCATGAAGGGCGGCTGAAGGCGGCGCAGAACCTGGTTCTGCATGGGATTGACAGCCTGGTGGTCATCGGCGGCGATGGCAGCCTGACCGGGGCAGACTTGTTCCGGCGCGAATGGCCCGGTCTGCTGCAGGAGCTGGCGGACGCGGGCAGGATCAGCTCAGAGCAGGCCGGGGCGCACCCCCACCTGCTGCTGACCGGCCTGGTTGGCTCAATTGACAACGATATGTTCGGCACGGATATGACCATAGGCGCCGATACCGCCCTGACGCGCATTGTGGAAGCGGTGGATGCGATCACCAGCACGGCTGCCAGCCACCAGCGGGCGTTTGTAGTGGAGGTGATGGGCCGTCACTGCGGTTACCTGGCGCTGATGGGCGCTATCGCGACCGGGGCGAACTGGGTGCTGATCCCCGAGAATCCTCCCGAGGTGGATGAGTGGGAGGCTGAGATGTGCCGGGTGATGGAGGCTGGGCGCGAGACTGGGCGCCGGCACAACCTGATCCTGGTGGCTGAGGGGGCAACTGACCGCCGGGGTAACCCGATTAAAAGCGAGTATGTGCGGCAGGTGTTGGAGGAGCGCCTGGGGCTGGATGCGCGGGTCACTATCCTGGGGCACGTGCAGCGCGGGGGAGCGCCTACGGCCTTTGACCGCTACCACAGCACGATGCTTGGAGCTGCGGCGGTGGATAACCTGCTGGCGGCAGACTCTGAGACGCAGCCGGCATTGATCGGTCTGCGCCAGCATGATGTGGTCAGCTCGCCGCTGATGGAAAACGTGGCCAGGACCCACCAGGTGGCGGAGTTGATCGCCGCCCAGCAGTATGAGAAAGCGATGGAGATGCGCGGCGGCAGTTTTGCCAGCTCTTATCACATTTACCAGGCGCTGGTCAGCTCGCGTCCGAGGCCGCCCCAGTCCGGGCAGCCTCACCTGAACATCTTGATATTCCATGCCGGAGGGCTGGCGCCGGGGATGAACACCGCTGTGCGCGCCGCGGTTCGCCTGGGCCTGGACCAGGGGCAGACCATGTTTGCTGCCCACAATGGTTTTCAAGGCCTGATCGATGGAGATATCCAGGAGATGGACTGGATGGGCGTCCACGGCTGGGTCAGGCGCGGCGGAGCCGAGTTGGGAACCAGCCGCAAGGCTCCTACCAAGGGCGACCTGCAGCCGATTGCCCGCCAGTTGGAAAATCACCGGATTGATGCAGTCTTAATGATCGGCGGCTGGACCGGCTACCTGGGCATTTATGAGCTCAGCCGCTGGCGCGAGGTTTTCCCGGCTTTTAATATTCCCATGGTATGTTTGCCCAACAGCATTAATAATGATCTGCCTGGCACGGAGTTGAGCATCGGATCAGACACTGCTTTGAACAATATTATGGTGGACGTGGATAAGATCAAGCAGTCAGCGGTAGCCAGCAGCCGGGTGTTTGTGGTCGAAGTGATGGGCCGGGACTGCGGCTACCTGGCGCTGATGAGCGGGCTGGCCACCGGCGCGGAGCGCGTCTACCTGCCGGAGGAGGGAATCACCCTGGCCGACCTGCAGGTTGACGTCAATGACCTGGTGCGGGATTTTGGCAAGGGCAAGCGCCTGGGCCTGATGATCCGCAACGAGCACGCCGACCGCATTTATACCACCGATTTCCTGTGCGCCCTGTTTGAGAAGGAGGGGGCTAACCTGTTTGATGTGCGCAAGGCAGTGTTGGGGCACGTGCAGCAGGGTGGCAACCCATCGCCTTTTGATCGCGTCCAGGCTACCCGCCTGGTGTCAGCTTCGCTCCAATACCTGCTGTCGCAAAAAGAAAAGGACCCGGCGGCCTGCGTGGCTATCGGCCTGCGCCGCGGAATGCCGGTGTTCACGGACCTGGATGAGCTGCCGGATCTGTTGGAAAAGAACGCCCAGCGTCCCAAAGAACAATGGTGGCTGCGCCTGCGCCCCCTGGCCCGGTTGATGTCTCTCTCCGACCTGCCTCAACCGGACCAGGGTGGTTAGCCAGCCTGGATCACTCGACTTTGATCTTTTTGATTTTCAGCGCCTGCCAGAACGCGCCCAATCCGAGCAGTGTCGCTGCCAGGCCGATTACCCAGCCAAGGTAGGGAATGGCGGTGAGCAGTACGTAAATCACCAGGCCCAACAGCAGGGGGAGGATGCGGTAGCGCAGCGCCTTGGGGAAGAGCCTGCCAAGGATCATCTTTCCTGCCAGGTAGGACAGCAGGCACTTGGTGCCGTAGATGACCATCACGATAAACGCGGCATACAGGGCGATCAGCAGCCCCAGGCTGATCGTCCAGAACAGCCAGGCAAACCCGCCCAGGGAAAAGTACGCCAGCGTGAACCCGATGGCCAGGAACAGCGCCGCCAGGACCACGGTCCCAAAGGTTCCGGTAATCAGCACCACAATCCCCAGTCCCAGGGAGGCCCAGGGGCGTTCCTTCAGTTTCTGGGTGGCGTTCTCAAAGCGGGTCGGGAACAGCCACAGGAGCAGCGCCCCGACGATCAGCAGGCTTGCCAGCAGGCGCAGCTGGTCGAGGGCCCACGTCCTCGCGTCCACCGCCTGTGGGGCAGCGGCCTGCAGCAAGACGATTTGCTCCGGCAGCCGCGCGCCTGCCAGGCTGCCCAGCTGCGCGGCAGGCCAGGGGGTTTGGCCAGGGAGGAAAGAAGACTTTGGCAGAAGCGTGCGGATGTCACCGGGCAGCAGCGGCCCCAGCCCGCGGGTTAACAGGTCCAGGATGGGCAGGATGCCGATCACAGCCTGGGTGTTGCGCCCGACCTGCCCGGCCAGGTTGGCGCCGGCGCTGACTACCAGCAGGT
>CAIQIV010000078.1 GCA_903871905.1 uncultured Chloroflexota bacterium | reverse complement strand
TTCTGGGGAAGTGACCCACTCCATTGAGAATATTGCCTCGATCAGCGAGGAGAATGGCGCTGCGGCGGAAGAGGTGAGCGCTGCCATGGAGGAAATGAACGCCCAGGTGGAAGAGGTGGCAGCCTCCGCCGAGTCGCTGGCTGAGATGGCGCGGACGCTGCAGGAGCTGGCGGCGCAGTTCAAGCTGGATGGCAAGGTGGGTGTAAAGAAGCCGGATGGGTTATCCTTGAGCGCAAGGCGCAGCTCCGGAGTGCAGCGGAGCTAATTCGCAGCCGCTGGCAGGGCAGCAAACAGTTTCCTCAGGCGGTCATGCGGCAGCGCACAGGCGGTGTGCCCATTGATGCCGGTCATGGTGCGCGCCGCCACCAGGGCATTGACAATGGCCTCCTCCACGCACTGCACGGCGGCATCGAACAGCGGCGACATCTGGTCGTTGGACAGCATGTTGGCGCTGATCACCCCCTGGCGCTGGAAGGCGCCCGGGTTGGCGGTCGAGAAGGCAAGGAAGATATCGCCGGAATAATGTCCGCCGCTGCAGCCCAGGCGGGCCATGCCCAGCGGTGCCCGGCGGGCGAGGCGCTTGAGCTGGTGGGGCAGCAGGGGGGCGTCGGTGGCGATCACGGCAATGATCGAGCCGGTATCGCCGGCGGCGGACGGGGTGGGGTCAGCGGTGCGTGTGCTGAAGGGGTTGGGGACATCAGCCAGCGCCTGACCCACCCGCACCCCGGCGATGCGCAGGTCCTGGCGCTGCCCGTGGTTGGCCTGCACCAGCACGCCCAGGGTGTAGCCTCCCAGCTCGTCCGGCAGGCGGCGCGAGGCGCTGCCGGTGCCCCCTTTGAAGCCATGGCAGATCATCCCGGTTCCGCCGCCCACGTTGCCCTCCGAAACCGGGCCTGGGGCCGCCCCATCCAGGGCGGCAAACACGTGCTCTGCCTGGATATGAAACCCATGGATATCACTCAGCCACCCATCGTAGGTCTCGGCGACCACAGGCAGCAGCCAGAAGGCACCTGAGGCCAGCGGCGCATACAGCCCGTGCTTGATCTGCCAGGCGGCTGCCGCCTCGTGGACCGCGCCGATGCTGCCGGTATTGGTCAGCAGCAGCGGTCCCTCCAGGAAACCCGATTCTTCGACCCAGGTGGTGCCGGTCATCTCACCGTTGCCGTTGAAGGCATGCCAGCCGGCAAAGACGGGGTCAAAATGCCGGCCGCGCGGCAGCACTGCGGTCACCCCGCTGCGCACCGGGCCCTTGCCCTGCTGCAGCGCCCCTTCGTCCTGGATCAGGGTGGTGAAGCCAATCTCAACCCCGGCCACATCGGTGATGGCATTGAGTGGGCCGGGCGTCCCATCAAAGGGGATGTTGAAGTCGCGGGCGCGGGGGACGGGTTGTGCTTCAGGGTTTGGCATGCTCTTTTCCTTTCTAACTGTGCAGGGTTTCAGGTAGACTGCAGGATAATGGATGCCAGGGCAGCCAGGATGCCCAGGAGCTGGATGCGGCTGATGCGCTCTTTGAGCAGCAGCCAGGCCAGGAACACCGTTCCTGCCGGGTATAAGGAGCTGATCACGGCAGCCACGTCCAGCCGCCCGGCCTGCCCGGCCAGGATGTAGCACAGGTTGCCGCCAATATCCAGGGCGGCGTTGGCGGCGATCAGCGGCCAGGCGCGCAAGGGCGCCCACATGCCCTGGCCGCGCAGCAGCACGATGACCAGCAGGATGGCTGATCCCCCGATGCGGGAGGCGATCATCGGCCATATCACGCTTTCCTGCGCCGCGTGGTGGATCAATACAAAGTATGCACCAAAACCCAGCCCGGATAGGAAGGGCAGGCGCAGGTCGGCCAGGTGCTCCAGGTGCAGCTTGAGGCTGCTGCCATCCTGGGTGATCAACCAGATGGCAGCCAGGGCAAAGACAAAGCCCAGGGCCTGGAGGGCATCGGGCGGGCCGTCGATCAGGGCGCCGATCAGGACCGGCGTGGCGGCCGCCAGCACCGCCGAAACGGGCGTGGCAATGCTCATCTGGCCGTGCTCCATGGCCCGGTAGAGCAGGAGCAGGGCAGATGAGCCGATCGCCCCGGCGCTGGCGCAGATTGCCAGCACGGAGAGGGGAGGGACGGGCTCCCTGGCAAACAGCACCGCGGCCAGCAGCACCGGCACCCCCAGGAGCTCGGACAGGAAAACGGTCAGGTAAGCGCCAATGCGGCGGCTGGATAACCCGCCGGTGAAGTCGCCGCTGCCCCAGGAT
>CAIQIV010000077.1 GCA_903871905.1 uncultured Chloroflexota bacterium | reverse complement strand
GTCCACTGTCATGACCTGGATACTACCCTGGCAGGGTATGTTTACTCCAGGAAGCACCATGTTCCCTGGATCTTTGATGCCCACGAGCATTATCCGGAGCAGATGCATGCCCAGGTGCATCGCAGTATCTACTACATCCTGGTCTGGCTTGAAAAGCGCATGGTGCGCGCCGCCAAGCGGGTGATCACCGCCAGCCAGGTGCTGGCTGAGCTTTTCCAATCGTACGGCGCCCAGGTGACCGTGCTTCCCAATTGTTCGGACCTGGAGTTGTACCAGGATGCAGCCCCTGGCGCCGGTCGGGAATCCCTGGGGTTATCTGAGCACGCCTTCATTGTGGCGTATATTGGTGGATTTACCCGGGCGCGCGCCCTCCTGCCGCTGATTCAAGCAACAGAATTAAACCAGGAGGTGGAAGTGCTCCTGGTTGGGGATGGTATCCAGCGCAGCCTGGTTGAAAGCATGCTGCCTGACCACCCCCGCGTGCATTATCTCGGCTGGGTTCCGCAGGAGGCGGTGCCTGCTTATACCCGCCTGGCGGACGTGATCTATTATGGATTGAACCGCCAGGATCGAAGCGCCGAGTATAACAATCCCAATGCCTTATTCAATGCCATGGCTGCCGGGAAACCCTTTTTGACCACGAATGGAGGCGATGTTGCCCGCATTGTTTGGGATCAGGGCTGTGGCGTCGTGGTGGAACAGGCCACCCCGGACCTGTTGGCCGAGGCAATGAGACGCTTGAGCGATCGCAGCCTGCGGTTGGAGATGGGGTGGCGCGCCAGGCAGGCGGCTTTGACTCAATATAACTGGGGCGTAATGGGTGAAAAACTGATCGACCTCTACAGCCAGTTGGGTTGATAATTTCTGATAAAATGGACCGACTTCTGATGGTTAATAATTAAAGAGAGGTAGAATGAATTACGCTGACACTGTCGTATACCAGAATCCACCACCGCTGATCGAAGTGAAGGGCAGCCACCGCCAGATGGGCAGGCAAATCGGCGAGGCCGTACCCGATCAGGTCAAGAACTCGATTGAAAACACGCGCAAATTAATTGACGCCACCTTTGATGCCCTGCAGCTGACCTGGCATGGGGCGCAAATCCAATCCCGGAAGTACCTGCCATTTGCCCAGGAGCGTTACCCCCAGTACATCGATGAGATTATGGGCATTGCCGAAGGCGCCAATGTATCTTTCGATGATCTCATGGTTCTCAATGCCATCGAGGCGGTCACCATGGATGCCCTGCACCTGACCAAATGCACCAGCATGGCAGTCAATGAGGAACGCACGGTGAATGGGCATGTCCTGGTGGCTCATAATGAAGATTGGCTTCCTGAAGACGAGCAGGATGTCTATGTAGTTCACGCCACCCCGGACGATGAGCCGCCGTTTATTGCCATGACCTATGGCGGGCTGCTGCCGAATATCGGGTTCAACGCCGCCGGGATCGCCCAGTGCTGTGACTCAGTATATCCCAACGATGTGCGCATCGGGCTGCCCCGGCTGATTCTCTCTCGGGCGGTGCTGGCTGCACGGACACCAGCTGATGCGATCCGCATGATGCTTGTCCCACAGAGGGCCGCGGGATATAACCACCTGCTCGTGCATGAGAGCGGGGAGCTTTACAACGTTGAAGTCTCCGCCCGCCATTTTGCAATCCTTTATGGGGAGGAAGGTTACCTGCTGCATACCAATCACTACCTGGATTTTAATATGCAGGCGGTCGAAGATGAGCCCGATGAGCTGATAGGTACACGAGTGCGGTATTTTCGAGCCAAGAGGCTGCTAAAAAAAATTGGCCTGCACAGCGTGGAAACCTTGCAGACTATCCAGCGGGATCACATGAACTACCCGAACTCGATCTGTAACCATTCTATCGAGGATATTGATCCCCTGGATCGAGAGAAAACGGTTAATGCCCTGATCATGGACTTGACTGCCAAGGTGATGTATCTTTGCTGGGGCAACCCCTGCGCTAATCAGTATACGCCTTATTATCTATAATCTATCTTCCTGGCTGGAAAGGGGCTGAGATGGGCGTGCCTGCCGGCGCTCGCTGCGCAGACTGGCCTGGGTGTGGATTTCCTGAACGTGAGAAACCTTTTCCAGGACCGCTGCCTCCAGCCATTTTTCACCCTTTTCAGCGGTTCCCAGGCTCCCGGCGCCGTAAGCGCCGGTCAGAGTGTCATCCTCCCAGGGCGGGTTGGCAATCAGCGCGCCTCCCTCCACCCAATCCATAAAGTAGGAAGGGGTGGTGATGAAATCTATCTCATCTACCACGCGGTCCATATGAACCAGGTCAGGCCTGAGCTTTAAGATCAGGGATGTTTCCAACTCGCAGGCATGGCCCATCCCGCCTTGCCCAGACTGCCGGTGCGACTCGAGCGCGGCTGCACCTTCTGGACCGGATAAATACAACCAGGCAGTCGCGCAAAATATGTGGGGATAATTTTCTCCAGCATACTTAATGACGTTCACCAGGAAAGAACAACTGCCTCCATGACCGCTGAGCAGGTAAAAGCGGGAGAACCCCTTCATGACCAGGGTTCTAATCGCTGCCAGCCAGAAATCCTCAAAAGCCCTGCCCCCACAGTTCAGGGTGCCGGCAAACGAGGCGCGATGGGTGGAAACGCCGTAGGGAAACACGGGCAGGGAAATGGCAAGATCCGGGCGGGTTGAAGCAGTTTGCTCTCCGACTGCCTCAATGATCAGGGTGTCGGTGGAGAGAGGCAGGTGGTATCCATGCTGCTCGGTATGGCCGATGGGGATCACCACCACTTTTTGGCGATTTTTTGTCTCGTCCAGCATTGAACTCGGATAACGGCTGCATGGATCACAGGGAAGGGTGAGTTGTAGAGAATCCAGGTTCAGGTTCAGGCCCTGGGGCGCCAGGATGAAAACCTGGGAAAAGCCATCATCTCTCAGGCTTCTTGCCAGGTTTGCCAGCAGCAGGGACAGGACAGGAGAGCTGACCTCCAAAAGGCTGTTTTTCCAGCCAAAGGGTACCGCGGGGAGAATTCCGATCCTTTCTGGGCTGCCCAGCATTTCAGCTACCAGCGATTTCTGGTACCCGCTTCCAAGGGGGATGATGCATGGGGTGTGCCTGGAAAGAGCTTTGACCTCAGGCCAGGTCAGTGTTTCATAGGAAAAGAAGGTGGTCATCCTCGCGCTTCCTCCACTGCTTCAGTCTGCGTGCATCGGGTTTGAGGCCGATTATATCTTAATAGGATGCGTAAGCTTAACTAAAGTATAACGGTGTTTTATTGACACTTGAGGTATACTGCCTCGTTAATCCAAGCTATGAACCCTGACTGTAATGACGTATGCTTAGACTGCATAGGGGAGTCCTGAAGGATGAGTGTAGAACCCTTCCTTTTTGACTTTTCACAATCGGCTACCCTGGATCTTAGCCAAACCGAACCAACTATTCTCGACGTTCATCCCGGCGCCTGGGCTGCGTTGGAGTTGTTGACATCCCCGAACACCAAGCAGCGCATGGCGGGGCTGGATAAACTGGTTGAGATGGACCTGGTGCGCAATTCTCCAACCGCGGCTTATATCCTGGCGACTCGTATTGTGGAGCCAGATCTGGATCTCAGGAAGAGAATCTGCCAGCAACTTTCCCGATTGGTCAATGCAAAAGCAGGCAGCGGTTATGTCAGCCAGGCAGTCCAGGATAGTATTCACTACCACCTGTCCCATCTGGATACTCGCCAGATATACAGCTTGCTGCAAATCACTGAATCAGATGTTTTGGCTCGCGAGGATGTAGCGGAAATTCTGAATACCTGCTCGAGCGCCGGCGAGAGCCTGAGTGAAATTCTCCTGGAGCGAAGGTATCCTATGGAAATTCGGAAGCAGGCTGCTTACCTGATTGGTCGCATTGGCTACATGGATGCAGCCCCGGCTTTGCAGCGCCTGGCAGCCCGGCTGGAATCGCGCCTGGCAGCCTTGCCCTTTGGGGTATTGGACGCCAAGGACGAAACTGTCTTATTGGACGATATCAAAGCCGCCCTGGCAATGCTGGACTGAATCGACGGAAGTTATACGGGATTCTTGCAGTTCGGACAAATGGTTTCCGATTTGCGAATTACAAATCCACATTTTTTGCAGGTCGTTGGTTGGTCATATCCCAGTGGAGCCCCACAGGCGATGCAGCGCGGTTCTCCAACCGTATTTCCGGTTGAGCAATAAGGACAGACTGCTCTTTTCAACCTTTCGGACAGTTCGAAGGTTGCGCCGGATGCCCTGGTGGTTTGTTCAATTATCTCCCACACTCGTTCCGATAATTGAAGGTTCTCATAATCTTGAGCCAGGTCATCCAGGCGGTTGATCAGGTTCCACGGGTTGAGCAGCGTTAGCAGAGCGGTCTGCCCCATGCTGGCTGCCACACCTAACCAGGATTGGTTTCCAATGACCACAGAAATACCATCCTCCACCTTCTGGATGCCCACCGTGAGAGCGGTGTTTCCACCCGATGCAGGGCGGTCGTGGGTCGAGATTTGCACAAAGGTCCTGCCCTCTTTGGAAAAGGATTGAACCTGGTAAGGCGGATGGTGGAATTCAGCAGCCAGGGCGCGAGCAAGATCCTGGGGGGAGATGTCTCCGTGGAAAATCCTGGGTTCCGTCATGGATTAGGCCTGCCTTTTATTAGATTTATGGATGACAAAAATTGTTACTGCCAACACTGTGGATTATAATCACTAAACTTGAAACATGAATGCACTTTTCTCAAAATATACGAATAACACGCGCAGCCGGTTGCTGATGCCAGGTATTATTGGTGGGGTGGTTCTTCTGCTGCTCCAGGGATGGCTTTTCTCAACCGGATCTGCGCACCCGGTGCGCCAGATCCCAACCGGATCAGTTCCCACGGTTACGGGTACTCCCTCCGGAGCGACGGTCATTGTCCTGGACAGCGAGCAGGGATACGCCAATCTTCGCTCTGGTCCTGGCACGGCAGGGTATGAGGTGGTGGGTGTCCTGACTGAGGGGGCCCAGGTGCCAGCGTTGGGAAGATCCCTGGGAGGCGATTGGTACCAGGTCGCATATCCTGGAATTCCCGGGGGCGTGGGCTGGATCTGGAAAGACCTGGTGGAACTAAGAGGTACGGTTCCGATTATTGAGCCGCCTCCAACCCCGACCCCGAAGGTGACTGCGACCATCAACCCAACCCTGGCGGCGCAGTTCCTGATCGATGTGCCGCCTACCCGTTTACCAACCTTCACCGCACCGCCGCCCATCGTGATCCCCACGTTCACCGAGAATACCGGGGCCATGGTCAGCGGGCGTGTTCCGATGGGATTGGTCATCATTGGCCTGGCCTCGCTGGGAATATTTGGTCTGCTGATTTCTCTGATCCGCGGCCGATAACCGATTGCAGGGTTGTTGCTGCCAGATGGTAAACAAAACGCCCGGTTCAGGCCGGGCGTTTTGTTTCTGAGCTATAGATCAGCCAGGGCTAATGGCAGCCGCCGCCGCAGGATCCGCCTTCGCTTCCTTCACTCTTGGTGCGGAAAGAATTTCCACATCCGCAGGATGAAAGGGCATTAGGATTTTCGATCTTGAAGCCAGCTCCCATTACGTTATCCACATAGTCCACCGTAGCCCCGCGTAAGTAATCGATCGAGATTTCATCCACGACGACCTTAACACCGGAATACTCCCATTGGTGATCTTCCTCTCGGATATTGCCTTCAAAGGCCATTCCATATTGGAAGCCGGAACAGCCTCCACCTGAAACAAAGATCCTGAGAGCATACCCTTCCAGGTTCTTGCGTGCAATCAAATCTTTTACGGCAGCCACGGCTGTCGGGGTTAATGACACGGTATCGGTATCGATCGTTTCTGCCAGGGTCATGATAAGTCTCCAATACAAGAAATTGCTGAAATTCGCTGAATTCTATCAAGAAAGTAGAGTTCAGTCAATAGATTTACTAAACCATTCTAATCAAAATCTCTGCGCCTGAACTCGCGCTCCATGTCGCGCTGCGCGTCCCGCTTGGCAATGGATTCACGTTTATCATAGAGCTTTTTCCCCTTGGCAGTGGCAATTTCTATCTTGGCTCTGCCCTCTTTTATGTAGACGCGCAGTGGGACCACGGTAATCCCCTTTTGCCGGATCTCGTTCCACATTTTGTGTATCTCAGAGTGGTGCAGGAGCAGCTTTCGCGGTCTGCGAGGTGGGTGATTGAAGAAACTGGCGTGCTCGTATGGCGAGATGTGCGCATCCATCAACCACGCTTCATGTCCATCTACTTTGATATAGGATTCAGCCAGGCTGATCTGTCCATTGCGGATTGACTTTATCTCGCTCCCATGCAGCACCAGCCCGGCTTCGAAATGCTCCAGCAGGAAGAATTCGTGCGAGGCTTTGCGGTTAGTTGCAACAACTTTGATTCCCATAAAACTTATTCTACCATGCAGGTGGTAAGATTTTTATCTTTCTCAGATTCTTGTGATATTTCTCCCACCGCCGGGGGAATTATGGCATAATGGGTTTGAGGTCATGTAGAATGCTCGACAGGAGGTCAGAAATGCATATCGTTCACGTTCATATCCAGGTGAAACCCGAGGATATCGATGCATTCATCACAGCGACGTTGGAAAATGCGCGCAACAGTGTGCAGGAGCCTGGGGTGAGCCGTTTTGATTTTATCCAACTGGCGGATGATCCGGCGGGCTTTGTCCTGGTGGAAGTCTATAAGACGAAGGCGGACGCTGCTAAACATAAAGAAACGGCGCATTATCTGGGCTGGAGGGATAGCGTGGCGGAGATGATGGCCAGGCCGCGGACTGGGGTCGTATACCAGAATCTCTTCCCACAGGACGAAAATTGGTAAAGATCGGAGAAATGATCCATGGCATTTGATATTACCCTGCCCGAAAGAGTAATTTTTGGCACCGGCTCCATCAGCAAGCTGGCGGAGGTCATTCAGTCTGGGGGGTTCCTTGGGGAAGATGGGAAAAAAAGGGTTCTGGTGATAGTCGGCGACCAGGCCGATTATGCCCGGCCCTTATTCCAGGTCCTGGACGGCCTGGGGGCCGATTATCTGCTCTTCCGGGTGGCAGTAGAGCCGACGACAGGCCTGGTCCAGCAGGGGGTGGATCTGTGCCGGAAAGAGAAATGCAGCCTGGTGATTGGCTGCGGCGGCGGCAGTGTGATGGATACTGGCAAAGCCGTCGCAGGTTTATCGACAAATCCGGGGGATATCTATGACTACCTGGAAGTGGTTGGCAAAGGGAAATCTTTACCAAACCCTGGCCTTCCTTACATCGCTATTCCGACCACTGCTGGAACCGGAACCGAGGTGACGCGCAATGCTGTGATCAGCGCGGTCGAGTTTGGGGTTAAAGTCAGCCTGCGCAGCAGTTACCTGATCCCTGCCCTGTCGATTGTCGACCCGCAGTTTACCTACAACCTGCCCCCGGCTGTAACAGCCAGCACCGGACTGGATGCACTGACCCAGCTGTTGGAGGCTTATGTTTCCAACCAGGCGAATCCCTTTACGGATGCCCTGTGCCTGGAAGGGTTGTCACGCGCCGGACGATCTCTGCGCACCGTATACCATTCCCCCCAGGACACTGCGGCCCGCGAAGACATGTCGGTGGCCAGCCTGTTCAGCGGTATTGCCCTGGCGCATGCCAAGCTGGGAATCGTTCACGGGTTTGCCGGCGTGATCGGCGGCATGTTTGATGCGCCACACGGCGCTGTCTGTGCCTGCCTGCTCGCCCCATCGATGCGCATGAACGTCCAGGCATTAGAGCAGCGCGCACCCCAGAGCCCATCCCTCAAGCGCTTCACCCTCCTGGGCCAGGTTTTGACCGGCCAGCCCGCGGCAGATGCCATGGCGGGCGTCGCCTGGGTGCAAGAGACCTGTGCACAGCTGCAGATCCCGGGATTAGCAACATATGGGTTAACCCGCGAGCGTATGCCTGAGGTGGTCGAGAAATCTAGCAAGGCCAGCAGCACCAAAGGCAATCCCATTGTGCTCACCGCGGAGGAGATGGAAGAGATCCTGCAAATGGCTCTTTAGCCGGCTGATTCGCTTTTCCTGGCGCAGAACAGGATGTACCGGCTGTCTGCAGCCTGCACACGGACATCCGGGAACAGCTTTCTCAATTCCACCTCATAGTTGAGAAAGCGGTTTGAGACAAGCAGCAGCCTCCCGCCGGGAACCAGCTGGCGCCGGCTTTGGGCCATGAAGACGCGCGGCAGGTAATGATCGCGTGCCATCCCCGTGTGGAACGGCGGGTTGGTCGCGATCTGTGTGTACCGCCTGGACCCGGCAGAAGAAAGCACGTCCCCCGGCAGGGCGCGGGCGTTGGTCTGCTGCAGGGTCTCCAGGTTTTTCTGGCTGGTTTCAACCGCCAGGATATTGCTGTCGAATAGATCGACCTGGGCTGCCTGGTAAGAGGCCGTGATGCCCAGCGCGCCAAAGCCGCAGCCCAGGTCGGCAAGAATATCTGCAGCATCGATCTCCCAATGGTCAAGCACCATTTTGGTGGCCGGGTCCAGTTTTTGATAAGAAAATACCCCTGGGTGCGAGAGCATCTGGAACTCACCCTGGCGAGTGGTGTAACGCGCCTCCGCCCACGTGCCGGGTTTGATCCCGCTCTCGCTCGCCCAGGGTGGAGCGCTTTGCAGGCTGGTATGCGGCCTGATCAGCCTGGCGAGCCGGTGTCCCTTTTTGTATGCCAGGATAGTGGCTTTTTGAAACACCGCTTCGGCATCCCGGATCACAGATTGAACACCCCCCTGGTTTGAGCCAACCAGATACAGCTCACCTCCCGGCTGCAGCAGGGCATACAGGTCTAACAGCCACCTGCGGCAGAGTCCTATGCCCTTGGGAAGGAAAATTGCCGCAGCCTCCAGGCTCTCTGCCGGGATTTCATCGAGCCGGTGGACGATTCGAATTTGCTGCTGAGCCTGGTGCAGGGAGATATTTTTCTCTGAAAGGGTCTGGGCTACAAAGTTGATCTCATAGAGACCTATTTCCAGGCCTGGGAACCGCGAGTGCAGCCCCAACGCGGCCAGGCCATTGCCACCGCCCAGGAGCAGCACCCTGCTTGCCTTTCCCAGGTCGGCATTCTCCACCAGGAGGTGGATCTCAGGGCTGACCGAATCCCAATCTGCAATGCCTGGCTTGGAGAGATAGGTGAGATGAACACCTGCCAGGCGGGTGGATAAGGACTGGGGCGTGACATACCAGGTGAGAAGGTCAACCGGGGGAGCGGGTTCTGTTCGCATACCATAAATTCCGGCCTTCCGAGTATTGACATAACTCCAGAAGGAGACTAAAATTTTACCCCGATTGTCCCCTGGACGGGGGATGTTTTTTGTCAGAACCGCCTGGCGGTTCCCATATTCAACCGGCACAAGCCGGATTTACCAGAAGAGCGAGGGTAATCCAGTGATCCTGGGTGAGAGGCGCTCGAAGGAAGGATTTTATGGAAGAGATCGTTTTGAAAGCCGAAGCCCGCACCATCAAGGGCAAGCAGGTGAGCGCCTTGCGGCGTGAGGGCAAACTGCCAGCTGTCATCTATGGTCGTGGGTTTACCCCGGTGATGATTACACTGGACCTGAGGGACTCGACCCGTATTTTCCCCCGCATCACCTCTTCCCACCTGGTTGTGGTGGACGTGGATGGGGAAAAGCACACCACCCTGGTCCGGGAACGGCAGCGGCACCCGGTATCGGGTATTCTGCAGCACGTGGACTTTATGGAAGTCTCGCTTACAGAAAAGCTGCGCGCCAGCGTGGTCATTGAGCTGACGGGTGATTCTCCGGCAGTGCGCACCTACAACGGTGTGATCGTAACCGGCCAGGAGAACCTGGAAGTTGAGTGCCTGCCGCGCGATCTGCCGGAAAAGATTGTTGTGGACCTGGGCCGCTTGAAAAATATCGGCGATTCCATCTACATTCGCGATCTGGAGATTTCGCCGAACGTCGCGGTGCTGTCCAGCCTGGATGAAATGGTAGCCCTGGTGACCTTGCCGGCTTCGGAAGGGAAGCTGGCGGGCGAAGGCGCAGCCTTTGAGCCCGAGGTGATTGAGAAGGGTAAGAAGGACGAAGACTTCTAACCCTGTACTCTCAGCATGGGGTGATTGGATGCGGCTGCCAGGATTGGTGGCCGCATTTTCTATGGGTTGCCCTGGTATGCCTGGAGGATGTTGATCAGCGAGACCATAAAGCTCGCGCTGACGCCCCATAGAATTTCGCCATCGTAAACTTGGAAATAGATCACTGGAATTTCATAGGCAAAACCGGGCAGCGTCCGCGTGCGCCTCTCCCGGTGTGTCTCATCCATCAGCCAGGCCAGTGGGATGGTGAACACCCGGCTCACCTCCTGGTCCTGCAGGCGAAACGGGTATGGCCAGGGGATCAGTCCCACCACCGGCGTGACCAGGTAATTGGTGACGGTTAAAAATTGGTTTAACTGGCCTAAGATGGTCACATCTCGGGGGTGGAGGCCGATCTCTTCATATGCTTCGCGCAGCGCGGTTGCCTGCAGGTTGGCATCCTCCGGGTCAGCCCGCCCACCGGGGAAGGCAACCTGGCCGCTGTGCTCTGGCAGGGAGCTGTCGCGGCGGGTAAACAGGATATGCCAGGTTTGATCCATTCTCAGGAAAGGGATCAGGACCGCTGCGGGACGGGCTGCCCCTTTCAAGACAGCGGCTAGTTCCAGGTGGTCCGGTGTCGCATAACCCTCTACAGCCCTGGCAAGCAGAGAGGAGATCTGGGCCGGGGTAAGAGAATCATACAGGGAGGGCATATTAAAGGTCTGGCGGATCGCCGCCGCCGATCAATTCCTCGGAGTCCCTTTCTTCTTGCAGCTCCCCTGGAGGCGTTTCAATGCGGGGGAGCAGCCCGCTTCCGGGGATCATCGGGCGGCCAAAAATAAGGAACCCGGTGTGCGCCACCATGCGATCGGTCGGGCGCAGGCGCTCAGGAACCGGCTTGTAGAAGCGCAGGATGACCTCGCACACATCCACGAAGGCAAAGCTGCCCCGCTGCAGCGCGGCGACCAGGCGCGAGACCTGGTTGGTGGTCGGCAGGATGGAACCGAAGAAGCCGCCAGGCTTCAATGCCGCGCGCACCTGGTCGATATAGTCGTATGGGTTGGGGAGATCCAGGAAGACTGCATCTGCAGCGGTCTCGTCGAAGCCTTCGGTGATATCTCGCAGCTTGAATTCCACCCGGTCCTGGAACCCTAAGCGCTCGATATTCTTGCGCGCCAGGTCCTGGTTGGGTGCTTTGACCTCATAGGTGCTCACCTTTCCGGTTGGTCCAACCGCCCAGGCCAGTGCGGTGGTCAAGGCGCCCGATCCGGTCCCGCATTCCAGCACATGGACCCCGGGGCCAATGCCGAGCATCACCAGGATGAGTCCAATGTCCTTCGTGTACAGAATCTGGGTGTTCCTTTTGATCTCACGCAGCAGATCGGATAGGGACGGCTGCAGCAAGAAAAACGACCGCCCGATGTGGGTGGTGACCTCGGATCCCCAGGGAACGCCAATGAGGGAATCCAGGTTGACCACCCCGCGATGGGTCTGGAGCTGTTTCCCGCTTTCAACACGCAGGATATAGGTTTTGTTGGTTGGGCTGATCAATTCGACCAGGTCGCCGGGCTGGACGGTGGCAGACGGAGAGGTTAGGTTCATAGCAGGGTAGACTTTTTATAATTCTTTGCTTCGGGATTTTGATTTTTGAGATTTATTGGCGTTGGAGGGTGGGGGAGAGAGCCAGTAGCCGGCCAGGCTGAACAGCAGGGCGCCCAGGACAGCCGGGATGGTGTAAATCTGGCCGAGGTTGGCGAGCTGCCAGCCAGAAACGGAGCCAAATACCTGCCCGGCTCCAAATCCAACCCAGGCCAGAACCAGGAAGAACAGAAAGCGACCCGCGCCGCCACCAAAAAGCAGGTGCAGCAAGGCGCCAATCAGCGTGGCGGTGATAAATCCGACAAACAACCAGGGAGGGATCATGAATGGTTCACCAGGTATTCTAACAGGCCATCAGGATAAAGGGGAGTTTCCGGTGAAAACTCAGACAGGTCTTTCCAGACTGCCTGCCACATACTACCATCATCTTCCACCAATGGGAAGAAGCTGGCTTCATATGCAGCCGGGTTGGCAAACTCAGCCTGGAAGATCAGGACAATCTCGTGCCCGGGCTGTCCATTGAAGACAAAGAGGTTCTCGAAGGTGAGCAGGTAGCGGGCGTTGATCACTTCCTGGCCGATCTCTTCCAAAAACTCGCGGGCCAGGGCCTGAGCGGCAGTCTCACCGAACTCTATCTTTCCACCCAGGGGGCGGTAAAAGGTCTGCTGTTTCACTTTATCATAGCCGCGGTGAACCAGGATGCTGTTCCCGCGGCAAAGGATGCCAATGGAGATGGGACGTACTTTACCTTGCTTCATGGGCTGATCATGCCTCCTCCCAGGCATACGTCCTGTTTATAAAACACGGCATACTGCCCGGGTGTGATATCTCTTAATCTTTCTTGCAGGTCAACCCTGAACCGGTTGGCTGGCAGCGGGGTGATCCTGCAGGGATGGTCCCCAGATTTATAGCGGATCTTCACCGTCGCCTCCAGGGCTTCTCCGGGGATGCTTCCAGACACCCAGCTCGCTTCCTGGACCTCAAACTGGCTGGCGCCCTGCTCCTCGGCATTTCCCACAACCAGAGCATTGCTGCGGGCATCTTTCCCCAACACGTACAGGGGATAGGGAGAAGAAATCATCAAACCTTTGCGCTGTCCAATGGTGTAGAATGCCAGCCCGTGATGCGTGCCGATCTGCCGTCCGGCGGTATTCAGGATCGGACCCGGCTGTGCGACTTGCGGGGAGATGCGGGATAAGAAGGCACGGTAGTCGCCGTCGGGGATAAAACACAGGTCCTGGCTGTCGGGGCGTTCTGCGACGGGCAGATTGAGCTGGCGGGCAAGCTGGCGAACCTGGCTCTTGTCCAGTTCGCCCAGGGGCAGCAGGGTGTGGGCCAGCTGGTCCTGGGTCAGGGAGTGCAGGACATAGGATTGGTCCTTGCGCCGGTCTGCGGCGCGATGCAGCGAGAAGAGGCCATTTTCCTGCAGGATGCGGGCGTAATGCCCGGTGGCAAAGAAGGATGCCCCCAGGTCCAGGGCCTGCTGGTAGAGAAATGACCAGCGGATGGTGCGGTTGCACAGGATGCAGGGATTGGGGGTCAGGTTGTTCTGGTACCCTTCGATGAATCCCTGCACCACCGCCTGGCGAAACTGCTCCCTGGCATCCATCACATAGAAAGGGATGTCGAGCATGGCTGCCACCCGGCGCGCCAGGGCAACGGCATCCGGGGCGCAGCAGCGGTTCTCCGCCTCCTTCCCAGGCTCGGTCCACAGGTGCAGCATGATGCCGATCACCTCGTAGCCTTGTTGGCGCAGCAGCGCGGCAGCCACCGAGCTGTCGACCCCTCCGGACATGGCAGCCACTACCCGCAGACGACCGGTCATCGCAGCTTTGCCACCAGAGCAGGTAAGGCCTGGGTGAAGGCCTCCACCTCCTCCGGGGTAGAATCTTTTCCCAGTGTGACCCGCAGTGATCCCAGCGCCCAATCGCGCTCCAGCCCAATGGCGGTCAGGACATCGGATGGCTCCGGGCTGCCCGTTTTGCAGGCGGAACCGGACGAACAGGCAAAACCTGCCAGGTCGAGGTGCATCAGCAGGGCGTTGCCATCCACATTCTTGAAGACAAAACTGGCATGGTTCGGCAGGCGCTTCGAGGCGTGCCCGGTCAGCGCTGCGTCCGGGATGGCCTCAAGCACCTGGCCAACCAGGCGATCGCGCAGCGGCAGGACCTGGCGCGTGCGGTTTTCCCGCCTGGTCACCGCAAGTTCCAGGGCTGCTGCAAAACCGATGATGTATGGGATGTTTTGGGTGCCGGCGCGCAGGCCAAATTCCTGGCTTCCGCCGGTTTGGAGCGGGATGAGCGGCGTTCCGGAGCGCACGTAGAGCACACCCACGCCTTTTGGCCCGTAGAACTTGTGGGCGCCCAGGGACATCCGGTCGACCTCCAGTTCCTGGACGTTGGTGGAAAGATAGCTGGCGGCCTGCACCGCATCCGTGTGGAATGGAACACCGGCGGAGCGGCACACACGGGCCAGCTCCTGGACAGGGTTGGTGGATCCGATCTCATTATTCGCATAGATAATGGATACCAGGGCTGTGTCCGGGCGGATGCGCCGGGCCAGTTCCTCGGGGGCTATCAACCCGTAAGGATCGACCGGCAGCGTTTCCCCCTCAAAGCCATGCAGTTTAACCAGCTGTTCCACCGTCCTGGAAACGGCGTGATGTTCGACCGGGCTGTAAAGAATGTGACGGGCGCCACGCTGCTGGCTGGCGCGCATGGTGGCGCCCCGGACAGCCAGGTTATCCGATTCCGACCCGCAGGAGGTAAAGATCACCTCTTTGGGGCTGCACCCCAACAGCCCAGCAACCTGCTCCCGGGCATTTTCCAGGGCGGCCTCTGCTTGCTGGCCCCAGGAGTGGATGGAGGATGGATTGCCAAATTTCTCACTGAAATACGGAAGCATTTTTTCCAGCACCCCTGGATCCAGTGGGGTTGTGGCAGCATAATCAAGGTACACCCGCTGGTGCGTCATGGACATCTGCTTTACGCTTGAGGTGAGGGCAAGTTCAGCCTGCTCAGGAAATACGGCAGCATCTTGCGCCACCAGGGCCAATCGTGGTTGACATCTGAGCCCCAGATATCGATCCAGGCCGGGATCTGCTTGTCCTCCAGGATGCGCTTGAGGGCATAGGCGTCTTCCAGCATGCGGTCCTCCCAGGCGCCCTGGCCGACGCAGATGATGATCTGGCTCTGGCGATACTGGTCGATAAACCAGGGATCATTGAGATTGGGCAGGTAAAACAGGGGTGAGTTGTAATACACGTTTTCATCCGTGTAGTCGCCGATGAAAATGCGCAGCTGGTACAAACCGCTTAAAGAGATCACGGTATCAAAGATGTCCGGGTGGCGGAAGAAGAAGTTGGCAGAGTGGTAAGCGCCCATGCTGCAGCCGGTGGTAATGAGTTTTTCGTCGGCGTTGCCGCAGTGCTGGCGGATGAAGGGGGCGACCTCGTCCACGATGTAACGGTCGTAGTCCTGGTGCCGGCGGGCGCGATCAGCCGGATGGGCACCCCAGTTGGCCCAGCTCTGGGAGTCGATGGAATCAACGGTGATCACCTTGACATGCCCTTCCTCGATAAACGAGTGAATGGCATCGATCATCTGGAAATCTTCGAACTCAAAAAACCGGCCGCTTTGAGCCGGGAAAACCAGGATCGGTTTTCCGTAGTACCCGTAAACTTTGAGCTCCATGTCCTGTCCCAGGCTGGGGCTCCACCATTTGTGATATTCAATATTCATCCTGTTTTCTCCTGGCTTTGAATTGCTGGCGTTTTAATTCCCTGGTTGTTGAACAAACTCGATGATCTCATAGATGGTCGAGAGGTCCGCGGCGCGCGCCAGGTAACCGTAATCTCCGAGCGCTGCGCTGAAGATGCCGCTGATGCTTTCATGATGGGGGATGCAGCAAGCTCCATATTTGCTCATAATCTGTTCGTGAGAGTTGGCATAAACCTTGCGCTTCTTGCGTCCAATGTAGGCGCAGTGGTATCTGCGAGCGTAATCCGAGCTGAACTTGTTGTGAACGATGACATGCGCCCATTCCTTGTAAATATCGATGTCGCAGGCATAATTGAACATGTCCGTGGTCAGGCCGCCTGGTGGGCGCATGTTGACCTCCAGGGCTACGATGTGGTTGTCCGACTCCCGGCGGAAGAACTCGAAATGGTAGAACCGCTCCCGGACGTTGAAGGCTTTTAATGTCCGGCGTCCGGCGTCTTCGAGATCTGGTGGGATCTCCCGTAAGGAATAGTAATACACATCATCATCCGAGTTCACGGTTTCCATGATCCCCTGGCTGTACTGGTGGCTGGTGTAGAAGACCAGGTTCCCATCCCGGTCGGTCAGGCCATCAAAGGTACAGATGGATCCGTGCACAAATTCCTCGAGAATATAATCGATGGGAGGTTTTTGGGAGAAGAAAGTTTCCAATTCTTCCTGGTTGTGGATCTTGTAGGTTTTCGCTGCGCCGACACCGATATCAGGCTTGGCCACCAGCGGGTATCCTACGCTATTCGCAAACCGCCGGGCTTCAGTAATCGTGTGTAAGACCTTGCCCTGGGCCACTTCGATACCGGCTTTTTTATAGACCTGCTTCATCAGGCTTTTGCGCTTGATGTGCTGGATTTCATCATTTTTGATACCGGGGATATTGAAATCTGTGCGCAGCTGCGCCTCGGTCTCCAGCCAGTATTCATTTTGAGAATCGATCCGATCGATCTTCCCGTACCGGTAGGTGAAATAACCGAGCGCCCGGACAAGCTGGTCGTAATTATGCATATCATGGATCATGTAGTATTCAGTCAGGGCGGCTTTCAACTCAGGCCGTAACATATCATAAGGTTCATCCGCCAGGCCTAAAACATTTGCCCCAAGCATCCTGAGATGCACGCAGAACAGGTAGTAATTGGGGGGAAAATGGGGGGAAAGGTAAATGATGTTCATTACAGGTCTCCGGTCCTAAGAATAACCCATTTATACGACACATTGTCTGAAAAAGCAACGATTACCCCTTTCCTGAGTATGAATGTCAATATCCTCTACCTGCAAGGCTTTTCCCTTGATATAATAGGCTGATTTTACCTTACCGTCTGGAGTTCACATGCTGGAAAAGATTAAATTTGGCACCGATGGCTGGAGGGGGGTCATCGCCAAGGATTATACTTTTGCCAACGTACGCCGCTGTACACAGGGCTTTGCAAGTTATCTCCTGGACCATGGAAAAAAGGATGAGTGGGTGGTAGTGGGGTATGACAAGCGCTTCCACTCTGAGAATTTTGCCGTGGCTGCGGCAGAAGTGTTGGCTGGCAACGGGCTGCGCGCCTACCTGACCGAGAGCGCCACGCCCACCCCGGTGATATCCTTTTCAGTACCCAGGAAGCAGGCGGTTGCGGCGGTGAATATCACCGCCTCACACAACCCACCCACCGACAATGGCTACAAGGTGCGCAACCAATTTGGCGGGGCGATCGATCCGGATGGGCTGAAGGAGATTGAGGCGCACATCCCGGGCGATGAAGCCCAGGTTCTCAGCCAGCCTTATGCCGAGGCGGCTGCCCAGCAGAAGATTGTGCGCTTCGATCCGGTCCCCGAATACCTGGACCACATCCAAACCCTGGTCGATTTAGGGCCGATCCGGGATGCCGGGCTGAAGGTCCTGGTTGATCCGATGTGGGGGAATGGGGTGGGCTTTTTCCCGCACCTGTTTTCCGGCGCCAGGACCCAGATCGTTGAAATTCACAGCGAGCGCAATCCCCTCTTCCCGGAGATGAAACGCCCTGAGCCCATCCGACCGAACATCGATGCCGGTCTGCTGGCTACCGTCCAGACTGGCTCGGATGTGCTGATTATCACCGACGGCGACGCTGACCGGGTCGGGCTGGGAGATGAGCAGGGGAACTTCATCGACCAGCTGCGTGCGTATGCCCTGATCGCCTTCTATCTTTTGGAAGTGCGCGGGTTCCGCGGCCCGATTGTGAAGACCCTTTCCACCACCACCATGCTGGATAAGCTGGGCCGGATTTACGATGTCCCGGTGTACCATACGGGGGTTGGCTTCAAGTACGTGGCGCCGAAGATGCTGGAAACTGACGCCATGGTTGGCGGCGAGGAGTCGGGCGGTTATGCCTATCACGGGCATGTCCCGGAGCGCGATGGCATCCTTTCCGGTTTGTTCTTCCTGGATATGATGGTGAAGTTTGGTAAAAAGCCGTCTGAATTGGTGGACCTGTTGTTTAGCAAGGTGGGCGCCCATTATTATGACCGGATCGATACCCCCTTCCAGGGGGACCGCGCCGCACGGGAGCAGGCGATCCTGTCTGCGCATCCGGAGACGCTGGGCGGACTGAAGGTCACAGGTCTGAATACACTGGATGGATATAAATTCTCCCTGGAAGATGGCGGCTGGATGCTGATCCGTTTTTCAGGGACGGAGCCTATCCTGCGCATCTATACCGAGACAACCCGCCAGGATTGTGTCGCGGGGATCCTTGAGGATGGACTGCGGGTTGCCGGGATAAAATAAGTGCTCATCGATACCCACTGCCACCTGGACTTCAATGCCTTTGACGAGGACCGCGACCTCGTGCTGCAGCGCGCCCGGGAAGCTGGCGTTGAGCGCATCATCAACCCGGGGATTGACCTGCGCTCCAGCGCCCACATTCTCGAGATGGCATCCCGGTACCAGGAAGTTTACCCGGCGGTGGGCGTGCATCCCAACGATGCCCGAACCTGGAGCAGGGACAGCAAACAGGAACTGCACCAGCTTGCCAGCCAGGATAAGGTGGTGGCCATCGGGGAGATCGGCCTGGATTATTACCGGGATTATGCCCCACCGGAGCTGCAGCACCAGGTGCTGGCTGAACAACTGGAAGTGGCCCTGGAGCTCAAACTGCCGGTGATCCTCCACTGCCGCAACCAGGACCCCCAGCACCCGCAGGCCTTTACCGACCTGGTGGGGGTGCTGGAGCCCTGGTTGGAGCGGGTCAAGGAGTGCGCCCCGGAATTATATTTTCGCCCGGGCGTGTTCCATTCATTCTCAGGGAACGGGGAGGATGCCCGGCGGGTGATCAGTGACCACTTTTTTATCGGAATCACCGGTCCGGTCACGTATAAAAATGCATCGGTATTGAAAGGGGTGGTCAGGGATGTTCCCCTTGACAGGCTGCTGCTTGAGACGGATGCACCCTTTTTAACACCTGAGCCCAGGCGAGGTCAAAGAAATGAGCCATCTTACCTGGGGCACGTGGTCCATGAAATTGCTGATCAGCGGGGGACGACCGCCGAGGAGGTCGCCCGTGCTACTCAAATGAATGCGCAGAGGTTGTTTTGGCAAGTAACCCATTAACAAAAGCAAATTTCCTTGCCCCAGTACAGGATTTGCTTGTCCGCGTTGAACAAAAGATGCATGCACAGGCAGATCAGCATCACCCAGATTTGCATGCCGCGCTGGAGCATCTCCTTTCTTCGGGCGGGAAACGCCTGCGTCCGGCCCTGGCGCTGCTGATGGGCAATCTTTTCCTGGGAGATGAGGAGCGCCTGATTACCCTGGCAGCGGCGATCGAGATGCTCCACACGGCTACCCTGGTGCATGACGACCTGATCGACGGCGCGCTGCTGCGCCGAGGCATTGCCACGCTGAATTCACGCTGGTCTCCTGCTGCAACGGTGCTGACGGGTGATTTTATCTTTGCCAGGGCGGCGAAACTGGCTGCCGAGACGCGCTCGGTGGAGGTGATGCTGCTCTTTGCTGAGACATTATCGACCATCGTCAATGGGGAGATCACCCAGTTATTCTCCAGCCGTGGCCTTGCCAGCCGGCAGGATTATGAACGCAGGATTTACGCTAAAACCGCCTCGGTCTTTGATGTGGCGACCCGGGCGGCCGGGCTGTTGAGCCATGTAGATGAAATGACGTTGCAAAAGATTGGCGCTTATGGGTATAATACCGGGATGGCTTTTCAGATTATTGATGATATCTTAGATTTTACAGGAGAGCAGGCGACGATTGGCAAACCGGTGGCCAGCGATCTGCGCCAGGGGTTGATCACACTTCCGGCTTTATACTATCTTGAGAAATATCCTCAAGACGCGGGCATGAGGCGCATCCTGGCTGGAGAGAGCCTCGATGAAGAAGCTTTTACCCGCCTGATCGCCTCGATCCGTGAGAGCGGGGCGATCCAGGACGCCTACTACGAGGCGCGGAGGTACGTAGATACCAGCGTGGAACAGATGGATGGTTTCCCGGATCGGGTTGAGCGCCAGTCACTGGTGGACCTGGCCTATTACATTGTAAACCGTCAGTTTTAAGGCTAATTGGATGCCCATATCCAATTTTACCCATGCCCCGTTATCCACGGGGCTTTTTACTAGAAATTTTTTTTGGAGAAGAAGAGAATGACCACATATTATCCCAACGATGTCCCGACTTATGCTGTTCCAGAAGCCAACCTGGCCCCGGTCAGCGATCATCTGACCCGTCTTGCGCCCATTCCTCCCTCCCGGATGTTTCTGATCAATAAATCCTTGAAGGTTTACCAGGAAAAATATCCTGGACAGCCGGTTTTTGACGCCTCCCAGGGCGATGGCGGCGCCAGCCTGCCCGGTGTCCCGCGCGAGATCCTGGAGCGCGCGGCGCAGATGCAGATCGAACATGGGACCGCTTACGACATGCCCTTTGGCACCGACAGCTTTCGCAAGTCGGTGATTGAAAAATACTGGAAGGTGGACTCATCGCTGGGGATCGGCCCGGGCAACGTGGTGGGGACGGCTGGCGGCCGGGATGCGCTGGTCAAGGCTTACCAGGCGATGCTGGCCCTGGGCCATGGGCGCACCGGCGACGTGGTGATCGTCTCCCGCGTGCCCTGGATTTCGTATAACTGGGGTCCCTACGGCATTGGCGCCAACGTGCTGTACGCTCCTGGGACCCCCGAGGAAGGCTGGGCTTATTCCCCGGAAAGCCTCCGGGCGTGCGTCGAGTTTGCCGCTCGCAGCGGGCGCAAGGTGGCCGGGTTGGTGATCACCTGCCCGGATAACCCAACCGGCCTGACCATCTCGGTAGAGCGGCAGGTGAGCCTGGCAAAGGCCGCCCTGGAAGCCGGCGTGGCATACGTGCTCTTCGATTGGATGTATCACTACGTCACCGACGAAAAGCCGATGGATTTGAACCAGGTGCTGGGGGCTTTCACCCCTGAGGAGCGAAAGCGCCTGATGGTGTTGGATGGGATCACCAAGAGCCTGGGCGGATCGAACATCCGCAACTGCCACCTGATCCTGCCGCAGGACGTGGCGAATTTCATCGTTGCCCGCGCCTCGCATTCAGTGATGCCCTCCTTCTACTCGCTGGCAGTGGCGATGGCGGCTTACGAGATGGGTTACGGAAACGCAGCCCGCACCATTATTGAGCCCACGAACGCCAGCCGCATTGTGCTGCGCGAGTTCCTGGATCAGAACAAGTTTAAATACATCATCGGCAAGGGTTACTATGCTTTCATCCATGTCGGCAAGTGGCTGGAGGCGAAGGGTTGGCAGGATACCGAGACATTAGGTCAGTACCTGGCGGAGGACTTTGGGGTGGCGATTGTCCCTGGGGTGTACTTCTCGCAGTACGGCGGTGATTGGGTGCGTTTCTCCTATGCCACGCCGCCGGAACGGACGCTTGGCGCGGCTCAGAGACTGCTGGATGGCCTGAATTCACTGCTGCCATAGGAGCGCCGTCATGTATAACCCGGTAAATTTTGCCGAGAAGTACCAGCTTGCCCGGCAGCTGGCAATTGAACAAAAACCCGAGGGCGGCTTGTGCGGCCTGGAGCTTGAATGGAATATCCTGGACCAATCCCTGCATCCGGTGCTGACCGTGGGCTCCGGCCCGAACAAGCAGTCCTTTGTGGACTTCCTGCGCGCGGAGTGCCTGATCGGTTGGGAGCGTGAGTACAGCCAGCTCGAAGTCTACAACTGGATGATCGAATGGGCCACCCGCCCTTATTTTTCACCGCGCGGGGCGGTCTATGAAGGCCGGCTGCTGGAGGCTACACTGCTCAACGCGCTGAACAAGGCGGGTCGAGAGCTGGGCGACCGGCTGTACTACTGGCATGGCAACCTGTTCTTCATGCCAGAGATCCGCCGCGACTGCATCCCGGGGAGCTGGAATCTGGCTAAGCGGCGCTACCTGGAGCGCTGTGTGGAATTATACGGCGAGAGCCTGGCGACAGCTGGCATTCACACCAACCTTTCCCTGCCAGACCCGCTGTTTGCCTGGGATTTTGTGCACCTCTCCTCCTCGGAACGGGGCATGATGCACCTGGACGATTACAAAAGCCAGTTTTACATCACCGCCACGCGCCTCATGCGCGCCTTTGCCGCGCTGTTCATCGCCACCGGCGCTTCAACCCCTTACGAGGCAAAGATTGAGCACGGCCAGCCGGTTGTTGCACTGTCAGAGTACGACTCGGTGCGCAACCTGACCTTCCCCAACCCACCCGACCTGGACCAGCCGAACCTGTACCGATCCTATGAGGACTACCTGCAGACATCCTACGACCTGGTGCGGCGAGGGGTGCGCTTTGGCAATAACAACTGGACGCCCATCCGGGCGCGCTCGTTTGCCGAACCGGTGGAACGGTTGATCGCCATCACCAGCGACCAATTGATGGACCTGTATGCGCGCGGCCTGTATTCTACTGGCAAAGGCGAGCCGATGGATGAGATGGCGATCAAGATCGAGCGGCAGAACCTGCTGGCCCGGATCAACCTGCCCATGGCGCGCGTGGAAGTGCGCACCGACGAGAGCGGTCACCCGATGGAAATGGAGATCGCCAACGTTACCCTGAAATACCTGCTGCTGATGCGTTTCTTCGCCGATCCTGAATTTGGCCGCGCCTTCCGCTATGACCGTGAGGACATTGACCGGGCCCGGCGCAACGAGGACCTGGCGGCGCGCTGGGGGATGAACGCTGAGATTGAAAACCCCTTCACGGGCAAACCGGTGTGCATGCGTGATTTTCTGCGCTGGACGCTGAGCGAGACGCGGCCGCTGGCCGTGGAAGTGGAGATGTGGGAGGACCTGACCCCGCTGGTGGATATGGCCGCCGGTGCGCCTAACACGGCGGAGATCATTCGCGAGCGGGCGACCCGCGAGCTTCATGGCGCGAAACACCTGCCGCTGGAATTCTTGAGGCAAATGGTGGAAGAGCACGAAGCGGCGGTGAACCACGATGTGGAGATCGTCGCTGAAACCTACGGCCGCCTGGGCAGCGATGCTGAAAAGTTGGGGGATTTCCTGCAGCGGGCGAGAGACGAGGTGAGGCTGGACATGAGCAAGCCGGTACGCTTCCGGCCGCGTCCCGATGCGCTGATCCAGGTCTCTTTCCCGGATAAAACCAGCGAGGTACTGGACCTGGCGCAGCAGCTGGTGCGAATCCCGTCGGTCACTGCCTGCCAGGAAGAGCGCCTGGACGAGGTGCACCGCGCCGCCACCCTGTGCTTTGACTACGCCCGCAACCGCGGCCTGCAGGTGGCTTACTTTGACCAGGAGAAGTACCCGGCTCTGCTGGTCAGCTTCCCCGGGCAGCCCTATGCCCCGGTGATGCTGAGCGGCCATTTTGACGTGGTGCTGCCTGAGCCGGACGACTCCCAGTTCACGCCGGTCATTGAAGGCGATTACCTGGTAGGGCGCGGCGCGGCGGATATGAAAACCGTGGTTGCGACCAACCTGGTTTGGATGAAAGACATGTTGAAAAAGGGCCCTCCCTATCCACCGGTCAGCCTGGCGCTGGTCGGCAACGAGGAGAATGGGGAAGTGGAGCGCATGGGAACCCAGCACCTGCTGGAGCGCTTGGCGCAGGAAGCGGACGCCATGGGGACCGCATCTTACGCCCCGCAGATCTTAATCGCTGGCGAGCGAACCGGCGAAAAGGGCAATGAGCTGTGGGGGGAGATCTGCCCGGAAAACCGGGGCGTCTTCCGCTTTGAGGTGGTCGCCCGCGGCGAGCGGGGGCATTCCGGCGCAAAGACGGCGGTGGGGGTATCTGACCTCACCGAGCGCCTGCTGCTGGCGCGCTCGGCGATCACCGGGATCTTTGGCCGGCACCTGACCCTGAGCAGCAAGGACGGCTGGCAGTCCCAGGCCAGGTTCCCATACATCCAGGTCGGCGTCCCCGGCATCTTCAACATCACCGCTGATTACGGGGTGTTGGGGGCCGAGGTGCGCCCGATCCCCCCCGACCGGTTGGAGGGGCTGCGCCAGGAACTGGCGGAGTACTGCGAATCGATGGGGTTGGAGCTGGCGATCAACTGCGCCGAGAACGGCATCGTTTGCCTTCCGACCAACCCGTATTATGCGGCCCTGGTCAGTGCGGTGCGTGAGGTCTCGGGGGATGAGCCGCGCGTTGGGCGCAAGCTCCCGGCGACCAGCGCCCGTTTTGCCCCGGCCGGGCAGGGCGTGGTGTGGGGGCAGACCGGCATTGGACCCCACGCCAAAAACGAGCGGCATTTCATCCCCAGCATTGACCCGTACTACCAGGCGCTGACCCGGTATGGGGAGCTGCTGAAGAGCTTATGAATTCTACCGCCATTCTGGTTGACAAAACCGGGAGAGCGTAGTAATATTCTGCCGCCATATGATGGCGAGGTAGCTCAATGGTGGAGCAGGGGACTCATAAGCCCTTGGATGTGGGTTCAAATCCCACCCTCGCCACACCCCAGGGGTAGAGGTTTTCCCTGCAACAGGCCGCCAGCGATGGCGGCCTGTTTGTTTGCGTGGAAGGAAGGTCGTCGGTTGTTTTGTGCTTAACCTGCCGCCGCTTTTGATCTCATTATCCATGCCTGATTTCCTTTCTCGTGAAAGCCCTGATCCCCCAATAGCGTAACATTGACGCCCCTCCGTCTATCGTGATACCATTCAGCAAGAAGCATTGGAACAGCAACGGGAAATACGGAGGGGCTCATGTTCAAATCAGGGGAGACATCTCACAAGGCCATCGGCGTTCTGCTGTTGGTGGTCCTGGTCATTGGTTTAGCGCTCATATTGGAAAGTCGCCCGCTTATCCCACAAGCGCCGGCAGGGGGAATTACTTATCCGCCGCCAGCAACTGAACAAATTCGTGCACCAGTTTCACCAACGCAAGAGGCTGATTCACAGACTCCTTATCCACCACCCGGAGATGGATCAAGTCAGGGAGCAACAATTGAAGCAGTCACAGCTCCACAGGTTGAGCCGCCGCCGTGCATTTTTGAGGGTGGGCCAGAACCAGAGGCAATCGCTGATTCACTCGATGATTTCATCTTCGCAGAACCTAAGATCTTGCCATCTTTGAGCACAAATGTAAGAGTGGCCCAGTGGCTGCCAGACAACCGCCGCTTTCTATTTGTACGCGATCTACCTGAAATGCGCCAACAAATCGAGATTTTCGATGTGGAGAGCAGATTATCCCAAATCGTTGCTGAACGGCGAACGCTTTACTATAATGCCCCGGTCTGGCTACAGGCGTTAAATGCAGCGGTATATTCCGAGGAGCAAAAGCTAAAAATCAGCAATATGGATGTGATTACTAACCAACTTTGGATGAGCAAAGGAACCCCAAAGAGTGCTCAAATCCTAACCGATGATCTCCAAGACTTATCGTTGGCAGTAAATTCTGATGGCGATCAGGTGGCTTATCTAGCCGACAATCAGTCGCCTCTTCATAATCCTGAGTTAATGACTATTCAGGCAGCCGATTCTAATCCGCTGCATTTCGATACAGCCAATTTAATTTTACCCACAAACGAGCCACTTCAAATGGCATGGCGACCAGGAACATCCCAAATCGTTTTCTATAATTATGGCGACCGGGGCGGTTACCTATTCTTGGTAGATATTGACACAAACAAAACATGCAGAATCAACATCGGAGGCTGGGCAGGGTTAGCGCGCTGGAGTGCAAATGGTCGCTATCTGGCTGCAATTCGCTCATGGGGGAGACTGCCTTCAAGGAGAAGTGAACTGGTAGTACTGGATGGAATGACTGGCGTACTGTATACCATAAGTGTACTCCCTAAAGATGCAAAAGGTGAACATCAAGTCGAGGATATAGCTTGGGCTTCTGATAACCGTCATCTGGTAGTTATTGGTGAGAGTTTTGATCATTCAATCCCAGATGCCAATGGTAAATACTCAAGAAAGCCAAAGTTATATTTGGTCGATTTCATAAACAATCAACGAAAGCAAATTTTGCCAAACCGGGAGTGCTATTCAGTCTGGTGGGGAACCAGTCTATCCTGGTCGCCGGACGGCTCAAAATTATTAGCAGCTTGTAAAATAGAAGACCTGATACAGTTCACTCTGATTCTCGTAGGTAAAAAGAAATAGCGATGAGGGGGAAAATGAAATATATAATTCGCTTGGCAAACTGGCTGCCAGATAGTCAACACTTATTAATGACCATTGATACTACAAATGGGAAAAATTCGATTGAAATTCTAAATACTACTTCTGGAGAGTTACAACTATACGCTGAACGAAATGGGATAGGCAGAAAACCGATATGGATTGATAGTTTACAGACGGTCATCTATCCAACAACTATTAAAATGGAAATCAAGAGCTTTGGTTGAGCCATGGGGACGCTCAAAAAACAGAACAAATCAACCCGAATGTGTATGGACTATCCTTAAGTATACTTTACGCAAGATAAACTCTCCTGAAAATTGACATTGGAAGAAGATATGTTCAGGTCAAAGAAACTTCATCGAAGAGCGCTTGACATCCTGTTGTTAGCGGCTCTGGCGATTGGGTTAGGGCTT
>CAIQIV010000076.1 GCA_903871905.1 uncultured Chloroflexota bacterium | reverse complement strand
GGCGCCAACGCCACGGTGGTGTGCGGGATCACGATCGGCCGGTATGCCTTTATCGGCGCAGGGGCGGTGGTGCGCAACCAGGTCCCGGATTATGCGCTGATGCTGGGCGTGCCGGCGCTGCAGAAGGGCTGGATGAGCCGGCACGGGCACCGCCTGCCCCCACCGGACGCGCAGGGCAGCATGACCTGCCCGGAAAGCGGCTGGCGCTACCGGGAAGTCCAGCCGGGCATTTTGCGCTGCCTGGATTGGCCCGAAGAGCAACCGCTTCCATAAAGGGGCAAGTGGTGAAGATTCTTTCGATAGTCGGCGCCAGGCCGCAGTTCATCAAGGCGGCTCCGATGAGCCGGGCCCTGCGCGCCCGACACCAGGAGGTGCTGGTGCATACCGGGCAGCACTACGACGACAACATGTCGGAGGTGTTCTTCCGCGAGCTGGATATCCCCCCTCCGGAGCACCACCTGGGGATCGGTTCAGGCTCGCACGGGACGATGACCGGCGCCATGCTGCCAGCCATCGAGGCGGTGATCCTGGAGGAAAAGCCGGACCTGGTGCTGGTCTACGGCGACACCAACTCCACCCTGGCCGGGGCGCTGGCCGCCGCCAAGCTGCAAACCCCCGTGGCTCACGTGGAAGCCGGGCTGCGCAGCTTCAACCGCAGCATGCCGGAGGAGATTAACCGGGTGGTGGCCGACCACCTCTCGGAGCTCCTGCTCTGCCCGTCTGAGACGGCGGTCAGCAACCTGGCAGCCGAAGGGATCACCCGCGGGGTGTGGATGGTCGGCGATGTGATGGCCGACACCCTGCTGCACTCCATGGAGAGGGCCAGGCAGGAATCCAATGTGCTGGAACGCATGCAGCTTTCCCAAAAAGGCTTCATCCTGGCCACCATCCACCGCCCCTATAACACCGACCACCCGGAGCGCCTGGGGCAGGTTGCGGCCGGCCTGGGCAGCGCTGGGATGCCGGTGGTTTTCCCGGTCCACCCGCGCACCGGCCGGGCGCTGCAAAACCAGGGGCTCGACCTGGGGCAGCACCCCAATATCCTGGCCTGTCCCCCGCTGGGTTACCTGGACATGGTGCGCCTGGAACAGGCCGCCAGGCTGGTGGTGACCGACTCGGGCGGCGTGCAAAAGGAAGCGTATTGGGCGCACACCCCCTGCCTCACCCTGCGCCCGGACACGGAATGGGTCGAAACCATTGAAGCCGGCTGGAACCGCCTGGTGGCCTCCGACGCCCAGGTCATCCGGCAGGCGATCGGGGCGGTCTCAACCCCTGGGACGCATCCAGAGCTGTACGGGGACGGGCATGCCGCCCCGCGCATGGTGCAGGTAATGGAAGATTGGCTCCAGGATAGAGGGCCCATTCAACGGTAACCAATGGAAATTTTTAACAGCAAGAGAGTGACGGTATGAAAACAACCATCCAGGCCGTAAAAGGCACCCGTGATTTTTACCCCCCCGAAATGGCGCTGCGCAGCTGGCTGTACGCCAAGGCCCGGGAGGTCTCCGAGGCATTTGGCTACCAGGAGTACGACGCCCCGTTCCTGGAAACGATTGACCTGTACGCCGCCAAGTCCGGCGACGAGCTGGTCAAGGAGCAGTCCTTCGTGTTCGCCGACCGGGGGGGAGATATGCTCACCCTGCGGCCGGAGCTGACCCCATCCCTGGCGCGCATGGTCGCCCAAAGGCAGCGCGGGCTGACCTACCCTCTGCGCTGGTGGTCCTGGGGGCCGTTCTGGCGCTATGAGCGGCCGCAGAAAGGGCGCTCGCGCGAGTTCTTCC
>CAIQIV010000075.1 GCA_903871905.1 uncultured Chloroflexota bacterium | reverse complement strand
GGCGAAAGCTGTGTACTTGCGGTTTGCCTGGGACTCGCCTGCAAATGCGCCCTGCAAATCTTCGGATGTTTTTGCCATTGGAAAAAGCTCCTTCCTTTTCTTATAAATCAGATGTAACTAGGGGTATCTGGTTCTATTAAATCATAATATTTGCCTGATTGGTTCCTATAAGGGTCATTTTTATCGGGTGACAATCATCACAAAAAGATCACTCCCGGCAGGGTGTTTTCATGCCGGGAGTGGGTGATTAAGGCTGGAAAGAATTATGATTTTTCAATCGGGCCTGGCTTCTCAGCAGGCTCCGCGGAGGCTGGCTGGGGTTTCGCAGCCAGTGCGGGTTGAGCGGCTTTTCTGCGGGCACGCCGCCGGCGCCAGAAAACGATGAGCAGGATGAACGGCAGGACAAAGATGATAAACAGGATGGTCAGCACCGGAAGGACGAAGATGACAATCCAGATCACGGCTTTGGTAATCCCTTTCAAGGCATCGATCAATGCTTGCAGAGCATCCAGGACAATGCCAGACGGCTGCCATTCACCGATAGTTAGCGGCTGGGCGGCTTCTTTGGCTGTCAGGTTGACTGCCACCGAGGACAATGCCGCCGATTCTTCGTAGTACTTGATCTGTCCTTTGATCACCTCGATCTGTTCGCGCACCTGCACCAGCTGGTTGTACACCGACAACACATCTTCGGTCTTGGTGGCCTGTTCCATGATCTTGGTCAACTGCTGTTCGGCGGCTTCCAGGTTGCGCAGGCGGGACTGCAGGTCGGTATACTCGCTGGTTACATCCTGGCTGGTGATCTTCTCGCTGATCGGCAGGCGGTCGCTCTCGGCGCGAATGCTGTTCAGCGCCTGATCCAGTTTTTCCGCCGGCACGCGGATGGTGATGGAGGCCTGGGGAACTTTTACCCCGTTGTCCAGGGTATATTCAGAAAGGTCCGCAGCCACCACGAAGCCGCCCATTTCCTCCGCAAGCTTGCTGATCCGGTCCATTGAGCCGGGAGGATCGCTGACCACCAGGGTCATTTCGGCATTCTTGATCACGATGCGCTCAATGGCCTGCTGGGGTGTGGTAGCCGATCCGGCAAAATTATTGCCTCCACCCCCATACCCGGATTCTTGCATCGCCACAGCCGGTGCTTCCATGGGGGCTGGCGGGGCGGCAGACTTGGACATGGATTCAGCATAACTTCCGCCCGGATAGGGCGAGGCGGCTGAGGCGCAGGCGCTGAGCATGGTGACCCCGAGCACCAGCACCACAACCAGGCGAAGCAGAATATTGGCGTTCTTCTTATACATGGCGAACCTCCTGTGTTTGAAATTCACCTCAAAGACGTTAAAGAACGGTCATTTGTTCCGCTCTACCAACCGGAGCTCAGGCGTTCAATATGCCGGAGAGGCAGGCGGGCGGCAGCCATGCGTGATTGGACAGAAGCGATATCATATGGCACCCGCCGGTATTCCCAGGCAGGTATCTCTGGATCAAATAGAGCATAAGCGGCGCGCGGATCCCGATCCCGCGGCTGGCCAACCGAGCCCGGGTTCAGGATAGCGCGCCCGCTCAATGTGAGCTGCTTCCTGATTTCTGGCACGCTCATTTTGGCTCTTCCATTATCATGAATGAGATTGAATATAACTGGCATGTGGGAATGGCCAACAAAACAGAAAGGCGTATCGAAGTGGGGAAAGGACAGGCCAGCGGTCTGAGTATCCAGGATATATTCCCATACCGGGTGGCGTGGGCTGCCATGCGCCAGCGTGACATCCTGGATCTTCAATACCTCTGGAAGCTGTTTCAAGAAGCTGAGGCTGGCTTCAGTAAGTGTGGTCTGCGTCCAGTAGATCGCCTGGCGGGCTTCAGGGTTAAAGGCCTCAGCGTCGATGGTCCGCAGCGCTGCAGCATCGTGATTGCCGACGATGCACTGCAGGCCGGGAAGACTGCTGATGCGCTGGACACACTCATTCGGGTCAGGTCCATATCCGACCAGGTCCCCCAGGCACCAGGCGGAGTCGAAATGACCGGCATCTTCTAACACCGCCTCCAGGGCTGCCAGGTTGGCATGAATATCGGAAATGATCAGGATGCGCATACTTGTAAAGGATTATACCATCTCTGGTACAACCCAAGCCGGCCTCCGTGGCCATCGGAATAGAAACTCTCTCGTACGCTGAAGCCGCTCTTTTCGGCCAGGTCAGCCAGCTCGGCCTCGGAGTACAGGTGGACATAGCGCAGCCCGCTGCCCCCGCTGCGCCAGTCAAGCAGGAAATCGCCTCCATCAACACAGGCTGCTTCCAGGCCTGCTGCCGACCAGGGGAGCAGGCGCTCTGCCAGCCTGGGGCTGTTGATGAACTGCCAGTTGGACAGCAGCAGCTCCCCTCCCGGCACCAGCAGGCGGCGCACACCGGAAAGGATCTGTAACCGCAGCGCTTGCCCGGGAAGATGATGGAGTACGGCAAAGGCCAATACCCTGTCGAAGGCGGCTGCAGGCAGATCATGTTCCCAATCGCTGGCAGCCAGGTTGACCAGGTAAAATTCCGGGGTGACAGCCTGGCTCACCTGTCCCTGGTTGGCGGCTTCCAGCAGGCCGGGGCTGAAATCCAGACCAACATAGCGCCGAGGCGCCGCCTGCGAGGCCAGCCAGCGCCAGGTCTCCCCGTTGCCGCATCCCAGGTCCAGATAAGCCAGGCCGGGAGGCTGATCCTGTAAGATCCGCCGCACACCGGGCTGCAGGCGCTGGCGGGTCTGGCTGAATTCGTGGGAGAACCTCTGGTAAAATTGACGGTTGAGCTCCAGCAGTTGTTGGACGGTTTGCGTATTCATGTGCAGCGATTTTACCTTATTGGAAGCCTATGGATCAACATTATAAAGAATGGTTAGATGCCCGGAAGTACACCCCTGAAATGCTGATGCTGGCGCGCGAAGTGGTCCATCAGGTGCAGCGCGGGAGAGACGCGCAGGATGCGGTGCGCAAGCGCCCCTTGCCTGGTGGAGGCTACCTGGGGAAACATGTGCTGGTGGCTGCCTATCGGGAAATGGTGCAGCAGGGAGAACTGCAGGAAGATCCCGGGCTGCTGGCGCGCCTGAGGATGAAACCGGTGCGCACCCTTTCGGGCGTCTCGACCGTTACCGTGCTGACCAAGCCGTACCCATGCCCGGGGAAATGCATCTTCTGCCCCACCGACGCGCGCATGCCCAAAAGCTACCTGCCCGATGAGCCGGGAGCGCGGCGGGCTGTCCAGCACCAATTCGACCCTTTCAACCAGACTGCGGCCCGGCTGGAGTCATTGGCGGCTGTTGGGCACCCTACGGATAAGGTCGAGCTGCTGATCCTGGGAGGCACCTGGGACTGCTACCGCAGGGATTACCAGGAATGGTTTGTCCGCCGCTGTTTCGACGCCCTGAATGGGCAGGCATCCGAGACGCTGGAAGACGCCCACCAGCTGAATGAGACTGCAGAACATCGCAATGTCGGGTTGGTGATCGAGACCCGGCCGGATTATATCAACCCTCGGGAGATCGCCTGGCTGAGGCAGCTGGGGGTGACCAAGGTGCAGCTGGGGGCGCAGAGCCTGGACGACCGCATCCTGGAGCTCAACCAGCGCGGCCACACAGCGGCCCAGACCCGGCAGGCGGTTGACCTGCTGCGAGCAGCCGGGTTTAAGGTTGTCCTGCACTGGATGCCCAACCTGCTGGGGGCCACCCCCGCCACAGACCGCCAGGATTTTACCCGCCTGTGGCAGGGCTGCTGCCCGGATGAGATCAAGATCTATCCCAACCAGCTGCTGGAAAATACCGACTTATTCGCTATCTGGCAGCGCGGCGAGTTCCAACCCTATTCCACCCAGGATTTGGTGGAACTCATTGCGGACCTCAAGCCCACCATCCCGCGCTACTGCCGCGTTAACCGCGTGATCCGTGACATCCCATCGCCGAACGTCGTCGCCGGGAATAAGCGCACCAGCCTGCGCCAGGATGTGGAGCAGGAGCTGCAGCGCCGGGGTACACGCTGCGAGTGCGTGCGCTGCCGTGAGGTGCGGGATCAGAAAGTGGAGGTGCAGCGTTTGCAGCTGCATGACCTGGTTTACACCACGCCTGGCGCCGAGGAGCACTTTATCAGCTTTGTTACCCCGGATGACCGCATCGCAGGGTTTCTCAGGCTGTCATTGCCCACCGCCGGGGCACCCGATACCGGTCTGCACGACCTGGCAGGCGCGGCGATCATCCGCGAGGTCCATGTCTACGGCCAGTCCCTTTCTTTTGGGATAGAGTCACCTGGGGCCGCACAACATGCCGGCCTCGGCACGCGTCTCATGCAGCAGGCTGAAGAAATCGCCCGTGAACACGGATACAGCCGCCTGGCAGTGATCGCCGCGGTGGGCACGCGCCAGTATTACCTGGAGCGCGGTTTCAAACGGGGCAGCCTGTATCTCGTCCAACCCCTGGACCAGTCTGCATAAAGAGATGCGTCATGCCGGGGGGAGAAATCAACTTGCAAAGTTCATCCGATGCTCGTAACGATCAGCGGCTCTTTGGGTTAACTACTATGATCAATCCTGCAAGTGATTGTCCTTGATTGTCAGTTTAATGGAAAGCAGTATTCGTCCTGTTATCAATTGGATTTTGCTGGCGGAGAACAGTCTCCCTCCAGGCTGGCTCGATCCCCCAGGGTTCCTGGCGGAGGCAGAGCAGGCAGTCTACCAGGGTTTCCGTTTCGATGTGCGCCGCCGGGAATGGGCTCTGGGCCGCCTGGCTGCAAAGAAACTGATCCAGCAGGCTCGGCTGCAGCCTGCAGTGGGGGCAGTCCTGGAACCGGTGTGCATTGAGCCTGACTGGGGCGAGACCGCCGAGGCGCTGCGTGCCATTGCTGTCCTGCCGGCTGCCGACCAGGGACCTCGAGTGCAGATCCTGGCAGGTTCTGCCTGGCGCGAGCTGGATGGTTCTCTTTCGATCAGCCATTCTCACGGGCGAGCCTTCTGTGCGTTTGCTCCAGGCTGCGAGGCCTGGACTGGCAGATTATTTTCTGGCAGATTATTTTCTGCAGGAATTGGCGCGGACATTGAAAAAATTGAGCACCGTTCGGCTGAGTATGTGCAGAATTATCTACACCCACAGGAGACGCTCTGGCTGCAGCAAACCGCCAGGCTGCAGTCCGGTGTGATGCTCAAGACCCTGCTGTGGAGCATCAAGGAGGCTGCCCTGAAATCCATCCGGCGCGGGCTGGCGCTGGATCCCCGGGCGCCGGTGTGCCTGCCGGAGCT
>CAIQIV010000074.1 GCA_903871905.1 uncultured Chloroflexota bacterium | reverse complement strand
CGCTGACCAGGGCAGCCAGGGCGGCCCCCAGCGGGTTCCATACCCCGCCTGGAGTTGCCGTTGCAATGGAAATCCCGGTGGCTTGCGTTCCGGGAGTGAAACCAGCGGTCAGGGTGATGATCAGCAGTGTCAGGAGCAGGTTTCTGATAATTTTGGACATGGAATGGTCTCCAATTTCTTATGATAGGTTATTCGGTTTCATTTGAGCAGGATTATAAAGCTAATCCTCAGATTGTAGATGAATTATCCGAAGCAGTTGATTTGGAATATATCCTGGGATCTCCGCCGCGGTTTTTAAAAGCATATCCATATTAGAAAGGTCATAAGTCGTGAGAGAAATTTATAATGTGGCATACAACTTGTATCTAATCTTCTCGCATTCAGAAAATAATTAAAATTGATCCCGGTAAAGGGGTGATTGCTATCTCGGTTCATCCATGTTGCCTGGTAAATCGACGAAGAGACAGGCAGTGAGAAACCACTGCGTGGAGGAGGGTTTCGTTGAATTCAAACGATTCATTATTCAGGGTCACCATGATTGTGGTCTTCCTAATGCTGGTAATGGGAGTAGGAGGGGGCATTGCCGTGGCAAAATATAACCCATGGCTGGCCCAGGCTGAGGCCAGGAAAAAGGATCTGGATACAGCGATTGACAAGGATAAATGGCTGATGGATATCCCAGGGGAACAGGCGCAGCATGCCGCTGAGGTAGCCCAGGTCGAGATTGATGCGGTGAACCGGCAGGTGCTCGAACAACTTGAGATGGAACGAAAGGCCATGCTGGATAGGCTGCAATTGGAATACCTTCGCCAAACCTACGAACAGAGACTCGAGGCTCAGCAAAAGGAAATTGAGATGGGAAGGATGATCCAGGTTGTGACCACGGTCATTGGCCTGGCGGCTGTTGGGTTGGTGGCGCCGTCCATGGCGTTTTGCCTGATCATGCTGGGGATCCGGTTTAAGAATTAGCCAGCATGGATGCTACCCGCAGACCTCCCAGGGCCGTCGCCGGGATGGACTGCCCCGGGAAGATGCTGTCCCCGACAATCCACAGGCTGCGTCCAACCCTCGGCGGGAGGTTGCGCACCAGGCTGGTCTGCGGGAAACCGCCCACCCATCCGCCGCTGCGCCCGGTGAAGCGGGCAAAGCTGAGTGGGCTGCCAGGCAGGATAAAATCGGGCCTATCCAATCCTGGGAAAATATTGGCGGCGTGGCTGAGCATGGCGTTTTGTAACGCCAACTTTTTTGCTTCATAAGCCGCTTCATCCCTTTCTTTCAATTCGAACCACTGCCTGGGGCGGGTGTGCGTGCTCAAGGTGACCGCCCGCATCCCGGCTGGCGCGCGGCCGGGGTCCCATTCCGGGCTGATGGACATGAAGACACTGTTTCCCTCCCCCAGCGGCTCCCGGGCGATAACCTGGTGGTGTAGAGGTAAGCCAGGTGTAATGAGCTCATCCTTCACTCCCAGGTAGAGCATGAACGCCCCCCAACCATCCGGGGGAGGCGCATGGATTAACCCACGGCGGGAAAAACCCGTTGGAGGCTTGTCCAGGATGCGGCTCAGATCAGGCGGGGTCAGGTTGGCGATCACCGCATCGGCCGGGAACCAGGCGTCTTTTTCCGTTTCCACACCGGTAATGGAGGAGGATGAATCCCTGGTGATACGTCTGGCGCGGCTGCGGAATTCAACCCGCCCGCCGTGCTGCCGCACCGCGAGGGCCAGCGCCTGGGCGATGGCGCCCACGCCGCCGCACACGCCAACGGTGCCACGGCGGGGCAGATCGAGCGCTGCCGCGCCAAACAGGGCATTGGCTGT
>CAIQIV010000073.1 GCA_903871905.1 uncultured Chloroflexota bacterium | reverse complement strand
GGGCATGATAGTCTTCCAGTCCCACCTTGCGCAGCATCTCAATCACCACATCGTAGCGATCCTTCGAACTGCCAATATTATGGATCACCAGACCTTCAGCTACCGATTCGCCGATGGGCATGCGGGGATCCAGGGAGGCATAAGGATCCTGGAAGATGATCTGCATATTTCGCCGCATGGCTTTCAATTCTGCACCACGCAGGCTGAACACATCCTGGCTATCAAAAAAGACCTTACCCGAGGTCGGTTCGGTCAGGCGCAGCATGGTGCGGCCAACGGTTGTCTTGCCGCAGCCCGACTCCCCTACCAGGCCAACTGTCTCACCTTCGCGGATGGAAAAGCTCACATTATCCACCGCCTGCACCCAGGCTACCACCTTCTGAAAAAAACCACCCCGGACGGGAAAATGCTTCACCAGGTTGACCACCCGGATAAAATCCCATTCATCCCTGGATTCTTTACCGTTCGTTTTAACAAATGTTTGATTACTCATAATCATCCTCTATGGTGGGCGAGATCTTCCTGATACCTGGAGCTTCTCAAGCGATCTGTACGACCGGGGTGTGTCCCTTTTCCTCGCAGGGGTGGTACATCCAGCAGCGGACCAGGTGCCCGCTGACAACAGGCAGCAGCTGCGGCTCAAGTTCAGTGCAGATGGCCAGTTTATGCTCAACGCGCGGCCGACAGCGCGGGGCAAACTGGCAGCCCGGCGGCAGGTTGACCAGGTTCGGCACCGATCCCGGGATCACATCCAGGCGGTCCTTAACCTGGCCCAGGATAGGGATCGAGGCGATCAGGCCCTGGGTATAGGGGTGCACTGGCTTGGCATACAACGAATTGACATCCGTCTGTTCCACGATGCGCCCGGCATACATCACCGCCACCCGGTCGGCCATTTCTGCGATGATTCCCAGATCATGCGTGATTAAGATCACAGCGGTTTCCATATGGGTGCGCAGGTCACGCATCAGGTCAAGGATCTGCGCCTGGATGGTCACATCCAGGGCAGTCGTCGGCTCATCGGCAATCAACAATTGGGGGTTCAAAGCCAGGGCCATGGCAATCATCACCCGCTGCGCCTGCCCACCGGACATTTCATGCGGAAAGGCATGCGCTTTCTTCTGCGCATCCGGGATGCCCACCAGGCGCAGCAGTTTCACCGCTTCTTCCCAGGACTCTTCCTTCTTCATCCCCTTGTGGATCTGCAGCACTTCAGCCACCTGGTCGCCAACTTTGTACACCGGGTTCAGGCTGGATTGGGGCTGCTGAAAAATCATCGAAATGCGGTTGCCCCGCATATGCACCATCTCAGCTTCCGAGAGCTTGAGCAGGTCCTTCCCTTCAAACCAGATCTCGCCTTCCACCACCTTGCCCGGCATGCCGATCAGGCGCATGATTGAAAGGGATGTAACGCTCTTCCCACACCCCGATTCTCCTACCAGGCCTAACACCTCGCCTGGTTTGACCGAGAAATCCACACCGTCCACCGCCTTAACCACGCCGTCTTCGGTGTAGAAATATGTTTTCAAATTCTTGACTTCCAACAATGGTAGATTGGATTTTTCAGCCACGGGCAGCCTCGCTCAAGATAGGATCATTTCTCATTATACATTGTTTACATCTTCAGGCGGGGGTCAAGCGCATCGCGCAAACCATCACCGATAAAGTTAAAGGTCAACGAACACAGGAAAATAGGCAGGCCCGGCAGCAGCGGCAGCCAGGGCCGCTCAAACATGTAGCCCTGCGTGGCAGAGAGCATGTTTCCCCAGGTCGGAACCGGATCCTGGATGCCAAAGCCCAGAAAGGAGAGTGCCGCCTCGTAAATAATAAAACCCCCCAGGGCCAGGGTCGCTTCAACGATGATCGGCGCCATGGAATTAGGCACCATATGAGTAAAAATGATGCGTGCATTGGAAGCGCCCATGGCCTGAGCAGCCTCAGAAAATGTCTGGCCGCGCAAAGAGAGCACCATTCCCCTCATCAAACGCGCGGTGCCTAACCAACCCAGGCCCGCCAGGACGATGATCAACAGCAGCGCCTGCTTGGCATCCCGCTGGCTGATCAGCATCACATTCCCAGCGATACTCAGGGCAAAGGAGGGAATGGGAACCAGGTCCTCATTGCGCAGCAGCATGGACGAAATAATCAGCAATAGCGGCAGGGTGGGAATGGTGATCAGGAACTCCACAATGCGCATCAACAGGTTATCCACCCACCCCCCGTAATAACCAGAATAAGCGCCTATGGTAACCCCGATCAGGGTCGAGATCAGCACGCACATGATGGCAATGGTCAGAGAAATGCGCCCCGCATACAACAGTCGGGAAAAGGTGTCTCTCCCGATATTATCCGTGCCCAGCACATGCATTTGTCCCGTGTCCTGGTCTACCGAGAAGAAGGGCAGGAAATAATCCCCTACCGCCAGATCATCCGGTTTATAGGGTGCAATCAGCGGCGCCAGCAGCGACAGCAGGAAGATAACGGCAATCACATACACCGAGAATACCGCCAGGCGGTGTTTGCGAAAACGGCGCAGGACCACCTGCCAAAGCTTTTCTTCCTTGGTCGTAATGGTTTCTTTAGCTAATTCAAAGGAGGTCGTGGTTGGAGAGGCAGTAGCCATTTCTCTTCGCTCCTCGGGCTAACTAAAACGGATACGCGGGTCTACGATGGTGTAGATGATATCCTGGAGCAGCGTAGCCACCACAATCAGGACCGCCTCAATCAACAGCAACGCCATCGCCACCGGATAATCATATTCACCCAGGGCCAGGATGAACAAGCGTCCCATCCCAGGCCAGGAAAAAATCGATTCGGTGAGAATCGCTCCAGCAAACATTGCTGGTATAGCAAAGACCGCAATGGTCACAAAGGGGATCAGGGCATTGCGCAGGGCATGCTTGACAATCACCACATTCTCCACCAGGCCCTTGGCCCGCGCCGTGCGTACATAATCCTGGCGCAGCACATCCAGCATGCTGGCGCGCACATAACGGCTGTAGCCAGCAACGCTGACCATAGCCAGAACCGTGACCGGCAGGATCAGGTGTAAAATCCGGTCAAGCGCAGAGCCGGCGGTGATATCCCCAATGTAAGGGATCGTGTAATCGCGCACCGACTCAGACAGGCCTGCCGGGAGATTGGGCAGCCCGAAATTCTTGGGAATAATTGCGAAACACATAATCAACAACAGGCCAAAGAAGAAAGTGGGCATGGAGGTGCCCAGGAAGGCCATGGAGGTGACAACGTAATCGAACTTGGAGTATTGGCGGATTGCCGAATAAATACCCAATGGCACACCCAGGCCAAGAGCAATCAAAATAGAGATGCCCATCAACAACATGGTCTGTGGCAGCCGTCCCAGTATCAGGTCCGTCACTGGCCGGTCCCGGTTCAAGCGCCATGACAGGCCAAAATCGCCAAACAGCACCCCGCGGCTGGTGCGCCGCCCTTCCAGGTTCTTCAAATAGACATACTCAGCGCAGCCCGTCTGCTCAACCTCATACTCCCCTTTCGCATTTTTAACTGTCTGCTCGATGGGCTTGCGGCAGCCAATGGGATACAATGCAAACAGCTCATAATCCCCCATGATGATCCGGCCTTTCGGCTGGCCAACCAGCCAGCGCGAGAAGCGGATGGGCAGGTACAGGTCCAGCTCAAAGTAGGCGCGGATGCGCGCCACATCCTCTTCCGTCAGGCGGAAGCGGCTGTTTTGCGACATCTGGCGTAAGCCAGCCATTGGACCACCCGGGGCAAAGTTCAATAATGCATATGAAGCTGCCGCCGAAAAGAAAACCACGATCACCATCTGGATGATGCGGCGAGCCAGGTAACCGGTCATCTAAGCGCCTCCGCTTGCCATTTCCAATACCAGATTCTTGATCCAGTTAAGCCATTCAATCATTCCAGGCAGGAAGGTGTTCGGGGAAATTGCAGGCTCTTCTGGGGGAGGGAAAGGTGGCTGTTATGCCACCTTTCCCCACTAGATACAACGTCCCTGGCTAGCGCAGGAACATGTTGAAGTCGATATGCTCCCAGGTTGCCGACGGCTGGGCAAACACGATGATCTTGCCATCTTTGGCAGCCTTATCCAGGGCCTCCGTGACACCGACCAGGGTGGTATTGTCCAACACATCCACGTCGCCGTTCAGAAGCTGCGCCTCTGCATTCTCGGCGGTGATGAAAGCAATCACGATCTGCGAGGTCTTGATGGGATTGAGCTTATAGCCAGGATTGGCTTCCAGGACGATCTTCTGGCCCTTGACCCATTCCTTGATCATGTACGGACCCACGCCCCACGGCATTTCAGCCACCTCTCGCAAGGTCGCCCAGTCCTTCGCCGGGACTTCAGCCAGGGTCTTGCCCTTGTAGGGGCCTTCGGATTCGATCACACGGTGCGCAGGATACCACAGCGCCTTGTCGTAGCCGCCAGGAGCGGTGAAGTACACCGGATCCTGAACGCCTGGCTTCCAGGTAACTGTGAAGCTCTTGTCATCGTTGTACTCAATGGAACCAATGCGGTCGCAGGTAATG
>CAIQIV010000072.1 GCA_903871905.1 uncultured Chloroflexota bacterium | reverse complement strand
TGGTGGTGATCAGGTTTACCCCGACGTGCAGGAAGATCTGGGGGGAGGGATTCCCCGACTGCACCGGCTCGCCGTTAACTTTAATCGTGGCGCCGGCATCTGCCGCAACGGGGGTGAGGCTGAAAAAGTGGACGGTATTGGGGACCGTGTCGGTGTAGCTGGTGAGGTCGGAGGCAAACCACGGATCGAGCATCCCGCTGCTGGGCACCAGGTCCACCAGGTCAGGGTCGTGGGAAACGCGCGCCAGGGCAAAGGGGGAGAAAGAGGAGAAGGTATGGCCGCTCAGCTTGACGAAGCGGTAATCCCCGGTGGTCCAATGGGTATAGGTTCCCGGAACGGCAGTCCAGCTCCCGCCTACACAGTGGGAAAAGACCAGATCCGCCACGTCCAGGGTATTGGCTTCACTGTTGCTGCCGCCATCATAATAGGCCAGGGTGAGGTCGGCGGTGACCGAAACGCCGTTGGTCGGGGTGATTTCGAAATAGCGCAGCACAGCGGGAGTGGTGAGCATATCAGCGCCGCAGGCAAAATCCGTGGTGGGCGGGTGGGCGTTGATCTGGGCGGTGGTGAGGCCCATCGCCGTACCGCCGGTCTGGTGGATCACCACCGAGTCCTGGCCAGCGCCATCTTTGAAGGTGAAGTCGGAGCCCAGGGTGACGTTCTGGGCCGGGGCCAGGCGGCGGATCTCGCCGGCGTTGTCTACCGTCCCGGCGGCTACCACGGCTGTGCTGCCCACATCCAGGGTGGCGCCGCTGGCGGTGGACAGGTTGAAGAATGTGGTGGGCCCGCTGAGATACTGCAGGTCGCCGGCGTCAAAGTTGACCCCGATCCAGACGCCGGGAAGGAAGGTGCCGCTGTTGGCCCAGTCGCCGGACAGGTTGAGGCTGTGGGAGGCGCCATCGTTCTGCAGCGTGCCATTAAGGCTCACATGGAACAGGTCGGCGGTGTCGGTGTTCAGGGTGACGGTCCAGGTGACCGGGATGGTGACGTTAAAGCCATCCCCGGGCACGCGGGCGCAGTTCCAGGTGGAGGCCTGGTCCCAGTTGCCAGTGGCAATCGCCGTGCAGTCGGCCTGGTAGCGCAGCACACGGTTATTGTTTCCATCCCCAACCCACAGGACCCCCTGGACGTCGTCAACAAAGACCCCATAGGGACTGTGGAGGCGGGTGGCGGACAGGTCGTAGTTGCAGGTGGTGAAGCTGGTCTGCCCGAGTACATTGTTGGCTTCGGCGCCGTCAGCGAGGCTGGCAGCGTCGTTGAAGAGCAGGACCCGGTGGTTCCCGCTGTCCGCCACGTACAGGGTGCCGGAGGCGTCGACGGTGACCCCGTAAGCGCCGCCAAGGCTGGTTTGGTCGCAATCCTGCCAATTATTAGTGGTGAAGTCCGGCTGACCAAGCACGCCGTCGGCGTTGGCGCCGTTGGCTTTGGCGGCGGCGTTGTCGAAGCGCAGCACACGATAATTTTCATTGTCTCCAACAAACAGCGTGCCGCTGCTCACCCACACCGCTGTCGGGCCTGACATCCCGCTTTGCGTGGTATTAAAGGTGTTTGAGGTGAAGTCCGGCTGGCCGAGCACGCCGTCGGCGTTGGCGCCGTTGGCCTTGGCGGCGGCGTTATCGAAGCGCGTCACGCGGGCGTTGACCTGTTCGGCCACCCACAGCCTCCCGCCATCATCGACGAAAACGCCGATCGGCGAAGCCATTCCGGACTGGGTGGTTGCGGGTGTACCGGAGGTAAAATCGGGCTGGCCGAGCACGCCGTCGGCGTTGGCGCCGTTGGCTTTAGAGGAGGCGTTGTCAAAGCGCAGCACCCGGTTGTTGTCGATATCTCCCACCCACAGCCTCCCGGAATTATCCACGAAGACCCCGCGCGGCACATTCATGCGGTTGGCGGCGGTCCCGGACCAATGCGCATAGAAGTCATCCTGGCCGAGCACCGCCTCTGCGGCGGCGCCGTTGGCCATGGTAAGCGGGTCGGCGTAGCGCAGAACACGATGGTTTATACTATCGGCGACGAAGAGCTTGCCGGTGGTCGGGTCAACGGCGATGTGCATGGGCATATACATACCCTGCTCATCGGTCGTCCCACTGCGGTTTGGGTCTCCGCTGAAGAAGTTCGCCTGGCCGAGGACCAGGGTGGCGGGCAGGCCGTTCCGCCAGCGCCCGATAGCCAGGGCGCTGGTGACGCTGAGAGCGGTGACCAGCAGCGCCAGGATGGCGATCAGACCCATGCGGGTCCACGGGTGGGATGAAGTACGGGGTGAGAGAATCTTGTTGAATAACATGTGCCTCCTTTAAAAAATGCGAAATTTATTTTCGGTTCAATTCGATTTTCCGTTTCTGCATGCACTTCCGGCGGCAGCCAGGTTCATTGCAAGCACAGAAAGGAAGCGTTGCATATCATTATAAAAAAAAACACCAGGAAGACAATCATCGGGGTGTTGATCTTGCGTTTAAATTGTGCTTAAATTTCAGGCAGTTAAAGAGGGGTATTGATTAAACGGCGTTTAAACAGGTTGATTAAACAGGAGGTCTGAACTGGAATTTAATAGAATAACCGTACACGAATTTAACTCGAATATCGAATGGCGGCGTGTACCATTCGATATTCGTGGCCCCATTCGTGGACGGTTTGTTCCAGGCGCAGAGGGGTGCCCATCGCGCAGCGCATCCCACATTTCGAGAGACGACCCGGTGTGAATGGCTGTAACCGCCCGCGCAGGGGAGGGTCGCCCATCCCCGCGAGGAGGTGGCGTGCGGGAGGGGGGCGACCCTATCTACCGGGCAGGGAGACAGCGCGCAGCAAGGCGGGTCGCCCCTACAACGGGCGAATTCCAGCGCGCAGCCGGGTGGCCGCCCTGCCCGCCGGAGTTCGTGGTTTATCCGGCCCTGGCAGGGCGTGCCTCAGCGCGGCGGGTAGCTGATGATCATCATGATCAGGTAATAACGACAGCGGTCCGCCCGGGTCACGCCGAGCGTGTACACCTGCTGGGTGCCGGCCTGTGCGGTGACCTGCACCTCGACCAGGTTTTTCCCCACCCGCAGCGGAAGCGGGGAGCTGGCCTCGCCCGAATTCACCGGGCTCCAGCCTCCTCCATTGGACCGCACCTGGATGGCGGCCGCGGGCGAGCTGGCGGTGGGGGTGACGGTCATGGAGCTCACCCCGCAGAACTGGCGCACGGTGTAGTCCAGGGTGCCCGTGGCAAAAGCCGGAACCAATGTCCCCTTGCTCAAGGCCAGGTCAACCAGGCTGGCGTCGCTGGAGCCAACGCGCTTCACGGTGACGGTGTATGCCGCGGTGGACCCATCCTGGGCGGTGACCAGGATCTCGACCAGGTTATCCCCCAGGTCCAGGGGCAGCGGGCCGGAAGGGCTGCCGGAGGTCACCGGGCTCCAGCTCCCGCCGTTGACCCGCACCTGGATGGCGGCATGGGGCTCATTGGCGGTGGGGGTGAGGGTGAGGCTGGTGACGCTGAAGACGACCGTGGCGGTGTAGTCCAGGGTGGTAGAGATGAAGGCCGGGGCCAGCACGCCGTCGCTCAGCGCCAGGTGGCGCAGGCGGGCATCGGTGGAGACGGGGAACTCATAGGCGCCGATGGTCGGCGGGCTGCGGCGCAGCTCGCCCAGGATGTCGCGGGTCACCCCGGCATCCGTCCCTGCCCACAGGGCCGGGCTGCTGGTGGTGAGGCGCAGGTCGTTCCCGGCGCGCTGGAAGAACAGCGGGTCCTCGCCGGTGATATCGCCGGCGCCGTTATCGATGGTCCCCGACTTGTCCAGGGTGTTGTAATACAGGTTGTAGGCGGAGGATACCGTCCCCGAGATGTTGCGCACGCCGATGTCGTAATTGGCGAGAATGGTGTCGGTGAGGTTCACCTGGCCGCTCAAAACCTCCACCGCCGCCCCCGCTCCGGCGCCGGCGTGGCCGATGGTGGAGTGGAGGATGTTCACCGTGCCGGATCCTTCCATGCACACCGCCCCGCCGGTCTGGGCATCGTTGGAGGCAAAGACGGTGTTGACCAGGGTGGAGGAATCGGAAGAGGTCAGTTTCAGCGCCCCGGAATTCTCGGTGGGGGCGGCTGAGTTATTAATAAAGCGGGTGTTGGTGATCAACGCCGGGGAGCGGATGGTCCCGGCGCCGGCAAAAGTCCCGGCCTGGTTGCCCTGGAACAGCGATCCGCTGATGGTGGTTGAACTCACCCATAAGTCGATGGCGCCGCTGTCTGAGTCGCTGGTGTTGCTGATGAAGCTGGTGTTGACCAGATTAAAGAAGGACCCCCAGGTTATCAAGGCGCCGGCGCTGGTGGTGGCCTGGTTCCCCACGAACTGCGAGTTGACGATTTGCAGGCTGGCGTCTGAATACAGGGCGCCGGATTCTCCATTCGTGGCGCGGTTGTCCTGGAACAGGGTGCCGCTGATCAGCATGTCGTTGACGTCTACGGCCAGCGCCCCGCTCGACTCGGCGGTGTTGGTTAAGAACTGGCTGTCCCGAATGGTGGCATATCCCCACACCTGCAGCGCCCCAATACTATTTCCTGCGCTGTTCAAGCGAAAGATGGTGTGATCCATCACCAGGTCGCCATCCACATTCATCGCCCCGACGTCGTTGGCCAGGGTTTGATTGCCTTCAAACAAGGTATCGCTGAGGGTGGCGTTGGCGCCCACCTGCACCGCTCCGGTTCCAAACCCGCCCGTGTTGTTGATGAATTGGGTGTCCGTGACGACCAGGCTGTCATTGGTATGCAGTGCGCCTTCACCGTTCGTTCCGTGGTTGCCGCGGAACAGGCTGTTGGCCAGTGCCACGCGGCCCAACGCATAGATGCCCCCCCCATAAGCGGCGGTGTTGGAAAGCACCTGCGCGCCGCTGATCACGAGGTCCTGGGTGGTGGCGATGCCGCCCCCGACAGCCCAGCCCGTGTCCATGCCGGTGTTGGAGATGAAGCGGCTGGAGGTGATGGCTGCTGTGCTGTACAGCGCCAGTCCGGCGCCGGCGCTGCCGCCGTTGGGGCAGGGAGGGTTGGGGTCGTAGGTGAAGATACATTCGGACACGTTGGCGATAAAATCGGTGCCGGTGATCTGCGCCGGGCCGTCGATGCGCATCCCGCCGCCGCCAAGCAGGTCAAAAAAACCTGCCCCCCGGTCGCCCCAGGCATGGTTGCTTTCGATGCGGCTGTTGGAGACCACGGCCCCTTCCATGGCGTAAGCTCCGCCGCCGTAATAGGCCTGGTTATCGATCAGGACCACGTTATCCAGTTCCAGTGCGCCGGTGGCCAGGATCCCCCCGCCGTTGGCGGTGTTATCGGTGTCATAATTCGCCGGCGCCCCGCCGGTGATGCCCATATCGCTGAAGCTGCTGGTTGAGCCGGAGTTGTTGAGCAAAAAAACGCGGCCGCCGCCGGCGCCGTCCACCCAGGTCCCGGTTGGGGAATCGGCCGTGCCGGCGCCAACGAAGTTCAGGCTGCCATTGACCACGATGCCCGCCTCGGTGTAGGTCCCGCCGCCGATGTGGATCGTGTCTCCATCCGCCGCCTGGCTCACGGCATAGGTGATGGTCAGGCAGGGGCTGGCCTGGCTGCAGCCGCCGGCGTCGGCGCCGGTCTTGCTGACATACAGGTCTCCGGCTGCCCGCGCCGGTTGGGCCGGGCCGGCAGGCGCTCCCAGCAGCAAGGCCAGGAGCAGGACTGCATTCAAGAGCTGATTGATCCTGTGTTTTTTCAATTTATTCTCTCCATCGCAAATGTTTTCTGGTAGGGTGTGGTCCTGTGGGGGTGGGTCTGGTGAGGGTAGGGGGCGGGTCTGGCTGGGTAGGGGGCGGGTCTGGCTGGGTAGGGGGCGGGTCTGAGACCCGCCCCTACCAGAGCAGGCAGCGGGGGGGGGCTACCTGGCGGTTCCCGAGATGATCAGGTGCGGCAGGTAGAAGAGGTTGGGGTCCGGGCTGTGCACCCGCAGGGTATAGAGGGTGGAGATATCCTCCAGCGCCGAAACACGCGCCAGTCCCGGCATGGTGACCAGGATCTTGAGCTGGTTATCCCCGCCGTGCACCGGAAGCGGCGGGCAGGGCTGCCCGGGGATAATCTTGATCCAGTTCCCGTTATCCATGCGCACCGAAATCTGCGCGGCGCTGAGGCTGGGATCCAGCAGCATGGTGATAAAGGTGGTCCCGGGTGGAACGGCAAGGGTATAGAAGCGTATGCCGGGATTGAACGCCGGCGTCAGGCTGCCGGCGCTCGGCGCCAGCGCCACCAGCTCGGTGCGGTCGGCCCGGGAAACGGCGAGGGTGTAGGTGCGGGTGGTTATGCCGTCCTGGGCGGTGACCTTGACCTCGAGGGTGTTGTCCCCCACGTTCAGCGCCAGCGGGCTGGAGGGGCTGCCGGAGGTCACCGGGCTCCAGCTCCCGCCGTTGACCCGCGCCTGGATCGTGGCGTGGGCTTCGCTGGCGGTGGGGGTGAGGGCCAGGCTGGATACGCTGTAGGACACAATGTCCGTATAGCTCAACGCTGCCGGCTGGAAGGCCGGGCTCAGGCTGCCGTAACCCGGCTTCAAGGCGCTCAGGCTGGCGTCGTTCGAATTCGAAGCCTCCACCAGGGCGAAGGGGGAGAAGGAGGAGAAGGTATGGCCACTCAGCTTGACAAAGCGGTAATCGCCAGTGACCCCGTTGGTATAGGTCCCGGGCAGGATGACCCAGCTCCCGTTTTCACAGTGAGCGAAGGTTAAATTCGCCGGGGTGGTGGAATTCGCCTCGCTGTGGCTGGCGCCGTCGTAGTACATCAGGGTGAGGTCGGCGGTGACATTGGACCCCCTGGCCGGGGTGATGTTAAAGTAGCGCCGGACCGCGGAGCCGGTGAGGGTGTTGACCCCGCAGGCAAAATCCGTGGTGGGCGGGTGGGCGTTGATCTGGGCGGTGGTGAGACCCATGGCCGTACCGCCGGTCTGGCGGATCACCACGGCATTCTGGCCAACGCCGTCTTTGAAGGTGAAGTTGGAGCTTAGGGTGACCGCCTGCGCCGGCGCCAGGCGGCGGATCTCGCCGCTGTTGGCCGCCGTCCCGCTGACCTGGACGCTGCTGCTGCCCACGTCCAGGGTGGTACTGCCGGTCACATCCAGGTTGTAGAAATTGGTGTTCCCATTCAGGTACTGCAGGTCGCCGGCGTCGAAGCCGACGGTGATCCAGCTCCCGGGGGTGAATGTTCCGTGGTTGGTCCAATCACGGTTGAGGGAGAGGGTGTGAGGCGAACCGTCGTTTTGCAGCGTGCCGTTGAGGGTCAGGTTGAACAGGTCGGCGGTGTCGGCGTCCAGGGTGACGGTCCAGGTGACGGGGATGGTGACGCTGTCGCCGTCCTCCGGCGTACGCTGGCAGTCCCAGGTGGAGGCCTGGCTCCAGCTCCCGTTGGCAGCGGCGCTGCAGCCGGCATTGAAACGCAGCACGCGGTGATTGTACCCGTCAGCGACCCACACCACCCCCCCGGAGCTTTCAGCAAAGACCCCGGTGGGATACTGCATGAGTGCGGCGGTTGTGCCGGAGTTGCAGGTGTTGAAATCGGGCTGGCCCAGCACATGGCTGGCGGCCGCGCCGTTGGGCAGTGCGGCGGCGTGATCGAATATCACCACGCGCTGGTTGTAATAATCTGTCACGTACAGGGCGCCGGCAGAGTCGACGCTGAGGCCGTAATTTTCATAAAACGAATTTGGGCCACAGCCCCACCATGAAATCGAGGTGAAGTCCGGCTGCCCCAGGACGCCGTCGGCATTGGCGCCGTTCGCCTTGGCGGCGGCGTTATCGAAGCGCAGCACGCGGTAATTGTAGTCATCTGCGACAAACAGCGTCCCACTGCTCACCCAAACGGAGGTCGGGTAATACATTCCATCTTGCGAGGTGAGGGAGTCGGGTGAGGTGAAGTCCTTCTGCCCCAGGACGCCGTCGGCATTGGCGCCATTGGCCTTGGCGGCGGCGTTGTCAAAGCGCAGCACGCGGTTGCTGCCGCTATCGGCCACCCACAGCGACCCGCCGGGGTCGACAAAGATGCCGTAAGGGTTAGACATTCCGTTTTGTGCCACCTGTCCATCCCCGCTCGTGAAGTCAGGCTGTCCGAGCACGCCGTTGGCGCTGGCGCCATTGGCTTTTGAGGCGGCGTGATCGAAGCGCAGCACCCGGTTGTTGTACGTATCGCCTACCCATAGGGTCCCGTTCTTATCCACATAGACGCCCCACGGATAGTTCATGCGATTGGCGGCTGTGTCAGACCCATTTCCTGAGAAATCGTCCTGGCCGAGCACCGCTTCGGCGGCGGCGCCGTTCGCCAGCGCCGCCGGGCTGGCATAGCGCAGCACGCGGTTGTTGTATTGGTCGGCGACGAAGAGTTTGCCGCTGGTCGGGTCAAGGGCCAGGTGAGCCGGGACATTTAATCCCAGGGCGTCGGTGGAGCCGCCGCGGTTGGCATCGCTGCTGGTGAAATCGGACTGTCCCAGCACCAGCGAGGCGTCCAGGCCGTCCCTCCAGATTCCGGCAGACAGGTCATTGGGGTCGCGGGCCTGGCGGGTGACGGTGATCAGGTAGTCCTTCGTGTTTATCCCATCCTGGGCAGTCAGGGTGGTGGTGATGAGATTCTCGCCGGCGTGCAGGGCAATGGGCGCCGAGGAGCTGCCCGAGGTCACGGATACACCGTTGACGGTGATGGCAGTGTAGATGCCGGAGGCGGCGGTGGGACGCACCTTGAGGAAATTGACGGAATTACTGACCACGGCGGTGTAGCCGGCGACAGCGGCGTCGAAAGCGGGGGTGAGCGTCCCGTGGCTGAGCTCCAGCCCGCTCAAACTGGCGTCGCTGGAGGGGACCCGGGTGACGGTCAGGATGTAATCCTTCTTGGTCACCCCGTCCTCGGCGTTGACGGTGGTGGTGATGACGGTTGTTCCCAGGGCCAGGTCAATCGGATCGGAGCTCCAGCCCGAATACACCTGTGTGCCGTTGACAAAGATGGTGGCGTTGTCCTGGGCGCTGGCGGGGGTGAGGGTGATAGAGGGGATCAACCCGCTGACCGTGGCGGTGTAGCCGGTGACGGCGGGGTCGAAGGCGGGGGTGAGCGTCCCATCACTCAAGACCAGGTCCCTCAGGTCAGCGTTGTGGGAATTGCGCACCAGGGCGAAGGGGGAGAAGGAGGTGAAGGTGTAGCCGCTGAGCTTGACAAAGCGGTAATCCCCGGAAGACCAACGCTGATAGGTTCCATCCAGCAAAGCCCAGCTTCCGCCTTCGCAGTGGAGGATGTCAAAATCTGCGGGGTTAACGTCGTTGGCTTCGCTGTAGCTGGCGCCGGCATAGTACGCCAGGGTCAGGTCGGCGGTGACATCAGCGCTGACGGTTGGGGTGATCACGAAGTAGCGCAGCGCCGCGTTCCGAGCTGGCAGGTCCGAGCCGCAGACCAGATTTGCGCTGTCCGGATGGGCGTTGATCTGGGCGGCGGTGAGGCCCAGCGGGTCACCGCCGGTCTGGTGGATCACCACGGATGCCCGTCCAACCCCATCGTTGAAGGTGAAGTCGGAGCCCAGGGTGATGTCCTGCGCCGGCGCCAGGCGGCGGATCTCGCCGGCGTTGTTCACCGTCCCGGCGGCGGTGACGGCCGTGCTGCCCACGTCCAGGATGGTTGGGGAATAGGATGGGTTGGTCAGGCTCAGGTCATAGAAGGCGGTGTCGCCGCTCAGGTGCTGCAGGGCGCCGGATTTGAAGTTGACCCCGATCCAGCTCCCGGGATTGAAGGCGCCGCGGTTGGTCCAATCGCCGATCAGGTTAAGGGTGTGGGCTGAAGCATCATTATCCAGCCTGCCTGTGATCAGGAAATGGTTCAGGTCAGGGGTATCTGCGTTCAAGGTGACCGTGCGGTTGGCGGGGATGATGACATTGGAATTTTTGACCGGCGTCCGGTTGTTGTCCCAGGTGGTAGCCTGGTCCCAACTGCCATCGGCGACGGCGGTGGAGGTGGCCTGGAAGCGCAGCAGCCGGTTGTTGCCCATATCGGCAACCCAGGCGGCCTGGCTGGCGCCATCGCTGAATACCCCCATTGGGTGATACAGGGTGGCATCGGTGCTGGAATAGAGGCAGGCATTAAGGTTGGTTTGTCCAAGCACGGCACTGGCGTTGGCGCCGTTGGCCAGGCTGGCAGCATTGTAAAAGATCAAGATGCGTGAGAACCAGAAGTCGGATACGACCAGGGTGCCGGCGGCATCGACGCTGATCCCGCTGGGAAAGCCTATCTTGTTTTGGGTGCAGTAACTGCTGCTGCTGGTGAAGTCCGGTTGGCCCAGGACGCCGTCGGCATTTGCCCCATCGGCTTTGCCGGCGGCGTTATCGAAGCGCAGCACCCGGTTGTTAACGCGATCGGCGACAAAAAGCCGGCCGCTGCTCACCCAGGCGTCGACCGGGGTATCCATCCCATTCTGGGTGGTGGCAGGGCTGTTGGAGGTGAAGTCAGCCTGGCCCAGGACGCCGTCGGCGCCGGCGCCGTTGGCTTTAAAGGCGGCGTTGTCGAAGCGCAGCACGCGGTGGTTGGACGAATCGGCCACCCAAAGCGTCCCGTCCGGGTCGACGAACAGGCCCCAGGGCTGGTACATCCCGCTCTTTGAAGCTGCTGAATTCCTGGTGGAAAAATCGGCCTGGCCGAGCACGCCGTCGGCATTGGCGCCGTTGGCTTTGGCGGAGGCGTTATCGAAGCGCAGCACACGGTTGTTATCCGTATCCCCAACCCACAGCGTCCCGGTATTATCGACAAATAATCCCTGAGGATAACGCATGCCGTTGGCTCCCTGCCCGGTCGCATTTACCGAAAAGTTGACCTGGCCGAGCACGGCTTCGGCGGCGGCGCCGTTCGCCAGGGCAGCCGGGTTGGCGAAGCGCAAAACCCGGTTGTTATACAATTCGACGACAAAGAGCTTGCCCGTTGTCGGGTCTACGGCCGCGTCGTACGGGGTATCGAAGCCCAGGTCGCTGGTCGACCCGCCGCGGTTGGCAGAACTGCCGGTGAAGTCCGCCTGGCCCAGGACCATGTTGGCGGACAGCCCACTGCCCCAGGAAAGCTGGCGGGTGACGGTGATGACGTAGTCCTGCGTGGTCACGCCGTCCTGGGCGGTGACGGTGGCGGTGACCAGGTTCTGCCCCACACTCAGGTCGATGGGGGCGGAAGGTTCGCTGGAGGTGACCGGAGAGCCGTTGACCTGGATGGCAGCATATTCGCTGGCCGAAGTGGAAGTGACGACCAGGGAGGTGACGGGGTAAGCCACGC
>CAIQIV010000071.1 GCA_903871905.1 uncultured Chloroflexota bacterium | reverse complement strand
GCAGCAGCTTTCGACAGGCGCAGGCTTCGACAAGCTCAGCCTGCCTGAAGGCACGGGCAGCCTGCCAGGGGGCGCAGGCGCGCTGAGCCTGTCGAAGCGCACCGGCCCCTGCGCAGAGCAGGATCAGGAGCAGCAGCCTTTGGCAGGCCCAGGCTTCGACAAGCTCAGTCTGCCTGAAGGCACGGGCAGCCTGCCAGGGGGCACAGGCGCGCTGAACCTGTCGAAGTGCGCCGGTCCCTGCGCAGAGCAGGATCAGGAGCAGCAGCTTTCGACAGGCGCAGGCTTCGACAAGCTCAGCCTGCCTGAAGGCACGGGCAGCCTGCCAGGGGGCGCAGGCGCGCTGAGCCTGTCGAAGCGTACCGGCCCCTGCGCAGAGCAGGATCAGGAGCAGCAGCCTTTGGCAGGCCCAGGCTTCGACAAGCTCAGCCAGCCTGAAGGCACGGGCTTCGACAAGCTCAGCCTGCCTGCCTGGTCTTTCGGGAACACGCCGGAACTGGCTGACCAGCTTGGAACGCTGGTGGTGCAGGGCGTCAAGACCGCCACCAGCAGCCTGCTGTGGGAGTACCAGGCGGAAGGCGAAGCGCTGCCGCAGGCGGGCGACCTGGTCATCATCCTGGACGGCGCCGGGCAGCCGCTGTGCATTATTGAGTACCTGGAAGTGACGGTGCGCCCCTTTGACCAGGTGAGCGAGGCGCACGCTTTTGAGGAAGGCGAAGGGGACCGCTCGCTGGCCTACTGGCGGGCGGTGCACTGGGCGGTCTACGCACAGAGCTGCGCCGCGCTGGGGCTTGCGCCGCAGCCCTCTATGCCGGTGGTGTGCGAGCGCTTCCGGGTGGTGTATCTGCCGGGCGCCTGAGCCATCTTTACAGCACCAAGGGGCCTTATTCGGATGTCAAGGACATGAGGGACCTGGCCCAGCGGCGGCTCAACCTGAGCCAGGTAGACGTGAGCAAGCTGTCCCAGGATCAGCTGCGCGGCCTGTTGGTGAAACAGATCGGCGCGGACATCAGGACGGTGGTGGAGCGCATCATCTCACCGGAATGCCTGTTTGCCATCAGCCTGGCTCTGCCGGAGCGAAACGGTCTGCCGCTGACGCGAAAGACAGCCGAGCCCTGCAAGCCGCAGGTGGATGCGGTGAATTTCCTGCTCTCGGCCTGGAAGGCCGGGCAAGTGCCGGTGCGCTGAGCCGGGAGCGCATTCCACAAGCTGCTTCATCGCGCGGAGACCGCCCGCACCGGGCGGTCTCCGCGTTATTTCCAGGCTACTTGTTATTGATCAGCGGCAGGAGGGTGAGCGCCCGCGGCTGGATGATGAACAAGGCGGTGTTGGATACCTGCGCCCCGGGGCCAGGATTGAGCACGGTAATGCTCACAGCCTGAGCCTGATCCAGCAGGCTGGCGCCGAACTGTGCGCTGAGCTGGCTCGAGCTGGTGAAGGTGGTGGGCAGCTCCTGCCCGTTCCACAACACGCGGGCGCCGCTGGCGAAGCCGCTGCCACTGACCGCCAGGGTGAAGGCCGGGCCGCCCGCCGGTTTTGAGTCAGGCAGCAGCCCGCTGAGGGCCGGCTGCGGGTTGGACAGGGCGAAGAGGGCCGGCCCGGAATCGATATTCCCCGGGTTGCGCATCACTACCGGGATGGTCCCGGCGGCGCTCAACTGAGCGGCGCTGAGGGTGACGCTGACCAGGGTGCTGGAACCAAAGGTGGTGGAGAGCGGCGTCCCATTCCAAAGCGCCTGGGAGGCGCTGACAAAATTCTCGCCGCTGATCACCAGGGTGAAAGCCGGGCTGCCGGTGACGGCGCCTGCCGGGCTGAGCTGGGTGATGGCGGGCAGCGCCGCCAGGGCCGTTTCAGCCCAGGTATCCGGCTGGTTTGTTACGCTGGCATAAGGCCACACGTAGTCGTCATCCAGGGCGCTGAGCGAATAGTGACCCAGGCTCAGCCCGACCAGGTGGTCCAGGCCGCCGATGACCGCAGCATCGATGCGCAGCTCGGCGCTCCAGGCGGAGCCGGCGGCGCTGACCTGCGCCTGCAGGCCGCCCGGCCCGGCGCTGGCAAAGCCGCCGGTGCCATTCCCGGCTACGGTCAGCACACCCCCATCCTCGCCGACAAAGAAGCCGTAATCGCTGGCTTGGGCCAGGTTATCCTGGCTGTTGTCGCTGTCGATGCGCGCCCCAACGAAGGCGCCCGGGGAGAGGGCGCCGGGCTTCAGCCCGCTGAAGCACAGCCATACGGCACTGTTATCCCGCAGCAGGTGCACAACCGCCTGGGTGTCGGGGTCATAGGGATTGAGCAGCACCTGGCTGGCGGCGGCGTAGCCAGGGTCATCGCAGGCGCCGTCCAGGGTGGGCGTGCTGCCCGCCGGGACTGCCAGGGGCAGGATGGTCAGCGTCCCCTGGGCGGCGGCGGTCTGCGACAGGCTGTCGTAAGCGGTCAGGATCACCGGGTGGCTGCCAGGGGCGAAGCCGGCGGCGTTAACTTCTTCCCCACTTCCGGCAGGCAGCCCGTCGATGGTCCAGCTCAAAGAGGCGCCATCCAGGCTGCCATCTTCGGCGTCACTGGCCGCGCCGCGCAGCAGGTTGGTCTGCCCGGCGAGCGAGGTCTCGCCTGCCGCGGGGGTGAGGATAAAGGGCTGCGGCTTGTGGTTGCCGATGGTGAAGGGCTGGGAGACGGCCAGGCCGGTGTGGTAGCCGTCGCTGGCGGCGATGCGCACCAGCCCGCCGGAGGGCGTGCTGCCGGGCATGCCCAGGATGGGCAGGGCCAGGCTGGCGGGGGTTGAGCCGGGGTCGCCGGGGATATCGGCAGCCAACGAGCGCCAGGTCAGCCCGCCATCCGGGCTGTATTGGATGGAGTAGTGCAGCAGGTCACCCGTGTCGGCGTCCTGCCCCTGCCAGCTCAGCTGCAGGGTATCGGTGAACGTCTCGCCGCCGGCAGGCTGCAGGATGCTGATAGTTGGCGTGCTGCTGCCGGGGGCACGGCGGTCGAGCACGGCGCTGCCCTGCAACAGCTCGATGCGGGCTACGGTGCTGGTGGGGGAGGGCAGGGAGGCAAAGAAGACCTGGACCGGGGAATTGCCCTCGTGGAGGTGCGGAGCGACCGGCGCCACCGGAACGTCAGCCAGGACGCCGTCTGCGGCGTCCAGCAGGCGCACATGGTAGGCGGCGGTACTGCTGTTTGCCGCCTGGACATTCTGCTGGCTGAGACTTTGCCATTTTTGCAGGGTGCTGGCGCTGAGGGCCGCTGTTGGGTAGCTCCAGGCATAATCGAGCTGGCCGGTGCTGGCGGTGGGGGTGACGGCGCCGGAGACCAGCACGGCGCCCGCCGCGCTGGCCAGGGGGGAGGATGGAGCAGGGGCTGCCGCCGGGGCAAAGGGGAAGAGCTGGTTATACAGCCCCTTCCAGGTGTAATCACTGACCCACTTGGGGGTGCAGTAGCTCATAAAGTCCTTTGCCGCATCCGGGGCGATGGGGCGCAGGGACTTGATATCAAAACCGTAGTGATTGGCCGGTCCGGTGAAGTCGATCTGGTTGGTGGGGTAAGGATAGCTGGCGTCAACGCCGTCCGGGCTGCCGCAGTCCACGTGCATGCGCCCCAGGTTGTGCGCCGTTTCGTGGGCCAGCGTCTCGCCGGAGCGCGGGGCAAAGGGATCATTGGATGCAGCCAGGTCGTTGGAGAACTTGACCCAGGACAGGTTGAAGACAGCGGTCATCCCGACGCCGGTGGTGGTGCCGGTACCCGTGGAGGGATGCACCATGCCTACATAGTGCATGCTGGCCAGGGGGGCGTCGCACTCGGAGGGGTCGTCGGTGAACAGCTCGCGCGTCTTCAGGGAAGTGAAGACCTTCCAGGTATCACCGGGCAGCTCGTAAGGGCCAAAGCACGGGTAGGGGATGCCGTGCCAGGAGCAGGCCTCCAACTCCTCCAGCGGCTCATCCTGCTGGTAGGGGCGCAGGCTGGCGGTGGGCCACAATCTCTTGGCATAGTCGAGCATCTGCCAGAAGTTGGCGATACTGGTGGAGGGCAGCGGTGCGCTGGTGCGTACCGGGATGAAGGTGGTGCACACCGCCTGGCGGGTGGCAAAGCTGGCTGCCTGGGTCAGCTCGTTGTCCAGGCGGCTGGCTTCGGTGTAGGTTTGCAGCGGGTCAACCACCAGGCGCAGGCTGATGCTGCCGGCGTTGATCCAGCTGTCCGGCAGGCGGAAGAGCCAGCCAGAGTCGCGCAGGGAGCGGATGTAGACAGCCCCGGTGACCAGGGAACGCCGGCCGTTGATCGGGTGCAGCGGCGAGCCCGGCAGCGGGAGATTGTTGCGTGTGCCGTACAGGACGGCGTCCACAGCGCTGGCACTGGGACCACTGTTGGAGCGGGCATAGGCGCGCACATAGGTGGTCTTTTTGGCCACCAGCGGGGTGTCGTTGGCCAGGTTCTGGATGCCCTGGGTGACCTCCATGGCGTCGGCGCTGAGGTCATACACCAGGGCGGCGGCGTCCAGCGGCAGCTTGAGGATGTCGGTGAAGCCGTTGTCCACCGAGGCAAAGTAAATGTAGCCAGCATGGATATAGACCGGGGCAGGGGTGAAGTACAGGTTGACAGCGATGTCAGCTGCGGTTCCGCCGTTCAGGGGCATGCGCCGCAGCCGGCCGACGTCAGGGGTGATGCCCTGGTAGCCCTCCTCCCAGAAAATGTTCGTGCCGTCGGTGGCGGGCCGGCTCAGCTGCCAGGGGTTGCCGTCCGCCGGAGCGGTGTAGATGTCCGTTTCTGAGCAGGTGAAGATGATGTCGGAGCAGCTTACCCGGTGCAGCTTCTGGCCGTTGACATATACCAGGCGCGGCCCGGCCTGTAAAACGGGCTTGTTCTGGTAATAGTACAGCAGGTGGCTGCCGGTCACGGCAGACAGGGGTTCCTTTGCGCAGGGCAGCGACCCGCAGCTCACGTTGGTGCGGGCCAGGCCGGAGGCGTCCAGCCAATACACCACACCGCCAATGACCAGCAGGTCGCTTGGGCTGCTCAGCCCGCTGGCAACCGTGCCAAAGTCCGTGCCGTCTTTTTTGACCCGCACCAGGCTGGTAGTGGTCAGCCAGTAAATGTATCCTCCGTCCGCTGCCAGGCGCTGTCCGACCGGGTCGGTGGAGGCGTTCAGGTTGTAAACGGGGATGGCCGTGTCTGGCGTTCCGCTCAGGCGGGCCTCGATGCGCTGGTCGGAGGCGGAGTAATAGTAAACGCCATCGCTGTCGGCGGCCAGGTTGAGGTAGGTGACGCAGTTGGTGGTACCGGTGGTGCCGATGGTGCGCGTGGTACCGCCGCCGGCGGGCATGCGCTTGAGCGTGGCGGCCCAGCTGAGCTCGCCGCCGTAGCAGCGATTGGCCCAGTACAGCAGGCCAGAGTTCAGCGTCCATTCGTTGTAGGTCTCGCTGACCACCGGGGTAGGGGTGTCGTTAGGGGCGTCCGGCGCACCGGGTGTGGCGGCCTGGGAGGGGATGACTCCCAGCAGCAGGAGCAGGATGAGCAGCAGCAGGGCGCCGCGGGCGGGCAGCGAGGCTGGCTGGGTAAAATGAAGCGGGCCAGCCGGGTGCGCTGGCCGGGAGGGAAGGTGAGTTTCCGACTGCTTATACATGGCCGTAAGTTCTCCTTGGTTTGATCTGAAAGGCGGCAGTTTCCTGCAGAATTGGCCAGGCAGGTTCATAGGGCGCGGCAGGCTGGTCTGTTCCGGGTATTAATAAGATATTTTACACCTAAATAGTCTAAATTACAAGATGTATCTCTATCGCGGTCATTGCGAACGGAGTGAAGCAATCTCCTCCACGGGAGGGGGGACCGCTTCGCAAGCTCGCAGTGACAGATGGCTGGAGGGGATCAGAGCTCGATCTGATCCTGCCAGGCTGCGGTAAGAAAGGGGTCGCCTTCCTGCAGGCGGGCGGCAAGCTGGCCTTCCGAATAGACCAGGATGTCCACCCCGATGGGCAGGTCGAAGAAGCCCAGGAAGCGGCGGGTTTGTTCCAGGGGGTCAAACGGGGGGTCGCCCTTGAGCAGGATCAGTACATCGGCGTCGCTGGTACCCTGCTGGTCGCCGCGGGCCAGCGAGCCAAACAGGTACACGGCGCGCACCTCGGGGCATTCCGTCCGGATGCGGGCGGCGGTGGCGCCCAGGCGGGCGAGCAGCTCAGGCCGGTCCAGCCACTGCAGCGTCACAGAAGCGGATGATTTCCTGTGCAGCATGGAGCGCCTCGCGGGCTTTTGCCTGGTTGAAATAATCGGCCGGCCGCCCGGCAGGGAAGCTGTTGGGGTAGCGCGCAGAGATGTAATAAGCGTCGAGCAGTTGGGCGTACTCGATCAGCGCGGCGGGAATGTCCAGGCCCTCAGCCTGGCGCAGCATGGGGGTGATGGCGTGCCCCCAGGCAGTATAACCCAGCTTCATCAACATGGCTTTGACCGCTTTCTCGGCGGCTTGCTGCGAGGTGAAACAGGCCCATTCCCAGTACTCGTACTGGATATCGATCTGGGCCTTCTCAATGTCTCGTGTCGCCTGGTCCAACCAATCCTGAAAGCGGTTCATATCGAGAGTATACCCTTTTTACACTCAGAGTGCAGTAAATTCTTTCAGCAGGCGCTGGGCGCACCGGGCTACACCTCGCTGCAGCAGGTGGGCGAGGGCAGGGTGCGCATCACCCCGGATGTGTCGGTGAGTGGGGAGGGCGCTGCCGGCGGGCAAAAAAGAAAAGCCTCTGGGCTGTAAAGATGTGAGATAAAAGCCCTGCGCCCCGTGAACCGCTCACGGGGCGCAGGATTTTTACTCGCTCTTTTTGCTGGCTTCGCGCCGCTCGGCGGCCTGCAGCACGGCGGCGATCTTCTCCGCCGCCCCGGAGGGCAGCGGCGGCGGCTGGTGTTCCGCCAGGATCTTTTCCAGCTTGAGATGGATGCGCTGGTTCATGTCCAGGGCGCCGGCGGCCTGCCAGGCCTCAAACGGCTGGCGGTCCATCAGCGTTGGGTTCCAGATCTCTTGGCGGTAGCGCTTGCGCGTCTCGGGGGTGGAGATGAACTGCCCGCCCGGGCCGACCTTGTCGATCAGGTCCAGCATCAGCGTGTCATCGCTGACCTCGATGCCGCGCATCACCCGGCGGGTCATGGCGATGATCTCGTCGTTCATCACCAGCGAGTCCAGCGAGCCGATCTGGGCGCAGTCCAGGAAGCCCACGTCGTGCACCAGCGCCGCCCCGCTCAGCGCCGAGAGCAGCGCCTGCTGCGAGCACTCGATGGCCGCCTGCAGGTCGAGCAGCTTGGATTCGGAGGCCCCGGCGGTGCCCATGAAGGGCAGCCCCAGCCAGCGGCAGATGTCGGCCAGCGCCGCGCTGTACAGGCTCATCTCCGGGCCGCCGTAGGGCGGGCGGGCGGTGCGCAGGTCCATGGCCTGCGGCACGCTGCCGATGCACACGCGTGCCCCGCGCTGCTTGAGCTGCATGATCGCCAGCCCGGTCAGCGCCCCGGCCAGCGAGATGACCAGCGTCCCGGCAGCGGTCACCGGGGCGGTGGTCCCGGCGCACCCGCCGCCCAGGTAAATCACCGGCAGGCCGTGCTCCACCGCCCACAGCACGTTGGCCAGGTCCTCGTCGGTCTGGATCAGTGGGGACTGGTAGGTGGCGAAGAAGGCCATGTTGGGCTTGTGGCGCAGCGCCTGCTCGCTCCCGGCGACCGCCAGGGCCATCTGGTAGATGTCCGAGACGTTCTCTGTGCTGTAGCCCCAGGCCAGCACCGGCTTGCCGCTGTTGGCGATCATCTCGGCGAACTCGTACACCGGGGCCAGGCGCGGCGGCACGTCGCCGATCAGCCCCAGCGACATCACGTAGTCGATGTTCTCCAGCGCATCGCACACCCGGGCGGTCAGCCCTGGGTCGCCGCGGCGCGTCTGGTGCATCTCACCGCTGTGCGGGTCGATGAAATAGGTGCAGGTGGGGCCGGGGCCGAAGTGCACCCGGTCGGGGACGACCTGCATGCGGTGCACCCCGTCGCGCCCCCACAGGGTGAAGGAGCGCGGGTTGGCAGCCACGGCGTCCTGGATGAGGTGCGGCGGGATGTGGGCGCGCTCGCCGTCCAGGCGGGCGTCGGCGCCCGCCAGCAGGCGGCGCGCCTCGGCGTTGTGCACAGCCACCCCGGTGCGCTCCAGGCATTCCAGCGTGGCCTGGTAGAGGCGGCGCATCTGCGCCTCGCTCAGCACGCGGAACTGGGGTGTCTGTTGGGTATGATAATTTGCATCCATTTTTTCCCTGCGGCATTTATGACGATGGCATTTATGTCGAATTTCTTGCAGCACCAAGTGCTGAGTTTTTTACGTCCTGGCGAGAGTTTCCTGATATCAACAAAGTTAGCCGGGGCGGATATCGATGATCTGCTGCCCCTCAATCTTGCTCAGCACCGCGACGACCTCTTCCTGTACGGCGTCGCTGATCCTGAACACTGCATCCCAATATTCCGGGTCCTTGGGGTTCAGCGCGCCGCCCATGGCCCAGATGCCCCAACCCTGGGAGGCGATGGTCGAGACCAGCCGCGCCACCTCGCCCTTCTTGCTGGTCACCATGCGCATGGTCACCCGCACGGTGGGCAGCGGGGCTGAGAGCAGGTCCATCAAGTGCACCAGCATATCCGTGTCGGTCAGGATGCCCACCACGATGCCTTCCTCCAGCACTGGCAGGCAGCCGATCTTGTGCGTTGCCATCACCCGCGCCGCCTCTTCGATGGTCAGGTCCGGGCCGATGGTGATCACATCTTTGCCCTTGATCATCACATCCTGCACCTTGAGGTCGGACAGGAAGCGGGTGATCTCCCACACGTTGAGGCTGGTCAGGCGGTTGGGCGGCACGCGCAGCGTCTCCTGGGTGATCAGCCCGACCAGGCGCTTGCCTTCTTCGGCCACCGGCAGGTGGCGCACGTGGGTCTCGGACATGATGCCCTGGGCCTCGACAATGGATCGCCCCGGCTCGATCAGCACCGGGTGCCGGGTCATGTAATCCTTGACGATCATCTAATTTCTCCTTGTTTCATAATCGTGACTGCCGATGGCAGCCTCCGTTTCTGGGCCCTCACAGCCTGCCTGTTGTCTTGCTACAGAGTTCATAAGGCGCTTTCAACAAGAGAGCGCGGCATGTATGCCGAACTTGGTCATGGTCAATCATGGTCAGCCTGTGACCACCGCATCGATCTGGCGCAGCTCCTCCAATGGGATATGGCAGTAGATGCGGTGCGCGTCGGTATTGAAGCGCCAGGGTGGAACCTCGCGGGTGCAGATGCTGCCGCCGTCAGGGAGAAAGGAGCGCCGCGGGCAGCGGGTGTGGAACACGCAGCCTGCCGGCGGGTTGAGGGCGCTGGGCACCGTTCCCTCCAGGCGGATGTGCTTTTGCTCGGCCTGCGGGTCGGGGATGGGCACTGCCGAGAGCAGCGCCTCGGTGTAGGGGTGGTAGGGCGGGGCGTAGATTGCCTCAGCCGGGCCAAACTCGACCACATGCCCCAGGTACATCACCGCTACGTAGTCCGAGAAGAAGCGCACCACGCTCAGGTCGTGGGCGATGAACAGCAAGGTGGTGCCGTACTGGTTCTGGATCTCGAGCAGCAGGTTGAGCACGGCGGCTTGCACGGACACGTCCAGCGCCGAGACCGGCTCGTCGCACAGCACCAGCTCGGGGCGGCTGGCGAAGGCGCGGGCGATGCCCACGCGCTGCTTCTCACCGCCGCTGAGCTGGCGCGGCAGGCGGTCGTAGTAGCTGGCATCCAGGCGCACAGCGTTGAGCAGGCGGATCACCTCTTCCCGCACCTGGGCGGAGGGTACGGTCTTGAAGCGCTCCAGCGGGCGGCCGATCTGCTGCCCGACGGTGTAGGAGGGGTTCATGGTCGAATCCGGGTTCTGGAACACCATCTGCAGCTCCTGGATCAGCTTCTCGTCGCGCCTGGAGACGGGCATGCTGATGTCAAAGCCCAGGAACTCGGCCTTGCCGGCGGTGGGCGGTTCCAGCCCGACGATGGTCTTGGCCAGGGTGCTCTTGCCGCAGCCCGATTCGCCCACGACGCCCAGGGTTTTCCCCCGGGGCACCCCCAGGCTGACGCCGTCCACGGCCTTGACGTAGCGCTTCTCCCCCAGGCCAAACAGGCTGAGTGCGGACTTGGAGGCCTGGGCATAGTGTTTTCTGAGCTCATGCACCTCAAGGATCGGTTTCTGCGCCGCGGCGCCTGCCGCCGCGTTGGGGTCGAAATCGGGCACCAGTCCCTGGGTGGGTTTCCAGTCGGCGGCGTGGATGTCTTCGGCAAAGAAGCAGCGCACATGGTGCTGTTCGGAGAACTCGCGCAGCAGGGGGCGCTCGTTGTAGCAGCGGTCGACGGCGTAGTCGCAGCGCGGGGCGAAGATGCAGGCTCCCTTGGGGCGGTCCTTGGGCGCCGGCACCCGGCCGCGGATAGGGTAAAGCCGGCTGCCTTCCTTGGTGCTGCCCAGCTTGGGCACGCAGCGCATCAGCCCCTGGGTGTAGGGGTGGCGGGGGTCGGCGAAGATGGAGGCTACCGGGCCGCTTTCCACCATCTCTCCGGCGTACATGACCCCCACGTGGTTGCACACGCGGGCCACCACGCCCAGGTCGTGGGTGATGTAGACGATGGCGGTATCAAAATCTCGTTTCAGGTCTTCGATCAGGTCGAGCACCACCGCCTCGACGGTGACGTCCAGGGCGGTGGTCGGCTCATCCATGATCAGCAGCGCCGGGTTGGTGAGCAGCGCCATGGCGATCACCACGCGCTGCTGCTGCCCGCCCGAGATCTGGTGCGGGTAGCGCTTCATCACGTTGGCGGCGTCGGGCATGTACACCCGCTCCAGCATGGCGATGGATTTCTTCCAGGCGTCGTCCTTGGTGATACCGCGGTGCACGGTGAGCACCTCGGAAAGCTGCTCGCCGAGCACCATGGAGGGGTTGAGGGCCTGCATGGGGTCCTGGTAGACCATGGCGATCTGGTCACCGCGGATCATGCGCAGGTCCTTTTCCGAGCTGCCGACCAGCTCGCGGCCCTGGAACTTGATGCTGCCGCCGGTGATCTTGCCGTTGCGCCCCAGGAAATCGACGATGCTGAAGGCCACGGTGGACTTGCCGCAGCCGGACTCGCCCACCAGGCCAAAGGTGGTGGAGCGGCCGACCTCGAAGGACACCTGGCGCACCGCCTCCACGTCGCCGAAGCGCGTCTCGTAGGCAATGGCCAGGTTGTCGATTTTCAGGATGGGCGGCCGGGGATGCAGGGGCTGGGTATCATAGTGGATGGTGCTCATGCCTGGCTCTCCTTCCTATTGATAGCGCAGTGTTTCTTCCCGCAGGCCATCGGCCAGCAGGTTGAGACCCACCACCAGCGAGGCGATGGCCAGCGCCGGCCAGATTGCCGCCCACGGGCTGCCGGACAGGATGTAGCGCCGCCCGGCGGAAACCATGCTCCCCCAGTCAGCGGACGGGGGCGGCAGCCCCAGCCCCAGGAAGCCCAGGGTGCCCATGGCAAAGATGGCGTAGCCCACGCGCAGCATGGCGTCGATGATGATCGGCCCGCGGGCGTTGGGCAGGATCTCGACAAACATGATGTACCAGCGGCTCTCGCCGCGCAGCTCGGCGGCGCGGATGTAATCCCGGGTGCGGATGTCGAGGGTCAGGCTGCGCACCAGGCGGGCGATGCCCGGCGTGCCGACGATGGCAATGGCCAGCACGACGTTGATCGCTGAAGCGCCCACGGCGGCGATGATGATCATGTAGAGCAGGATGACCGGGAAGGCCATCATGGCGTCCAGCACGCGCATCACGCTCTCATCGGTCGCTCCGCCCACGTAGCCGCCGATCAGTCCCAGCGTGGACCCGACCAGCAGCCCCAGCAGCACGCCCCAGATGGCCACGCCGATCGGCAGCCAGATGTTCTCGTTGACCGGGGTCATCACCAGCACCACGCGGGCGCCGTAGATCAGGCGGGTCCAGATGTCCCGGCCCAGGTCATCCGTACCCAGGATGTGCGCCGCCGAAGGCCCCGAATTCTGGGCCTTGTAGTCCTGCTCGGTGGGGGTGTAGGGTGTCAGCAGCGGGGCAAAGATGGCTACCAGCACCCAGAAGGCGACGATCACGAAGCCGACGGTGGCGACGCGGGAGTTGAACAGGCCCAGGAAGCCTTTCCAGGAGCGCTTCCACCAGGGCGGGCGGGCAGGTATGGTCACAGTTTGCGGGGTTGCAGCCATATTTTTCTCCCTGTTAACTGTAGCGGATGCGCGGGTTGATGAAGGTATACGTGATGTCGGCCAGCAGCTGGGTGGTGACCGCCACCAGCACCAGGATCATGGCGCCGGCCTCAATGGCGTTGTAGTCTTTGAACAGCGCCGAGTCCAGCAGGTAGCTGCCCAGCCCGGGGTAGCCGAAGATTACCTCCACCACCACGATGCCTCCCAGCAGCCAGTTGACATGCAGCATGATCACCGTGATGGGCGCCATCAGGGCGTTGCGCACGGCGTGCCTGGTCACTACCTGGCGGTAGGGCAGGCCTTTCAGAAAGGCGGTGCGGATGTACGGGGCATTCATCACGTCCACCATGCTGGCGCGGGTGATGCGCATGATGTAGCCCAGCTCTACCAGAGTCAGGGTGAGCACGGGCAGCACCAGCATATCCGGCCGGGTCCAGGGTGCTTTTTCGCCGAACACGGTGGCGCCGGGCACCCATTTCAGCCAGAAGGCGAAGATCAGGATCAGGAAGATGCCCGTGGCAAACTCGGGGGTCACCGAGAACATCATCCCGCCGATGGACAGGACGCGGTCCGTGGGGCGGCCTTCCTTGAGCCCGGCGATCACCCCCAGCACCAGGGCCAGGGGCATGACCAGGATGAAAGCCGCGCCGGCCAGCACCAGCGAGTTGCGCAGGCGCAGGAAGATCAGGTCGGACACCGGGCGCCCGGTGCGCAGCGAGATGCCCGGGTCGCCGCGCAGCAGGCCGCGCTGGATGGGGATATACTCGGACGGCCCGCCGCTGAAAGCTTTCCAGCCGGTGCCCTGGATAAAGACCCACACATCCTTGCCGCTGCCGGTCTCCCAGTGCACGGCATGGTTCTGCAGGTCGACGCCCCAGAAGGAGCGTCCTACGCTTGCCCCGGATGCGGCGCTGCTGATGGCCACGGCCAAACCTATCTTTTTCATGGCGTCTGCGGCCTGGGTGAAAGCCGCCCGGGCATTTTCCGCGTCGCCCTTTTTCAGGCTGGAGGCGGCCTGCTTGAAGGCTGCCTTCAGATCGGGGTCGGCGCTGCCCAGGGCGCTGCCGGCCACGTTCACCGAGTCGACCAGCACAGCGAGCTGTTCCTTGTCCAACGGGTTTTTGGCCGGGTCGGCCAGGTCCTGCAGCACGGCGGCAGTCTGCTGGTAGTCGCCCTGTTGCAGTGCATCGGCCAGGGCGCCCAGGTTACCGGTGAGCAGGCTGAGGCGGGGGACGGCGGGTTCCAGGGCGGCCCGCGCCCCCTGGGCGTCGCCGGCCTTCAGGCTGTCATAGGCCTGTTTGAGCTGCGCCGAAAGCTGGGGATCGATCTCGCGCAGCTTGACCACGGCGCGGTTGATCTGCCCGGCGCGGAACTGCAGGTCGCTGGCGTTCAGGCTGCCGGCCTCGGGAGAGGACAGGACCTTGTAGACAGCCAGCGCCAGCACCAGGGTGTCCTTGGTCGAGATTTCGTCGGCAGCTTTCTGCAGCGCCTGTTTCTGCTGGGCGGCGTTTTCACCTTTCAGGGCAGCCAGCTGCGCCTCGGGCCCGGCCAGGGCGGCCTGCAGATCGGCCTGGCTGCCGCTGGCCTGGCGCAGCACCTCCAGGATCTGGTCGAGCGGCTGCAGGATGGCCTGGCGGTCAGCATCGGTGAGCTGCGTGTTTTGCAGGAGCTGGGCGCGGTAGGCCTCCAGGCGGGTGACCTCCTGGGCAGGGTCCTTGATCTGCCAGCGTCCATTATCCTCCACCTCGGTGATTGTACCGTCGGGTGCACGCTGCTGGGCGATCAGGGTCTCGCCTTCCAGCTTCCAACGCAGCAGGGTACCGTCTGGGGCGGCGGCCCACCACTCCTGGTAGCCGTCCTCGGTGGTGATCTGCTGCAGCGGCAGGCCAATCTTGCTGGCGGCGCGCCAGTCGGTGCCAAACAGCCAGTACAGGTAGCGCTCGTAGGCCGGTTTGTCCAGCCCGTTCTGCGCCAGGAAGGAGGCCTCCTGCTCGGGGGTGATCTGGATGCCCAGCACGTTGCGCGCCACGTTTCCCGGGGCGGCGGTGGTGATGGCAAACACGGCCACCGAGACCATGAACATGGTCAACAGCATCAGCAGCAATCTGCGTAGGATGAACTTTGCCATAGTCTGTTGCTCCTTCTGGCGCAGCGCCAGGGACACAAGAGGTCGGAGTTGCCGGCGCGGCGCCGGTGCAGACGGCAGTTATGGGCTGCCGCCCGGTGTCAGGTGTTTGGGGCAGTGACAGGCGGGCGGCAGGATTTACAGGTTCAGGCTGCCTTCGACAGGCTCAGGCTGCCTGGGGGAAGTGCGCTGAGCTTGTCGAAGCGCTGTCAGGGACAGGTTCAGGCTGCCTTCGACAAGCCCAGGCTGTCTGGGGGAAGCGCGCTGAGCTTGTCGAAGCGCTGTCAGGGACAGGCTGGGAAGGCAGTCTGCTAAGCGGATTTCCACACTTCGTTAAAGAGCATGTAGTAGGTTGGGTGGCCGGGGATGGCATGGACGTTCTTGCGGTAGATGGTCCAGATGTTCATCCAGTAGGCGATGCCGATCGAGCCGCGGTCCATCTGGATCTGCTCAAGCTGGCACATGATCTCGCGGCGCTTGTCCACATCGAGGGTGCCGTTGGCCTGTTCCAGCAGCTTGGAGAACTCTTCATCCACCCAGCGTGACTCGTTCCAGGCCACGGGCTCGCCCTTTTCATCGGCGATGTAGGCCAGGTTGAGGATCATGGTACCCAGCGGGCGGTGCGTCCAGGGGGTGACGCCCAGGTCAACTTCCGTCCACTTGTCCCAGTACTGGCTGTTGGGCATGGCGTCCACGGTGATGCGGAAGCCAGCAGCAGCGGCATCCTCTTTGAGCACCTGGGCATAGGAAACGATGTCAGGCCAGCCGGAGCCAACGGCCAGTTTGATATCCAGCCCGTCCGGGAAGCCGGCTTCAGCCAGCAGCTGCTTGGCCTTATCGGGGTCGTACTTTGGAATGGGCTTCTCGCAGTATTCCGGGTGGCCCGGGTAGACGTGGAAGTCTGAGCCGGGCAGGCCCTGTCCGAAATAGGCCAGGCTGAGGATCTTCTCGCGGTTCTGGCACAGCTTGAGCGCCTGGCGTACTTTGTTGTCCTTCCAGGGGTCGAGGTCAACGCGCATGCGCATCACGCGGCAGATGCCGGTGGGCAGGCCGTCAATCTGGACGTTGGTGTCGTCCTTCAGGCCGTTGTAGAAATCGGGGCTGACGTTGTCGGACAGGTCCAGGTAGTCCACCTGGCCGCCCTTGATGGCTGCCATCCAGGCCGAGGTGTCATCGCCCATGTCGATGAACTCCATCTCGTCCAGGTAGGGCAGGGGCTTACCGTCGGCGCCGTTCTGCCAGTAATCCGTGCGCGCCTTGAGCAGGGCGCGCTCGCCTTCCTTGTACTCTTCCAGCGTGTAGGGGCCGGTGCCGTGCGGCGCCTTGAGGAAGTCGCCCTGGAAGGTGCGGCTGTTGAGCATCATGGCCGGGTAGTGGAACAGGTGCTCGGGCACGCCGATCTCAGCCCGGTTGAGGTTGAGCTTGACGGTGTAATCGTCCACTTTCTCGATGCCGGTGGCGTCCATGTAGGACATCAGGCCCTTCATCGAGGAGCCAATGTCCTCCTTGAACCACTCGCCCATGGTGAAGACCACATCGTCGGCGTTGAACTCGTCGCCGTTGTTGTGCTTGAGGCCCTTGCGCAGGTTGAGTGTCCAGGTTTTGAGGTCGTCGCTGGGCTTGTAGCTTTCGAGCACGTAGGGGTGGGTGATGTTATCGCGGTCGGTGTAGGTCAGGTATTCGGCGACCTGGCGCAGCTGGTTGGAGGCGGACACCCAGGAGAACTGGGCCGGGTGGGTCACCTTTTGGATGCGGCTGGCGCTGATCAGCTTGCCGCCGCGGGTGATGCCGCCGGCTGCCGGGGCCTCGGTGGCAGGAACGGCTGTGGGTGGGACAGCGGTGGGGGGGACGGCCGTGGGTGGCACTGCGGTGGGGGCTGCGGTGGGCGTGGCTGCCGGGGCGCAGGCGGCCATGATCTGGGCGGTGGCTGCGGATACACCCAGCAGCCCGGCAAAGCGCAGGAACTCGCGGCGGGTGATCTTCCCCTTGCGCAGGGCATCCTGCAGCTCGGGTACAGCGGGATGCATCCCGTTGTCAGGCTTCTTTTTCATAATTTCCATTTTCTGTTCACTCCTCCAAGGATTCTGTTAATGGGACAAGGTGACAAATCAGATGAAAGGATGCCGCAGTGTACGGCTGGCAATTTTCCGTGGCTTTATTTTTCCGCATCACCTCCTGCCGCTGTTTTCCTGGACGGCAGCGGATGTTTTCCCCGCTGCCGTCCATCTGCTTACAATATTTCACAATGTGAACTGGATTTTCCCTCTATCGAGTTTATCATAAAACTCTGGGTTTTCAAACTCTAAGTTTTCTTCCCCCAGTTTGCCGGCAGCGCCCTTGGGTTGTTTCACCCAGGCGCAGCAGGAGTTTTACCGCCCGCTATCCTGCATCTCGGGCTAATCGAAATATGCCCATTTGGTGCGCAGCACCCAGCCGACGATGGCCGCCGGCAGCACCATGTAGAACACGGACCAGGCGCCAACTGCCAGCAGCCCGGCAACTATGGCGGCGATGGTTGAGGCCGCATATACATACAGGCTCCATTTCTTCCACAGGTAGATGCCGATGGCAGCCACGATGTTGGCCAGGGAGTGCGCCACCATCAGGCCAACGATCCACGGGCGCTGCACATCAGGAGCGGTGCTCATGCTGTTGTACGCGATGGCAGCAAGGATGCCATGAAAGATCATAATCACTAAAACGATGGTCAGGGCAATACCGTGTTCTTTCTTGACCGGCGCTTTCTTGCTGCTGCCAGCTTTGTTGCTGCCAGCTTTGGCGTTGGCTGGTTTGGCGCTGGCTGGTTTGGTGTTCTTGTTTTTGGATGTCATGGAAAGTAAACTCCTGGAAAAGATATAAAATGGGTGACGAATGATTATATCATGGTGGTCGGCGGCGGCTTTGACAAAGATCAGCGGCCAGGTGCAGCCGGGATCCCTGCCACCATCCTTGGGATCACGAGGAGGGCTTTGCTGCCCGGCGGGGCGCCCTGGGCGCGGCCTGCTCCGAGGTCTCGGGATCCGGTTCAGGCTGGCTGTCGCGCAGGGCATCGCCCATCACAAATGCGCGGGCGATATCGCTGCCATGCCCTACCTGGACCACGGCGCGGGTGTTGCCGGCCAGGGAGCGGGCGACATCCAGCTGGGCAGTTTCGGCCTCCCATTTTGCCGCCAGGGGGTATTTTCTCAGCCGCTGCTCCAGGCGCTCCAGGCGCAGCTCTTCTGCCTGGGCGCGCAGCTCAACGATGCGCTGCTCCAGCTCTGCCGCCTGGACCTGGATTTGCAGCGTCTCCCGCTCCCGGGTCACCTGGGCAATCACGCTCAAGCGCGCCAGCTCAGCCTCATTGGCCTGCTGCTGCAGCGCCAGCGTTTGTTTTTCCGCCTGTTCCTTGCGCTTCAGGACGGCCAGCATCTGCGCCTCCTGCGAGGCAATGAAATCCTTGGGTGGGCCGGCATAGGTGATGTTGACCTTGTTGATCGTCACCCCGTAGCTTCCCACGTCCGCGCCGATGGTTGCTACCAGCTCCTGG
>CAIQIV010000070.1 GCA_903871905.1 uncultured Chloroflexota bacterium | reverse complement strand
GCAGCCTGAACGGGACGAGGTGATCATTGGCTATATGGGTTCAGATACCCATTTGCCTGATCTTGAAATGCTCACCCCCGTTTACCAGCGGCTGCTTGACCGGTTTGGTAACCGCCTGCGTCTGAAATTCTGGGCCGCGCCTCCTCCGGATGAGCTGCGAGAGCATGCGGCTGTCGAATGGACACCGGTGCGCATCTGGAGTTATGCTGAGTTTGCTGAATTTTTTGCCCGGCAGGAATGTGACATCTTTGTTGCTCCTCTGTTAGACAATTTATTCAATCGCTGTAAGAGCGCCATTAAGTATTTTGAGTACAGTGCGTTGGGGATACCCGGGGTGTACAGTCGGGTTGCACCGTACGAGCAGGTGGTGGTCCACGGCGAAAATGGGTTCCTGGCTGACACTTCTGCGGAATGGGAATCAGCATTGGCCCGGCTGGTGGAAGACCGGGCACTGCGCCAGCGCATGGGCGTTCAGGCTGCCGAGACGGTGGAGCAGGACTGGTCATTATCTGGGAATGCCCACCGCTGGCCGGATGTCTATGCCCAGGCCATTGGTGCAGCGGCAAGTGATCTGACCGGGGACACACAGGTAGAGGGCAGCGACCTGACCAGGATCGTGGTGCGAACAGCCGAGCAGGTGCAGGATTGGACCCAGGACCTGGAAAAACGCCTGGCGGACAGGGAATCCGAACTGCAGTCCTTGCAGTCTGGTGTGGCTGAGAGAGAGCAGCAGTCCCAGGTTATCTATGCTTCGCTTCAGGAAAAAGAAGAGCAAATTGCTCACCTGAACTCGCAGCTGTATTCGATCTACGCCAGCCGGGGTTGGGCTTTACTCCAGGCACTAAAGAGGATCCGCTGCAGGTTGATTCCAGAAGGCAGCCGGCGAGAGCAGATGATAAGGTCTTTCTTCGGTAGATAAGTCACCCTGATCGATTGCGTGATCATGAGATGATCTGTGGGGCAGCCAGAACGCTGCCCCACAGATCGTTTAATTGCTCTATGCTGTGATTTCAATTTCTCGAATCATCTTTGATTGCGCACTTGCACTGTTCGGAGTAAAATTGTGCGGGGGGATCTTTTGTCTTCAGGAGATCGTTTATTTCAATGACCTCGACTGCCAGCATCGTCATGTTGACCTATAATAACCTGAAAGTCACCCAGCTGTGCCTGGATAGCCTTTTTCAGAAGAACGCAGGAATGGATTTTGAGTTGATCGTGGTGGATAATGCTTCCCAGGATGAGACGCCGCAGTTTTTAGGCCAGTTTGCTGAGCATCATCCTGGTGTCCAGGTTGTCCTGAACGATACCAATACAGGCTTTCCTGCCGGGAATAACCAGGGAGCTGCCCTGGCTGCCGGAGAATACCTGGTTTTCCTCAATAATGATGTGGTGGTGACAGAGAACTGGTTGTCCGGCCTGGTCCACCACCTGGATGATCCCGAGGTAGGTATGGTGGGGCCGGTGACCAACTCATCGGGGAATGAGTCGCTGATCGCGGTAGACTACCAGGATTTGCAGGATATGGATGATTTTGCTCGGCGCTATACTGCGGCGCATGCCGGGCAGGCATTTGAGATTGAGATGCTGGCCTTTATGTGCGTGGTCCTGCGGCGTTCCAGGTTTAAGGAAATTGGCCCGCTGGATGAACGGTTTGGCATGGGAATGTTTGAAGATGATGATTATGCCCTGCGCATCCGGCAGAATGGGTACCGCATCCTGTGCGTAGAAGATGTATTCATCCATCACATGGGGAGCGCCAGCTTCTCACGCCTGGACCGTTACGATTATTGGATGAACTTCATTAACAATCGAGCCAGGTTTGAAGAAAAGTGGGGCCAAAAATGGAAGCCCCACCTGTATCGTGCCGAGCTGCTGCCTCAAAAATACATGGACCTGGCTGAGGGGGCCATCTGGCTGACGACTCAAATGTCAACGGATGAGACTCAAAGGGAATTGAATAAAAGAATAGCCTCGCTAGAAGAAAGTAACTCCGCCTGCCTGGCTGAGCTGGGGGAAAAGAATAAGGCTTTGTATTCTTACCAGGAGCAGACTGAGGCCTGGGCCGGCATCATTTCCCACTTACAACAGGAAGCGAATGAGAAAAATGAGGCAATTACTGCCTACCAGAAGCAGATTGCGGCCTGGCAGGCGGTAATCTGTGAACAGCAGGCCCAGCTGGATGAACTTCGGGCCAAATTGGCGGAAATCCAATCCAGCTGGACCTGGAGGTTAACTCACTGGAAGTGAAGCGGTTTGTCGATCCCTTTGACCAAAAACTTCATTGCCTTGCTTTGAATTAGCGGTACTTGGCGATGAGGTTGGTCATGATTTCCCGCACATCGGTGGGCCAGATGTAGCGGATGCTGTTGTTGGTGATGCCTGAAACGTAGCCGCTGAGCTGGCGTTGGTTGCTGCCCCAGGTCTTGTAGATTGCCCAATCACATTGGCCGGCAACATCGTAGTTGAAGTACAGGATGCCTTTGACTTCGGGG
>CAIQIV010000069.1 GCA_903871905.1 uncultured Chloroflexota bacterium | reverse complement strand
TCTGGGACACCTGGGCCAGCACGGTCGCCGCCACCTCGGTGCGGAAGGGGTTCAGGTCGGGAAGGGGGGGAGTGGTGCTGGTGGGGGTCGGAGCGGTGCTGCAGCCGGCCAGGAAGACCAGGATTAGCAGTGCCCCCAACAAGGCTGGAGCGTGGATTAAGTTTTTCATATCGTTGTTCCTTTGCCAACACGGCCAGAAACGAGACCGGTTATCAGGTTCTCCTGAATTGATTCTGCGTTAGCTGGCAGGAATTGTCAAGGGGGATATCCACCTGCCAGGCGCATGAATTGCAGATGGCGGTATATTTCAGGATCAGGGTTTCCCACAAGACTGCTTACAAACTGAAATTCTGACAAAAATGATAGCCGATTGAATCAATTATCCAATTATAATTCAACGCGTTGGGTGTTCATGCTGTTCAAGGGTTTTCGAGTTTTTCCGCAGAACTCGAAGTGGATATTCATGAACACAAATTCATTCGACTTGCATTGGGAGAAAAAATGAGCAAAAGAAGGGTGTCCATTATCTCGGTCGTTTTACTCTGCACACTTTTTGTGCTGGTAGCAGGTGGAACCCAGTGCCTGCAGCAGGCACAGGCATCCAATCCGGGCGCTGTGATGACCGCACCTATCTCTGCCTGGAGCGCGACGACCAGCAGCCTGGCCGGACGATATGTGCATGGCAGCGTTATCTGGAATGATTTCCTATACATCATCGGCGGGCGGGACGCCTCTCAGGTTTTCGCCTCAATCGAGCGCACTTCGTTCAATCCAAACGGCACCCTGGGCGCCTGGCAGAACGGCGGCGCTCTATCCAGTGCCCGCACTGGCCTGCAAACCGTGGTGGTGGGCAATTACTTGTATGTCCTCGGTGGAGAAAACAGCAGTGGCACTGTAACGAACGCGGTTGAGTATGCGCCATTTAATGCAGATGGCAGTCTGGGAACCTGGCAAACCACCAGCGCCATGACCGTCCCCCGCCAATATTTCGCGGCCTGTGCCGCAAATGGTTATCTGTATGCCATCGGCGGCGACAGCCCCTCCGTGATTTATTCTTCCGTTGAATATGCGCCGATCAACCCGGACGGCTCGCTGGGAGCTTGGCAAACCACACAATCTATGACCCTTCCCCGCCGTTCAATCCAGGCTGTGACAGCCAACGGCGCGATTTACGTCCCATCTGGTAATAATTTCTCTGGACGGCAGGCCAGCGTGGAATATGCAACCATCCAGGCTGATGGCTCATTGAGCGCCTGGGCCACCACCACCAATGTGATCATCCCGCGCAATTACTACGGCATCGCCAGCGATGGGCAAATGATCTATATCATCGGTGGAGGCGCCTATGAAAGCAACACCAGCATCAACAGCGTCGAAGCTGCGGAGATCAACGCGGATCATACTCTGGGTACCTGGCAGTCAGTCTCCAGCCTGAACCATGACAAGTTCGGTATCGCCGCAGTGATACACCAGGGCATCATCTACGAGACCGGCGGGCACAGTTCTGGTTCTTACCTGACCGAAGTTGAGTATGCCCAGACCACGTATAACCTCAGCACAACCTATGACGGCCGCGAGCTGATCCTGATGGACAGCGACCAGGCTGGCAGTTGGGATATCCACACCCTGTGGCCGGATGGCACCAACCAGAAGCGCCTGACCGTCTATTCCGGCATGGACCGCCAGCCAGCCTTCTCCCCGGACGGGGATAAAATCGTCTTCCTGCGCGGCGAGTCAGAGATCCGGGTGATGGATGCGTTCACCGGCGACCCGGATAACGCCTCAAGCACCTTGATCTATTCTTCTGGGGATCCATTAGGCTTTCCACGCTGGTCTCCGGATGGGCAAAAGATCATTTTCTATCGAGGCGGCGGGGCAGCCCAGGATATCTTCCAGATCAAGAGCGATGGCACTGGAACCCTGGAGCAGCTCACCTCCTGGTCTGGCGGCGATGGCAGAGCTTCATATTCCCCAGACGGCAGCACCATCGCCTGGGGCTCCAACGGCGGCGACGGCCAGATCGAGGCTGCGCTGCAGACTATCTGGCTGATGAACCCGGATGGCAGCAACAAGCGGCAGATCAAGGATCCCTTGAATAATCCCATCCTGGGCTCACACCTGGCCTGGTCTCCAGATAGCAAACACCTGCTTGTATTCCGGTATACCATCAGCCCTTCGCATTGGGATATGCTGGTGGTGAATAAGGATGGAACCAGCCTGACCGAGCTGGAAGCCGCCTCCCCCCCAGGCGCATGGTCGCCGGATGGCTCCCATGTCGCCTTCATCAAGAACAACCAGGTGTGGGTGCGAGCGATCAACGGCAGCGGCAGCCAGGTGCAGCTCACCGCCAGCGGGTCCAGCGAGCCTTTCGATTGGCGAAAAGCTGATTTCTTTTTCACACGGGAAACGGTTGACAGCAGCGGAGATGTCGGGTGGTATATCTCTATAGCGACCGATTCGAATAACCAGCCGCATATTGTTTATTTTGAT
>CAIQIV010000068.1 GCA_903871905.1 uncultured Chloroflexota bacterium | reverse complement strand
TGTGATGTCAGTTGTTCTTGAAATAGCGCGCCGTTACCGGCTGCAAGTCTGCCTTGCTCAGTCTCTTCACGGCATTCAGGAACGAATCCGCCGTTGCCAGCTTGCCGCTCCTATCCAAAGTATACTCCTTTAGCGCCATAAAGAAAATATCATTTCCAACCAATTCGCGCAGGTCTTTCAAAAAGAGCGCCCCCTGGAGATAGACCGCATTGACATAGGAGCGAAAATTCTGGTAATCATAAACCGTCGTATTGACCCAGCCGCCGGGTGAAAACCGGTTGACGCGGTAATCCCACCACCAGCTGACCAAATCCGGGTATTTCCGCTCATAGTAAAATAATTCGCTGTAAGTTGCGAGAGCCTCATCCAGCCAGGGTTCTTTGGCATGGTCATTGGCGACCAATCCATACCACCACAGGTGGGCAGTTTCATGCGCCGAAAGGGCAGTCATGTAGCTGCGGGGGGAATTGGTATAACTGGTGTAGTATTCGGTTCCCAGGAAGAAAATGCCGTCATCTTCCATACCATCGAAGAATTCTGCTTCCACAATCGACAGGCTGGGGTGCGGGTAAGGTGAAAACAGGTCCGAATATAGCTGCAGGGATTCTTTAGCCGCCTTCAATCCGGCTTCGGCTGCCGCCTGGTGCTTTGGAAAATAGTAGCTGGTAATTTTGACACTGCCGCTGGTTTCTTGCAGGGTCTGGTATTCCGGGCTGGCGCTCCAGGCAAAGCTGCGGCCGCGCTTCATCTCGAACCGGTAAACACTGCCTTCAATTTTCGGCGCAGCGCTGGCTGCCAGGATGAGGGTAGCTGGACGGTTGGCGATCTGGAGTTCAACCTCATAATCAGCCATTTCATACACCAGGTGCTCGCCAACCTTGCCGGGTTCGCGCACCAGCCAGCCGCTGGCGGGGAGGTAAGGCGGGATAAATGGATACCAGTCAATCAAGTTGGTTTGGCGCTGGGTAAAACCCAGGGTATTCGGTTGGGCTGGAAGCGTCAGTTCATAAGACAGGACCACCCTGGCCTGATCGCCGTTCTTCAAAGGCGACGGGAGCGCCACCCGCAAAATGGCCGCCTCCAGCTTGCAAGAGCCCTGCAGTTCATCAGCCAGCTTGCAGCCTGTCAGCCGGAATACCCCCTCTTTGCGAGCTGGCTCGATGATAAATAACAGTTCAGGTAACTCCCAGACTGAGCGGTTGGTATAACCCACCGTTTCGTTCACCACCAGGTGATGGTGAGCATAATCAAAGTTGATAATCAGCGAGTAGCTCACCTCTGCCGGGGTATAGGCCGCATCGCTCCGTGGCGCAGCCGGTGTGGCCGGTTTTAGCACAGGCAGGGGGGTGGGCGCCGGTGATGCCTGCGCCTCAGTTGGCCTGGCCAGGGGCGCGGTCTCAGGCGTGGCTGCAGGCACCGAATCCGCGCCGCTCCCCGGCAGGCAGCCGCCCAAAACCAGGCAGAAAATCAGCGCGATCTTCAAGATTGCGCTGTTTATTTTTTTTTGCTTGCTGGGTCCTTGAAAAATCACCCTGCCGTCAGCCGTTGGCTAGAGCCGCCCGATCAGCTTCCAGAAGAAACGGTGGAACTTGTGGAATGAAGTCACAGGTTGGGCGTACATCAGGATACACTTACCAGCCACCAGCTCCAGGCCCAGTTCGCCGCCCAGCTTGACCAGCTCTGGGCTTTCAGCGCCCATTTGCAGCCACACCCGGCGCAGCCCAGCCGCAGCGGCTTCACGCAGCACATGGACGCCCTTTGCCGGTGGGACGCAAACCCAGACCCCATCCACCTTGCCCTTCAC
>CAIQIV010000067.1 GCA_903871905.1 uncultured Chloroflexota bacterium | reverse complement strand
GCACCACGATGACCACGGGCTGATCTGGCCGATCAGCGTGGCCCCCTACCCGGTACACCTGGTATGCCTGCCCAGCAAGTCAGCCGCGCAGGAGATCACTGCTGTAGCCGAGGCCCTGTACACCGAACTGATGGCAGCCGGCATCGAAGCGCTGATGGACGACCGGGCGGAAAGCGCCGGTTTCAAGTTTAACGACGCCGACCTGATCGGCCTGCCGCTGCGCCTGACGGTCAGCGAGCGCTCGCTCAAGGCCGGCGGCTACGAATTCAAGCGCCGCGACCAGGAGGAGCGCAGCCTGGTGGCTGCCGGCGAGGTCGTGGCCTTCATCCAGGCGCAGATCGCCGGGCTGCAGGCTGCGCTGCAGGGGCAGGTCGTCCCGGTTCCCTACCAGGAGTAATCCAACCCGGTTAATGTGAAACCGGGCCGCTCGATGCTGAGCGGCCCGGTTTTCGTCCAACCTTCCGGCCTAAGCCATCTTGAAGAACGAGGTCAGCTTCATTGCCAGGTTGAGGTCCCCGGCCAGCTTAAGCTTACCCATCATGAAGTACTGCATGCCATTGGCCTTGCCAGTCAGCACGTCCCGGAAGTCGCCGGCGTCAGCCGTCAGGGTCATCTTGGGATTCTCAGCCAGGCCAGGCTCCACGGAGCAGGCGCCGTCCTTGATGGCGATGATATAGTCGCCGCCTTCGTCCCCGGTCAGGCGGTATTGGATCACCGCTTCCACGCCCTCAGCCGCCGAGGGGATAAATGCCTTGGGGTGATTTTCGATCAACTGTTGTACCGTGATATCAGCCATTCTTCCATACTCCTGCAACTAAGATAGATTTTCAAAAATGCCGGCTGCGCCCATGCCGCCGCCGATGCACATAGATACCATGCCATATTTTACACCGCGCCGCGGCATTTCGTACACCAATTGCGTGGTCAGCTTGGCGCCGGTGCAGCCCAGGGGATGTCCCAGGGCGATGGCCCCGCCGTTGACATTGGTGATCTCCGGGTTCAGCCCCAGCTCACGGATCACCGCCAGACTCTGGGCAGCGAAGGCCTCGTTCAGCTCAATCAGCCCGATCTGATCCAGGGACAGGCCGGCCAGCTTAAGCGCCTTGGGAATAGCGACGATGGGCCCGATGCCCATCAGCTCTGGCGCCACCCCGCCCACGGCGAAGGAGACAAAGCGCGCCAGGGGCTTCAGACCAACCGCTTCGGCCCTGGCCCGCGAGGTGACCAGCACCGCCGCCGCCCCGTCTGACATCTGGGACGAGTTGCCGGCGGTCACCGAGCCGCCCTCTTTGAACGCGGGCTTGAGCTTCTGCAGCGCTTCCAGGCTGGTATCCGCCCGCGGCCCTTCGTCACGCCTGACGGTGAAACTGCGGCGTTGCGTTTTCCCACCGGCGCCAGGCTCCACCAATTCCACCTGGACAGGGGTGATCTCCGGGTCAAAGACACCGCTCTCCACCGCCCGCGCCGCCCGCTGGTGGCTGAGCAAGGAGAAGGCGTCCTGGTCCAGGCGGCTGACGCCGTACTTCGCTGCCACGTTCTCAGCAGTCAGCCCCATGTTGGTGAAGACCTCGGGGGAATCGGCAGCAAAGAATGGGTTGGGGGCAAACTTATTGCCGGTCATCGGCACCATGCTCATCGATTCGACGCCGGCGGCAAGCACCGCTCCGGCCTGCCCGGCCATGACAGCGTGGGCGGCGTGGGCGATGCTCTGCAGGCCCGAAGAGCAGAAGCGGTTGATCGTCTCGGCTGGGACCGACTGCGGCAGCCCGGCGCGCAAGCCAACCATACGCCCCATGTTCATTCCCTGCTCCCCCTCAGGGAAGGCGCAGCCCAGGATCACGTCATCGATCTCAGCCGGGTCAAGGCCCGGGGCGCGGCGCAGCACCTCGCTGAGCACCGCCGCCGCCAGCTCATCCGGGCGCACCGTGGCCAACCCGCCGCGCTTGGCCTTGCCCACCGGGGTGCGGGCCGCCGCCACGATCACTGCTTCTCGAGAAGAGTCTATTTGCGACATGCGAACATCTCCTTCATCACTAATTGCGCAACGGTTTTCCGGTCTGCAACAGGTTCCACATGCGCTGCTGGGTCTTCTCCTGACCACACAGCGACAGGAACGCCTCGCGTTCCAGATCCAGGATATACTGCTCATCCACCCAGGTGGGGCGGCTGATCTCGCCGCCAGTCATCACCTGCGCCAGCTTGCCGGCAATCACCGCTTCGTACTCGGTGATGTAGCCGCCCTGCTTCATCATGTAGATCCCCACCTGCAAGGCCGCCAGGGCATCCCGCCCGGCAGCGTAGATCTTCTCCGGCAGGGGCGGCTGGTAGCCGGCAGCGTTCATGGTGAGCACCTCGCGCCGGGCTTCGGCCAGCAGGTGGTCGCGGTTGAGCACCACCCGGTCGCAGGCGCCCAGGATGCCCATCTGGCGCTCTTCTTCGGCGCTGGCCGATACCCTGGCCATGCCAACCTGCTCAAAGATGCGCTGCAAGAAAGGCAGGGGATCGGCGTTCTGCGTGCGCATGGGCGGGTTGAGGATACGGCGCAGCATCTCCTTGGTGCCGCCGCCGGCGGGGATCACCCCCGCTCCAACCTCCACCAGGCCGGTGTACAGCTCAGAATGGGCCACCACCCGGTTGGCATACATGGTGATCTCCGCCCCACCGCCCAGGGACATCCCCGCCGGGGCCACGATCACCGGCTTTGGGAAATAGCGCATGCGCATGTTGATATCCTGCATCTTGCGGATGGCGGCGTCCAGCTGGTCCCACATACCGCTCTGGGCGCCCATCACCACCATAAACAGGTTGGCCCCGGCGCTGAAGTGCTCGGCCTCGTTGCCGATCACCAGGCCGTCCAGGTCACGCTCGGCGCGATCCAGGCTTTCCTGGAGCATGTTGAAGATATCATCGTCCAGGGCATTCATCTTGGTGTGGAACTCCACCAGGCCCACGCCCTCCCCCAGGTCGATCAGCGAGGCGCCAGGATTGCGCTTGATCACCCTGCTCGCCGCCTTGCGCTCACTGAGCACCACCAGCCCTGCCGGGCGTTCAACAAGCTCGTAGCTGCACTGGTTTGGATTGTAGACCCCTACCTTTTCCGAGCCAACATACTGGTAGAAGGTGCTGTACCCCAGGCGCAGCATCTCCCCCACCCAGGGGGCAGGTGGGAAGCCAGCTTCCTGCATGGCGGCTGCTGTCTCAGCTACGCCGATCAGATCCCAGGTTTCAAAAGGCCCGGCATCGTGGCCAAAGCCCCAGCGCATGGCGTCATCGATGGGGCGGGGCGTATCGGCGATCTCCGGAATACGCTCGGAGGCATAGGCCAGCCCCTGGTAGGTCAGGGCGCGCACCAGCTGCCCGGCGCGGTCCTCGGCGCCCAACAGCTGCTTGAGGCGCTCACCCAGCGGCTTATCCTTGGCCTTGCCGATCGACTCAAAGCGTACCTTCTTGGGCGCCTCGTACTCCATACTCTCCAGGTTGAGCGACCAGAATTCCTTCTTGCCATCCGGCTGGCGCACCTCTTTGTAAAAGCCCTGCTTTGACTTGTTACCCAGCCGGCCCTTCTCCACCATGGAGCGGATCAGGGCATTCGCCCGCTCAGAACTCAGGTACTTCAAGGCATGGGCGTCATCCGGGATGGCCGGGGCCAGGTTGAGCCCCACGTGCTCCCAGACATCGATACCCACCAGGTCCATCAGGCGGAAGGTAGCGGTCTTGGGCCGCCCGATCGCCGGGCCGGTGATGGCGTCTACCTCATCCACACTGAAGTCGTTGTTCAGCACATAGTCGAGGGCGAAAGCGCCGGTGCCAAACGCCAGGCGGTTGGCGATAAAGTTGGGGGTATCCTTGGCAAGCACGACGCCCTTACCCAGGCGGAACTCGATGAAATGGCTGATGAAGGACACCACCTCGGGCAGCGTCTCCTCGGTGGGGATGATCTCGACCAGCTTGAGGTAGCGCGGCGGGTTGAAGAAGTGGGTGCCCAGGAAATGCTCGCGGAAGCTGTCCGAGCGACAGTCCATCAGGGAAGTGACCGGGATCTCCTCACAGGCCGAGATGGAAGCCACCGGGATGCCCGAAGTGTTGGTGCTGATGATGGCGTGCGGCTGCCGCACCGTGTCGATACGCTCCATGAGATCGCGCTTCAACTTCAGGTTTTCGATGATCACCTCGATGATCCAGTCCGCCTTGCTGATGGCGTCAAAATTGTCCACCAGGTTGCCCACCTTGACCCGGTTGGCATGCTCGGCGGTGACAAAATTGGCCGGGCGGGCCTTGATCGCCCGCTGAAGACCATCGTTGACGATGCGGTTGCGCACAACCGCATCCTCCAGGGTCAGACCCTGCTTCTCCTCGTCGGACAGCAGCTTGTCGGGGACAATGTCCAGCAGGGTCACTGAGACGCCAGCATTTGCCAGCAGCGCAGCGATCGCCGCCCCCATGGTCCCTGCTCCAATGACCACGGCCTGGTTAATCTGGTACTTCATAATTACTCCTCAGTTTCAATCAAAGTCCATATTGATGGATAAAAAGCGTGCGGCCAGGCAGTTCTCTGCCGGGCCGCACGACCGTTCCCCCATTCAGGAAAACACCTGAAGATCAGGGAGTTAAGACTGCAATGTTATCAAACAGCGCATCCATGCCGGACTCCCGCTGGTTGCCGGCGATCATCCCCACGTAACCCGCCGGGAAGTCATAATCCCGTGCCTGCAGCAGCACCTGCCCGTTGACGCTCAGGGTGAGCGTCGGGCCAACGCACTCGATCTGCATACGGTTATAAGCAGTCGAGCGGTTGATCGCGGTGGACGGAGCCTGGCTCTGCGCCAGGGTGTAAAACTTTCCGGTGAGCTTCTTCAAAATTGCATAGGAGCCATCCCCGGTCAGCACCAGGGAATAGTAGTTGCCGCCGTTCTGGAAACGGCAGGTCAGACCATAATAGCTGGAGAACGGCCCGCCCAATCGAGCAGCATCGATCTCCACCCGAACATCACCGTAATTGGAGGTTTTGACGCTGTAGATGGCATCATTATCAAAGTCGGCGTACATGCGGTACCCGCCCATGTCATAGCCCATCTTGTAGTTTTTCCCCGTCTCCACGGTCCAGCCCATGGAGCCCTCAAAGTTATCCTGGAAGGCCAGGCGCCATGGGATAGGCTGCACCGTAGGCAGTGTGGCGGTGAAGGCCGGCTGGGCTAATGTGCCGGTATACGGCACTGCATAGACCGGGGTTGGATAGGGCGCAACGTACGGCGTGGCATACGGTGCATTATAGGGTGGGAACGCCGGGGCAACATAGGTGGCTGGGATGGTAGGCACCGTTTGAGGAAACGCCTGGTAAGGCGGCATGGTATAGGGCTGTGAATACGGCGGGACCAGGGTAGCCGTCGCCAGGACTACCACACCGGTCGGGGCTCCTGTTGGCAAAGCCGGCGCAGCCTCGGTCGGGGTAACCACAACAGCCGGCTCGGTTGGCGCCACCGGCTCAGGAGTGCTGGTGGGCAGGGGGATCTCAGTCGGGGGAGGCTGGGTAGGCTGCAGCATTTCAACCGGCGGCGGAGCCAGAGTCGGCTCCGGAGGGGCCAGCGTGGCAGTCGGTGCAGAACTGGTGAGCTGCGCCACGATCGTCTCCGCCGCCTGGGTATATGCCAGGTCAGGTACCTGCGTGGGAGCAGCTGGCTTTGCGCCCGGGATCTGGCAGCCAGCCAGCACCAGGGCAACCATGATCAGAATATTCACAGCGAGTAAGGTGCGGGGTGAAAATCTCATCTTCGTTCTCCTTGTGGGTAAATCCCAATGCCAGGTCCTCTTTAATACGACCCTTAATACTTAATTATAACCTAATTGTTAAGGTGCTGGCTTTCGAGTTTTTCGCCGATTTACCTGCGCTTCGACAGGCTCAGCGCGCCTTTCATACATGCGGGTATTGACAGGTTCAGCGCTCCTGGCTTTCTGGCAGCCTCCAACAGCCGGGCTTCGACAAGCTCAGCCTGCCTGTTGAAGATTTCGATAGATCGAATTCAGCGCAGCTCGCGCCCGCTGTAGCCCAGGATCTGGCGGGCAACCACCAGACGGTTGATCTGGCCGGTGCCTTCATAAATATCACTGATCTTGGCATCCCGGAACCACTTCTCGATCAGCGTATCGGTGGTGTAACCCAGGGGGCCAAGAATTTCCACGGCGCGCTGGGTGATCTTGGTAACCACATCCCCGGCGCGCACCTTGGACATGGAGGCCTCCATGGAGTTCGGCTTGCGGTTATCTGCCATCCACACCGCCTTGAGCACCAGCAGCCAGGCCGAGCGCACCATGACCTCCATATCCATCACCTCGCGCTCAATGCTGGTCATCTTCTGGCGCGGCAGGCCGTAGCGCAGCTCGATGCCGTTCTTCTGCAGCTCTTCCTTCAGCATCTCCAGGGCAGCGCGCGCCACCCCCACCGCCATGGCGGCTACCAGAGGGCGCGTGGCGTCAAAGGTGGCCATGGCGCCCTTAAAGCCCTTGGTGGTGCCTTCGCGCACGATCTCCACACTGCCCAGCATATTCTCGAAGGGCACGCGGCAGTCCTGTAAAACAATGGAAGCGGTATCACTGGCGCGGATGCCCAGCTTGTGCTCCAGCTTGGCAACTTTAATCCCCGGCGTGCCGCGCTCCACCACGAAGGCGCGCATCCCCGCCCGCCCGGCCGACGGGTCGATCGTCGCCCAGACCACCACGAAACCGTCGCTCAGCTCAAGCGACTTGTGGCCGGCGGTGACAAAGATCTTCTCACCGTTCAGCACCCACTGGTTGGCTGCCTGGTCCAACACTGCAGTGGTGCGAATTGCGGAGGTGTCAGAGCCGCATTGCGGCTCGGTCATGGCCATGGCAGCAAATACCGGCTTTTCGCCGCGGAAACGGGCTAAAAACTTCTGCTTCTGCTCCGGCGACCCAGCCGCCTCCACCGCGGCGGCCCCCAGGCCACCGCCCGGTGTCACCAGGTACATGGCAGTATCGCCCCAGGAGAGCATCTCCAGCATGAAGGCCAGGGACTGGTATCCCAGGCGCGGTTTCTCCTTGCCCGGTTCAGTCTCCTTCTTGCGCCCGCTGTCCGGCGCCAGCGAACCAGCTCCCGTAGCGCGCATTGCCATGTGCATGAAGTTGATGTAATCCCAGGGCACCTCATGCTCCTGTTCATCATAATGGCGTGAGACCGGGCGCATCATGTTTTCCGCCACAGTGCGCAGGGCGTTATTGGTCATTACAATCTGTTCAGGCATCTCGAACTCGATCATCTTGGGTTCTCCTTGTACTCTGCTGCTGCTTTCCGCTCGCTTGTCCCGCGGCTACACAATTGCCATGCCCAGGAAGGTGGCAATACCCCGCCCATTGCGCATCCACAGTTCAACGGGATGCTCGCGGATATAGCCATGCCCGCCCAGGATCTGCACCGCCCGGTCGGTGACCATCATTGCCATGTCCTGGGCGCCGAGCTGCGCCAGGTAAGCCTGCCTGCCACCGTCTGGCTTATCAGCATCCAGCATCCAGGCTGCTTCCCAAACCAGGGCGCGGATAGCTTCGATCTCGGTTGCCATCTCAGCCAGCATAAAGGCAATCGCCTGTTTCTGGGCCACCTTGACGCCGAAGACATCGCGCTCCTTGGCGTAGTCCCGGGCATATTCAAAGGCTGCCCGTGACAGGCCGGTTGCCAGCCCGGCGATGCCAATGCGCATGGCATTGAGGATAGGGGCAAATTCGTGACCCGCTTCCCCGCCCAGCAGACTTCCCGCCGGCAGGCGCACATCTTTAAAATTAACTTTGTACACCGGCAGGGCGCGGATACCCATCAGTTTCTGCCGGCCAGCGATCTCCACGCCCGCCGTGCCTTTGGGCACGATAAACCCCTGGGTCTTGTCACCCAGGCGGGCATAGACCACCATCCCCTCATAGTTCTGCGCATATGGCACGAATACCTTGGTCCCATTGATCACATACCCGCCATCTTCGGCACGGGCGCTGGTCAGCAGGTCATTGGCGTCAAATTCCAGGCGCGGCTCCACCAGGGCCGCGGTATACGGCTTCCAATCCGCCTCAATAACCGGCGGGATCAGCTCCTGCTTCTGCGCTTCTGTTCCAGACAGCAAGATAGGGGTGACATACAGACCCGGGGTCATCACCGCCAGAGCACCGGCCAGGTCCCCGTAAGCCAGTTCCTCAGCCGCCAGTGCGCCAGTCACCGCCTGTCGGTCACCAAAGCCGCCGTAATCTTCGGGCACCGAAGCCTGGAGGTAGCCCAGCTCCCAGCCTTTGCGGATCACGCCAACCGGCACTTCGAAGCTCTCATCCGCTTCGTGCGCCATCGGCCGCAGGTCGCCTGAGGCATAGCGGCCCAACGCATCCACCAACATTTTCTGTTCATCAGAAGGCTCGAAAGAATACATGTCTGACTTCTCCTTGTTGACTGAAACTCGTTCTCCATCGCCTATTCTGCGGACCAGGGGCCAGCAGAATCAGGCAGAATTATGATAATCTCCGATAGCGAATAGGGATGGGCAGGCTGCTGGCCTCGACTTCCTGCAGGTTATCGATTCCCAGGTGACCTCGCTGGTAAAGATATTCCACATGCGCCCCGGCTTCCTCCAGAGCCAGCAGCACATTGTAGCCGTGAACCTGGCCAAATAAGCCCTGCGAAACGCCAGCCACGGTATTCGGTTCTGACAGGAAAGAGAGCACCTTCTCCAGCCGAAGGTGGTGCAGATCGCGGATCTCGCCAATACGGACGGCAAGGTCGGTAATGGGGTTATCATGTCCGCCCAGGGTAAGACGCACCGGAACTCCGGTTGAAGGGGATGTCCACAGGCGCAGCGCCTCCAGGGACGCCAGGTAGTGTTCCAGGCCGGTGGACAGGGTAAGCTGCTCCGGGGCCTGGTGCGGGCTGGTGTGATCCAGCACGTGGTCGCCGCTAAACAGGATGTCGTGCAGGCGAATAACCACGTGCCCGGCGCAGTGACCCGGCACATGCAGCAGGTGGAATGGCCCTACCCGCATCCCTGCCGCTTCATAGGTAAAATCCACCTTGACCGAGTGAAACAGGCTCTTGGTCAGGCGGTACATCTCAATGATTTTCGCCCGGCGCTCGATGCGCACACCCGCCTCAGCCAGGAAGCCATCCAATCGGTGGGTGACGAAAACCAGGCGTTCTTCGTAATGGGTTAAAACGCGCTGATCCAGCTCATGCACACCCAGCCGGGCTGAGGTGAGCGGGCGCAGGTTTGACAGGCCTCCAAAATGGTCAATATGCCCATGGGTAATCAGGATGTGTGTCAAACTGTCCGGCGAGACCGGCAGCTGCTCCAGTCCAGCCTGCAGGTGGCGGTCTGAGGCGCCAAAACCCGAGCCCGTGTCGATCAGCACTCTCATCTCTCCAAGCTCATCATCCTGAACCAGAACCAGGTAGACGTATCCCCACATCCCAGGGAATTCCTCTAACGGAATTTGAAAGACACTGGCTCCCCCAGTTGTCTCAAACTTCTTCACCACAGGCACGCGTTGATCAGCCAAGGCACACATCTCCCAGCCCCAAGAAACCCCAAATCCTCCCAAAAACCCGCAGCCGCCCTCCGCAGCCTGGTCAGCGGGTCCGTAAGCCGTTCAAAAATAGGTCCGCAAACTGCGCGGCGATTTCGTCAATTGGCAGAGCGCCTTCAGGGCGATACCAGGTGATGGACCAGTTCATCACCCCCATCAACGCCCTGGTTGCCAGCCCGACGTCCGGGCACTCAAAAATCCCTTCGCGCTGGCCCTGGCGGATCAATTCACGCCATAAATGCTCAAAGCGGTCTCGGCGGGGAACATGGCGGGCGGCAAACTCTGGCTCCAGAGAGCGGTGCTCCAGCAGCAGCACCGCTGCCAGATCCCGGTGAGACCCCAAACCGCTGAGGTAGGCAATGATCGCCTGGCGCAGCTTCTCGTCCGTCGGCAGGGGTTTCTCCAGCACGCTTTCCATCTGCTCGATCAGCAGGTCCAGGGCGCGATCCAGGATGGTCACCAGGATCTCCTGTTTCGAGGTCACATGATGGTAGAGGCTGGCTTTCTGCAAGTTGACCGCCTGGGCAATATCCTGCATTGAGGCAGCATGAAAGCCCTTCTGGCTGAAAATCTGCGTGGCTGCGTCTAGGATATCATCTCGGGTCAAGGCAGTCTCCCTACCGAACGGTCGGTAGCGATAGAATACCAGATCATATGACAGATGTCAAGGGATTCCTATGACATCTGTCACTCTTGAGCATATCTTTTTACGTTAGATTCAGCCTATATTTACCCACGGTTTATTCCATAATCCAGAACGACCCATTATGATTTAGCATGGACACCAAGACTCTACCCGCACGGGGAGCTCCTGGTGGATTTAACCCCTTGCTGCTTGATCTGGAGGTGCAGGACGCTATGTCAAACCTGAGAAAATCCGCCCTGCTGATGATCCTGTTTCTGACCGTTGCTTTCAACATGGAACGAATCGATTTCGGATCAAACAATCTCGTGGACATTTCCTCGTTTGTTTACGTGCTGATGATCCTGTCTATCTGCAGCATCATGCTCCTGCCCACCTTGCAGCAGCGCTTCAGGCTGCTGACCACCCTGTTCTGGATCGTCCTCTATTTGCTGCTTCGCTATTTCATCTTCGAGCCCCACCCCCAGGCAACTGGTTTTCAAATATATCTCACCATCACCGAGCTGGTTCTGATCGTCCTGGCAAACTACCTGGCCTTCGACCTGTCACAAAACCTGGAAGATTTTGAGACAATTATCGAGAAGGTTACCATCCCCAGTTTTGGGCACAAGTTATATACCCTGGATGAAGCGGATAACGAGGTACGAAAGGAGTTGGCACGCAGCCGGCGCTACCGCCATCCCCTTTCTGTGCTGGTTATTGAGCCAAAGGAAGGCACGATTTCCATCGACCTGCAGCGCATTCTGATGCACATCCAGAAACGCATGATGTCGCGCTATGTCATGGCGGGCCTGGGGCAGGTGATCGTGCACGAAGCGCGCCGCACCGACCTGATCACCATCCATGAGGCGCGCGACCGCTTCATTGTGGTGTGCCCAGAGACCAATCCCGAGGGAGCAGGGATTCTGGCGCGCCGTATCGAGGCTGGGGTAAAACAACAGCTCGGAGCAATCCTGTCCTGCGGCATCGCAACCTTATCCGAGGAGACCTTGACCTTCGACGAGCTGATCAAATCCGCGCGGTTTCACCTGATCCATCCTGACATCAATCATGCCGCTCCCCGTGTGGGAAGCGACATGCGTCCTGCGGATGTGTCAAGTGACACAGTAGAAGGCGAAGAAGAGCCCGGATAACCCACACAGCCCAGGTTCCCATGTCTCCTGGCGTCATCGTCATCCAACAACACCAATGGATTGAAAAGTGTGATCCATCCAGGGCCGTATTTCAAGGCCGCTATTACCGGACTGCAAAACGAGCCATGGACCTGGCGCTGGTCCTGCTCAGCGCGCCGCTTTGGCTGCCCCTGCTGCTGCTGTTGGCCCTGCTGGTAGTCATCGAGTCCCCTCGCGGGGGAGTGCTGTTCACCCAGGAGCGAACCGGCAAAGATGGAAAACGCTTCCGCCTGTATAAGCTGCGCACCATGGTGCCCAATGCTGAGCAGCTCAAACAAAAATATATGTATCTGAATGAGCTGCAGTGGCCCGATTTTAAAATCACGAATGACCCACGCGTCACGCGCGTCGGGCGCTTCCTGCGTAAAACCAGCCTGGATGAGCTGCCTCAACTTCTCAATGTGCTGCAAGGGGACATGAGCATTGTTGGGCCTCGCCCGACATCATTTGCCCCTGGCACCTACCGCACCTGGCAGATAGAGAGGCTGGATGTCAAACCGGGTCTTACCGGGCTGTGGCAGATCATGGGACGCAGCAGCCTGGAGTTTGATGAGCGCGTCCGGCTGGATATCCTGTATATCAATCACCGCTGCCTGTGGCTGGATGTGCAGATCCTGGTCCGCACCATCCCGGCCGTGCTCTCCCAGCGAGGCGCAGCCTGATGGCCCCGTCTTTTGAGACAAACCTGCCGCCTCCAGGCGCTGAACCGGTCAAAGCGCCGCCATCAAGGCACAAAACTGCCTATATCATGTCGCGCTTTCCTCACTTGCCCGAAACCTTTATCCTGCGCGAGATGATCGAGCTGGAACGGCAGGGATGGGAGATCGCCTTGTATCCGTTGATTGTCCAGCAGCAGCCAGTCATTCACCCAGAAGCGCGGCCCTGGCTGCCGCGGGCGCGGGCGGTTCCTTTCCTCTCCACCAGGGTTATGGCGGCTAACAGCCGCTTCCTGCGTGCTGATCCCGGCTTGTATTTCAAGTTGTGGCAGCAGGTGCTGAAGGGGAACCTGGCTAACCCCAGGTTCCTGGCGCGGGGATTGGCGCTGCTGCCTAAGTCGATCGCCACAGCCGAGATGATGCAGCAAGAAGGGGTGGAACACATCCACGCCCATTATGCGACATTTCCAGCGCTTGCAGCCTGGATCATTCACCAGATCACCGGCATCAGCTACAGTGTCACCGTCCATGCTCACGATATCTTTGTCTCCCAGGCCATGCTGGCTGAGAAGCTGCGGCTGGCTGCCTTCGTGGTAGCAATCTCGCGCTACAACCGCATCTTCCTGCAGCAAAATCTCGGTGGCTGGATCGCCGAGAAGACCCTGGTGATCCACTGCGGCATTGACCCATCCGGTTATGCCATCCAGGCAAAACCGGAGGCAGAACACTGCATCTTTAACCTGGTCAATATTGGCAGCCTCCAACCCTACAAAGGCCAGGACGTGCTGATCAAGGCCTGCAGCCTGCTGCGGCAGCGCGGGGTACCATTCCGCTGCCAGATTATCGGCAGCGGCGAAAAAGCTCGTGAGCTGGAAAAGCTGATCAGGGCAGAAAACCTAGACAAACAGGTACAGCCGCTGGGCGCGCTGCCTCAGGAGGAAGTCGCCCGGCGGCTGTCCTGCGCCGATGGCTATGTCCAACCCAGCATCATCACCCCTTCCAAGAAGATGGAAGGCATCCCGGTGGCGATCATGGAAGCGCTGGCCTGTGAGCTGGTGGTGATCGCCAGTGACCTTTCGGGGATCCCTGAGATCATTCAGGATGGCGTCACAGGCCTCCTGTCCCCGCCCGGAGACGCGCAGCAGTTAGCTGATGCCATCCAGAGAGCCATCGAGCACCCGTCTGACTCGCGGCGCATGGCGGCGGCAGGGCGACAGCTGGTGCTGGATGAATTCTGCCTCTCGAAAAATACCGCCCGGCTGGGTGAATGTTTCTCACAAGTCATTGCGGGCGGTCGTGCATTTTGAAACCAGGACCTGTTCCAGAATAGGGAGTTGTGTATGGAAGTCAAGATCTATGTACGCATGCTGCTCAAAGGATGGTGGATCATTGCCATCACGACCTTCGTGGCGATCAATGTATCCCTGATCATCAGCTTGCTGGCAACTCCCATGTACCGCGCCACCAGCCGTCTGCTGGTGGCGCCCAATCCCAACACTGACCTGGGAGACATGGTGGACAGCCTGGCTACCCTGGATCGGCGTTCGATCATTACCACCTATGCGGAAGTCCTGGACAGCCTGTCCATGAGAAATAACGTGCAGAAAACCCTGCAGCTCAGCCCATTGCAGATAGAAGAGTACACCCAGAAAACGGTGGTCGCTCCAGAAGCCAATATCCTGGAAATCAATGTCACCGGCCCCAATCCCATGCTGGCCGCCCGCTGGGCAAACTTGCTCAGCCAGCAGGCCATCGAATATATCAACAACCTGGACCGCCTCTACCAGGTCACCCTGCTGGATGCAGCCGTCCCGCCCACCGATCCCATCAGCCCACAGCCGCTGCGCGATGCGGCGCTGGCCATGGCCCTGGGTCTGCTGGTTGGAGCAGTCCTGGCAATTATCCGGGAACAGCTGCGCATCCCGCTCGAAGCCATGCGCCAGCGGCGTATCACGGACCCCGTTTCCCTGGGCTACACCCGGCCATATTTCGAGCGCGCCCTGGAAGAGGAAGCGTTACGCGCCCGCCAGACCGAAGGGATCTTCTCGCTGGGGATCATTCAACTGCAGGGTCTACGGGACTTTGCTGAAACACTGCCCCAGCCTGCCATTGACCAGCTGATCCGCGATGCAGCGCGCATCCTGCGCAATGAGCTGCGCGGCAATGACATCATCGGTCGCTGGGATAACTTTAGTTTCTCCCTGATCCTGCCTTCCACACCTTACAAAGCGGCCAACACGATCCTGGGCCGCATCCGTTGGGAGCTGTCCCGTCCCGTGGAGGTGATGCAAACCGCGGAACATCTACGGTTGGAGCCCAATATCGGCATTGCCCGCTCACAGGATAACGAGGCGGTTGGGGATCTGATCACCCGTGCGCTGCAGAACCTGGAGGAACGCCGGGATGAACCACTGGCAGCACCCGTGCTGCCGCAGAAACCGGCAACCCAACCAGCCATGGATGCCTCCCCCCTGGCAGAGCAGGCCGGGCAAACAGCGCCGGATATTTCCCAGTCCGGCATCTAATCCAGGTCTGGTCCAGGCTGGAATGGGATGAAAGCTTCCTTTGGACGCGACGACATCAACTGGCACTCGCTGCTGTTTGGAACCGCAGCCGTCCTGGCTGGCCTGGGAATCGGTTTGATCGCAAACACGGACAGCCTGTTGATCGTCCTGGCCTTAGCTGCCGGCCTTCTGGTAGCCCTGGCGGTTGTGCTCAACGTGGAGTGGGGCCTGTTTGTTTTGATCTTCATCAGCTACACCCGTTTTTCAGATGTACTGACCGAACATCACGGGGCGCCGTCGGTATTCCAGCCTTTCCTGGGCCTGGTGATAGTGATGATCCTGGTGCGCTGGCTGGTTTTCCGTCGCCGCCCGCTGGGCTGGGAAAAGACCGCCCTGCTGGTCATCCTATACGGGCTTGTGCTGACCGCATCCCTGTTAAATGCCAGCGATTTCCAGCGCGCTCAGGAGGCTGCCACCACATTTATAAAGGACGCAGTGATTGTCATTATCATTGGGATGATCCTGCAGCGGCGCACTGTCCTGCGCCAGGTCACCTATTCTCTGCTCCTGGCCGGCATCTTTATGGGGTCCATTACCACCTTTCAATATCTTACACAAACCTTTAGTAACAATTACTGGGGCTTTGGGCTGGCGCGCATCCAGAACATTGTCACCGGGGTCAACGAAAACCGCATTTCAGGCCCAATCGGCGACCCGAACTTCTACGGGCAGTTCCTGATCGTGCTGGTGCCTCTTGCTATCCACTGCGTGATTTTTGAGAAAAAACGCTGGCTGCGCCTGCTGGCGGCATGGTCATTGGTGGTATGCGTCCTGTCGATCATCTTCACCTTCTCCCGCGGCGCGGCCCTGGGGCTGGCGTTGGTAATTGGCCTGATGCTGCTGTATTACCGGCCCAAGCCAGTGGCCCTGCTCCTGCTGATCATCCTGGGCGTGCTTGCCCTGCGTGCTGCGCCGGAAAAATATTTGAACCGGCTGCTCACCATCAAAGATATTATTCCCGGGTTTAACGATAACCTTACGGCTGAAGTATCCTTCGGCGGGCGGGCCAGCGAGGCGCTGGTGGCCTACTACATGTTCCGCGATCACCCGCTGCTGGGGGTCGGGTTGAATAACTACAACTCGCATTACCAGCAGTACTCACGCTACCTGGGTCTGGATCCCCGCCGCGAGGCGCGCTCCGCGCACAGCCTGTACCTGGAAATCCTGGCCGAAACCGGCCTGGTTGGGCTGCTGGCTTTCGGACTGCTGCTGTTGGCAATGGGACGCAGCCTGCTCACCGCCCACCGGGAGTTCATGCGCCAGGGAATGAACGATTTTGCCAGCCTGGCGTATGCCTATGGGGTGAGCATGACCGGCTATCTATTCACCTCCATTTTTCTTCATCTGGCTTACCCGCGCTATTTCTGGCTTCTGTTTGGCATCATCATGGCCATCCCCCAGGTGGCGCGCGACCGATTTGCCCCAACCGTGCTCCCCATCCAGGGGAGCCGGCTGGCCAGAAAAAAGCCCCTTTCACCTGGAGCAGCGAATTGAGCACCGCGAACAACCGGCTGGCCTCCACCACAGTCAAGGGTTTCTTCTGGGTCAATGCATCCTACTATACCGGCAAGATCCTGGTCTTTGCCAGCATGGTCATCCTGGCGCGCCTGCTGACCCAGGAGGATTTTGGCCTGGCCAGCTATGCCACAGTATTCATTAACATCCTGGAAAGCTTTGCCGACCTGGGCGTGGGGATGGCACTGATCTATCACACCGCCAGCGACGAGATGGCAGACACCATGTTCTGGCTCAGCCTGCTGATCGGCGCCTGCATGTTCCTGTTCACCTGGTTGTGCGCTCCGCTGGTCGGAGCATTCTTCCATGATATGCGCGCCGTGCCGCTGACCCGCGGCCTGGGGCTGCTCTTCCCGGCAATGTCGATCAGCCAGACCCAGCAGGCCCTGCTGCGTAAAGGGCTGGCGTTCGGGAAAAAATTTGTCCCCGACTTTATCCAATCAGCCGGCAAGGGCGGCTTCTCGGTGACGCTGGCGCTACTGGGTGCAGGCGCCTGGAGTCTGGTCGCAGGCCAGGTACTGGGGGAGATAGCCTCTGGCATCAGCTACTGGTTGCTGTTCCCCTGGCGCCCATCCTGGAGATTCTCAAGGGCTGCGGCACGCCAGCTGCTCAGCTTTGGCAGCGGGGTCCTGTTTCTCAATCTGCTCAGCACCCTGCTGTTGAATATCGACTATCTTTTGGTGGGGCGTTACCTGGGGCCAGCCTCGCTGGGGATTTACACACTGGGCTTCCGCCTGCCTGAGCTGCTGATCAAGCAGCTCTATTCCACCCTGGGCAGCGTGCTATTCCCGGTCTACACCACGGTGCGCGAGGATAGTGAGCGCCTGGCGACCGCTTTCCTCACCACCCTGCGCTACGTGGCCCTGATCACCACCCCGCTGGGCTTAGGGCTGGCGCTGATCGCTGCGCCATTCATCCTGGTCCTGTTTACCGAGAAATGGGCTGCCGCCATCCCAGTCCTGCAAGCAATTTCCATCTACACCATGATCCTCTCTTATTCCTTCAATGCCGGAGACCTGCTGAAAGCCCAGGGTAAGCTGGCAACGCTCAACAAAATAGCCTTTGGCCGGGCTCTGATCACGGTTCCCCTGTTGTTTTGGGCGGTGACCGGGCCGCAGTCATTAGCCCTGGTTGCCTGGCTGCAGGCCGGCGTGGCAGTCCTGGTGGTCCTGGTCACCTTCTGGGTGATCAGTCTCGAATTTTCACTCCCCCTGGGGCGCATCCTGGCCGAGTTGGGGCCTGCCTTCCAGGCCAGCCTGCCGATGGCCGCCATCGTGATCGCCCTGCAGGGCGTCCTTGCCGGGCAGCCTTCCATCCTGCTGCTGATTTCCGGGATCACCGTGGGAGGCCTGGTGTACCTGGCCGCCTTGTGGTGGCTGCAGCGCCCGGTGCTGGTTCGAGCCATGGATCTGCTGCGCAGCATAAGGAACACGAGGAAATAATGCGCATCGCCTACGTGATCGACAGCCTCTACCTGGGCGGCGCTCAAAAAGTGATCAGCACCCTGGCGCGCGCCCTGCTGCAGTGCGGGGAACACAGCCTGGCGGTATTCAATCTCAATCGCAAAATGGACCTGGAGATGGTCAATGAGCTGCGCAACCTGGGCGTCCTGGTGGAAGCCTTTCCGGCTGCCTGGCATTCCGAGCTGGCTGACCCATTCCGCTTCCTGCACCTGGTTGAACGCCTGCGTCATGGGCAGTTTGATATCTTGCACTCGCACCTGGCTTATGCCAACGTTCTCGGGACATCCGCTGCGCGTTTGGCAGGCATTCCCAGCGTGGTGACCCTGCACAACGGACGTCCGCCAGAAATGGACCACAACCGGTTGAGCGGTTACCTGGAAACCAGGATGATCAACCGGCATGCCAGAGGCGTGATCGCCGTATGCCAGTCCGTGGCACGCGCCCAACAGGCCCGGTTCCCCCACCAGCAGCTGGTAGTGATCGCCAATGCCGTCTTTCCCATTCCACCGCTTGAGCCTGCACAGCGCCTCCAACTGCGAAGCCAGATGGTGGGCGATACCCGGCGCACCATCTTGATCTCCGTGGGACGCCTGACGCCGGTCAAGGGGTACTTGACCTTACTGCCGGCTTTTGCCAGGGTACAGCTGCAATTTCCCAACGCCGCCCTGGTCATTGTCGGTGAAGGAGATCAGCAGGCTGAACTGGAGCAGCAGATCCGGCAGTTGGAATTGGGGCAGGCGGTCTTTCTCCTGGGGAAGCGCAGCGATGTGCCCGCTTTGCTGGCTGCCAGCGATCTCTACATTAACGCCTCGCTGTCTGAAGGTCTTTCCATGGCGATCCTGGAAGCGATGTCCGCCCGTCTGCCCGTTGTCGCCACCCGCGTCGGCGAGGCACCTGAAATGATCCGGCCTGACACCGGCTACCTGGTAGAACCTGAAGATGTCAAAGGCCTGGCATCCGCTATTCAGTGCCTGCTTGCCGATCCAGACCAGCTGGCAGCCCGGGGGCAGAATGCCTTTGAATATGTCAGCCAGGTCTATAATCCTTTCCGCATGGCACAGCAGCATCTCGAGCTGTACCGGCGGGTGTGTGGAATTCCCGGGGATCATTTCGGCGAGACAGAACCACATTCATCTGCCGGGCTGGAGAAGGAGGACTCCTGATGGCATCCAGCCTGCAAATCGCCATGATTATCCAGGGATATCTGCCGCGCACCGGCGGGGCAGAACGCCAGATCGCTGCCCTGGCGCCGCTGCTGCAGCAGCGCGGGATTTCCATCCAGGTATACACCCGGCGGTACCCCGGGCTGAGATCCTACGAGGTCATAGGCGGCGTCCCGGTGCACCGCATCCCCAGTCCCGGGCCAAAAGCTGCTGCGTCCATCTCGTATACCCTGGGAACAGCCTGGATGCTGCTGCGCTCCCGGCCAGACGTGATCCACGCCCATGAACTGCTCTCTCCTACCACTGCGGCAGTTGCGGCCCGGCAGATGCTGGGAACACCGGTGGCGGTGAAGATCCTGCGCGGCGGCCTGCTGGGCGACATTGCCAAGTTGAAGAGCAAGCCGCTTGGCCGGCGGCGACTGGAAGCGTTCTGCCGGCAGGTGGATGTGTTCATTGCCATCAGCAGGGAGATTGAACAGGAGCTGCAGACCGCGGGCGTCGGCCCAAACCGCCAGCGTTTTATTCCCAATGGAGTGGACACCAGGCGCTTCCGGCCGCTGCCGCCCGCCGAAAAATGGGCCCTGCGCCACACCCTGGGCATCCATCAGGCGCCGCTGGCTGTTTTCAGCGGGCGGCTGGCGCCGGAGAAACGAGTAAATGAGCTGATCCGCCTGTGGCCAGAGGTGCAGGCGGCCCACCCCCAGGCTTCCCTGTTGGTGTTAGGGACAGGGGAACAAGAAATCGAACTGCAGCGGCAGGCCGGCCCAGGGGTGAGCTTTGCCGGTCAGGTTGAGGATGTCGCCCCCTACCTGCAGGCAGCTGACCTGTTTATCCTGCCATCCGCCACCGAGGGGCTGTCCAATGCCATGCTGGAAGCGCTTTCCAGCGGTCTGGCAGTGATAGCTACCCGCGTGGGTGGGGCAGGCGATGTGATCACCCACAAACAAAGCGGCTGGCTGGTCGAGCCTGGCCAGGCCGATGGCCTGCGCTCGGCTATTCTGGAGGTGTTGGACGACGCGGCGCTGCGCGACAGCCTGGGTAAAAATGCCCGCCAGGCCATCTTAGAAAGCTATTCATTGGAGCAAACTGCCGGGAAATTGTCCCGCCTGTACACTGAACTCAAGGAAAAGCAGAGATGAACGGCTTGATGTTCTGGCTGTGTGTGTCAGGAATTATTTATACTTATTTTGGCTACCCTGTGATCTTGGCCGCGGCAGCCAGCCTGCGGCAGCGGTTTGCGCCGCGCCCAGGCCGCCAGCTTGGTAGTAGAGGCGGGTCTGAGACCCGCCCGTATGAGCCACCGGTGACCCTGCTGATCGCCGCCTACAACGAAGAAATGCTGATCGCTGAGAAGCTGCGCAACAGCCTGGAGTTGGAGTATCCTCGCTCAAAGCTGCAGATCCTGGTGGCTGCAGATGGATCAGCAGATGCCACCTCCAGCATCGTGCTGTCCTTTGCCGGGCAAGGGGTTGAGCTCTGTCATAGGGCAGAGCGGCAGGGCAAGATGGCTGCGATCAACCGGGCTATGAGCCAGGCGCGCGGCGAGATCGTGGTCTTTTCCGACGCCAACAACTTCTATGAAAAAGAGACCCTGCAAAAATTAGCTGCCCCATTCGCCGACCCGGAGGTGGGAGCAACCTGCGGGACCAAGCGGATCGTCTCAGGGGACGGAGCATTGGGAGAATCGGAAGGCCTGTACTGGAAGTATGAATCCTTTATCAAGTCTCAGGAGACCCGCCTGTCTTCGTGCACCAGCGCCTCCGGCGAGATCCTGGCGCTGCGCCGTGAGCTGTATGCCGCGCCTCCGGACCGTGTAATCAATGATGACTTCTTCCTGGTCATGCAGGTGCTGCGG